>CAZULD010000023.1:15717-22001 GCA_964621135.1 uncultured Bacteroides sp. | reverse complement strand
AAAGGCTGATTTTTCATCAGCCGGCGAGGATGACGGTGAGGAGTCCCCAGATGACGAGGAGGATGTTGCTGACGGCGTAGGTGACAGTGTAGCCGATGGCGGGGAGCGTACTGCCGAGCGAGCTCTGGACAGCGCCGAGCGAGGCGGTGCAGGTTCGTGTGCCGGCGCAGCAACCCAGCGTGATGGCGGGATTGAACTTGAACACGCGCTTACCGAGCCAGAGTCCGAAGAAGAGCGGTAACATTGTAGCCACGGCGCCGACGACAAAGAGCATCGGCCCGACGGCCTTGATACCGGATACGAACGACGGGGCGGCCTCGATGCCGACCACGGCGATGAAGACGTTAAGACCGAGGTTGTTCATCACCCAAAGCGCGCCGGGGGGAATGTTGCCGAAGGTCGGACGGCGCGACCTGAGCCAACCGAAGACGAGCCCGGCGACGAGAGCGCCTCCGCTCGTGCCGAAGCTGACCGGTATGCTGCCGATCCACACGCTCATGGCTCCGAAGAGGCCACCGATAAAAATAGCGAGGCCGACAAACATCAGGTCGCTGGCCACTGAGGGTTTGTCGACGTGGCCGATATTGGCGGCTCCGCGCTTGACCTGAACGGGGCGCCCTACGACGGTCAGACGGTCGCCTTTGCGGAAGACCGTGTCGCCGTTGATGTCGAGAGCCGCACCTCCGCGGACGCCGTCGCGGATCACAACGCCGTGCATATACTTACGGCGCTGAAGTTCGGAGAGCGTCTTGCCGATAAACTGCTTGCGGGCGACGACCACTCCGACACGCGAAAGGGGATAGTCGAGAAGAGCGGCGTCGGCGGTCTCCGGGCCGATGTAACGGTCGATCTGGAGCAGGGCGTCGCTGCGGCCGCAGACGACGACAACGTCGCCCATGGAGATATATTCTTCGTAGCGCGGGGCATAGATTTCGCCCTGATGGCGGATGTGGTCGATGTATACTTCGTGGCCCTGAGCACGAAGATATTTCTCCGTGGAGTGGACGGTCTGGGGAATACGGAAGAATGATTCGGTGACGGTGTACACGCGGTAAGACACTGCGCTGTGGGCATTGACTACCGCGGGGTCATAGGTCTTGCCGGCTGTGTCGAGCTGCTTCTCGAGTTCGGCGGTCTCAGCCTTGACTTTGTCGAGGCCGCCGAGGAGCTTCGGGCCGAAATTGCCGAGGATGATGACTGTGCCGAGCGTGCCGAATATGTAAGTCACGGCGTAACAGACGGGGATGAGTGATAACTGCGATTTGAGGTCGGCCTCAGGCAGTCCGAGACGGCCGAGCGCCTCTGTGCCTACGCCGATAAGCGACGAACAGGTCTGCGAGCCGGCAAACATGCCGACGGTCTCGCCTTTGTTGTAAGACATGAGCCACGCGGCGGCAAAGGTCACGAGAAAGATGACCGAACTCATTACGACGGCAAACAAAGCCTGTTTGGCTCCCGAGCCGCGGAGCGAACGGAAGAAGTCAGGGCCGACGCTGTAGCCGATGGAGAAAAGAAAGAGCATGAAGAAGAACATCTTCAGCGGGCCCGACACCGGTATGTCAAGCTGGCCGATGAGGACACCGACGAGCAGCACAGCCGTGACGCTGCCTATCGAGAATGAACCGATACGGAGCTTCCCGATGAAAAATCCTATACCTATGGTGAGAAATATGGCGAGAGTCGGATATTCCCGCAGAATGTTGATGAATGAGTCTATCATGCGATAACGTTTTTATATATTTTAACCAAATTAACGCGCCTATTGTTCGACAGGGCGCCGTGCAACGGTTGGAGAAAAGGAAGGATTATGCTACATTTGTAGCCGACTAATAAATCAATGACATGAAAAAATTAATCGCTACATTTATGATTATGGCTGCCGGCTGTGCGTTGCATCTTCCGGCACAAGAGGCCTGGGGCGTCCCTACCATTATTTCTCCCGAAGTAAACGCTGACCGCACGGTGACATTCAGGCTGAAAGCTCCCGGAGCATCAGAAGTGCGGATTACCGGAGATTTTCCCGACCTACAAAAGGCAGAGATGCAGAAAGACAGTACGGGTCTCTGGACCTATACGACTGAGCCGCTCGATCCCGATATGTACCGATATAATTATGTAGTCGATGGTCTTACGATCACTGATCCGGCGAGCGTCTACCACCTGCGTGACGCCTGCTGGACGATGAGTTACTTCATCGTCCCGGGCGAAGGAGCAGAGTTATATGAAGTTTGCGATGTGCCTCACGGCACGATCAGCAAAGTGTGGTATGACTCACCTACTATTGGCATGAAACGCCGCATGAGCATCTACACTCCGCCGGGCTATGAGAACGGAGACACGCGCTATCCGGTGCTGTATCTGCTCCACGGCTTGGGAGGCGACGAGGAGGTGTGGCTCGTACAGGCCCGCGCAGCCCAGATTCTCGACAATCTCTTAGCCGCCGGCAAGATTGAGCCGATGATAGTAGTGCTGCCCAACGGCAACCCCGGTATGGAAGCTGCCCCGGGTGAGACTCATTTCGGTCTCGAACCGGCAACCGCTGCGTTGCCCCACACGATGGACGGTTTGTTTGAAGAAGCGTTCCCCGACATTGTCACCTTCGTCGATAACACCTACCGCACAAAGGCCGACAAGGCTCATCGAGCCATAGCGGGTCTGTCGATGGGAGGATATCACTCGCTCCACACATCGAAGCAATATCCTGATCTGTTTGATTATATCGGACTCTTCTCTGCGGCAGTCGATCCGCGCGTTGAGGGTTCGGAAGTATACAAAGACCCTGAAGCGAAATTGAAACGTCAGTTTGCCAAGGGACTCAAACTCTATTGGATTGCCATCGGCAAAGATGATTTTATCTACAATGAGAATGTAGGTCTTCGCAAGATGCTCGACAGCCTCGGATTACCCTATCAGTATTATGAATCTGACGGCGCTCACACATGGAAAAACTGGCGCAACTATCTCTCAATCTTCACCCCGATGCTATTCAAATAACTGCATCAGCTATAAACAGCAAACAGGCGAGGCACTGCATTAGCGGCCTCGCCTGTTTGCTGTATTATCATTTTATATATGGTCATTCGATCAATTTGATCACACCGTAGTAGTAGGCGAAACACTCTTTAGCGCCGAAGAGCATTGTTGTGCATTCGGAGACATAACCGCCATCGGCAATCGGAGTCGGCTGAAGAACTCTCCAGTTACCGCCGAAGATTGAAGTTGTCTGGGTATTGTTTTTGTTGTAGCATACGCCGTCGGTCCAAGTTATCTTCGAATCCTGACCGCTGAAGGCCATGAATTTTCCGAAGCGCCACTCAGCCGCCGGAACTTCGCACATGATATCATATTGCTCCGGCCCGGCAGTGCCGTCTTTCGCAGACAGATATAGGATGCATGGATTTGACGAAGTATCAATGGTCGCTGAACGCAACTCGGCGATATCACCTTCGCCGCTAACATAGACCATGTTGCGAGACTTCATGTCTTCAGCATAGTAACCGCTGACAATAAAATCACCTGAATTGAGGGTCAGATCAAATTGCGCAACGTAGAGACCTTGGCCGTTCGGGGTTAAAGTGATTGTGCCGGATGCTCCTTCACGGTTGTTATTGTCAATCATCTCCGTCACAAGATTGCCGATATTATAGTCGAGATATTCAATCTTGAATGAGAAGGGATATTCAGTCTCGGCGACATCGAAAGGCTCACCGTTGAGCAAGTTTTTCGATCCTGCATAGATCTCTACATAGGTGTTGTTGCCTATATTAATATAGGTTTTGGTATTCGAAACAGAGAAAGAGAACGTCCAGCCCTCGTCCCATGTATTCTTCAGATAGAACGCGCTTCCGAAAGTTTTGGACGATAAATCGCTGCCGGGGGCGGAGAACTCAAGCAGACTGCCTGTAGGTAAAACGGGCTGTTCGATCTTTTGTACCGCTCCGCTTAAATATATGCTGCATTTGGTGTCTGTAGTGAGAGTTGTAAACTCACATTTAATCGTCATTACCTCATCTTCCAGAACAGACGACAGCGTTCCCTCAGAAACGGTCTTGACATTGCCGTCAATGACAAATCCGTCACTTTGGCCGAACTCTGGCAACTTACTCAATATATAAGTTGCGCCGTCGGCATTTGAAAGTGCGGCGAGATCGATCTCACTTCCGATAGCAGTTACGGGGAAAGTTATTTCGGTATAATCATCCTTACTTTCAAAATCGAGGACGGTTGTGAGACCTTCTTCAGCAGAGAAGAAAGCAGTGACATTGTCAGATGATTCCAAAATCAAAAGAGAGCCGACCGACACTTCATCGCCGTCGTTAAAGATCCATGTGTTGGGACTCTGGACTCTTTCGACCGGCTCAGGAGTCGGGTCCGGATCGGGAATCACGGGGTCATCGTTTTTGTCGCCACACGCGACAAACATAACCGAACATACGGCCGGAATGACAAATGAATAGAACAGCTTTTTCATAATCGAATAATTTTATTTTTACTTTGGTACAAAAGTAATTATTTTTTTCAAAAGTCTGTAACGGTCAGTTTACCGTCGGGCGCGAAACGGAAAATTTTGGGTTCGCCGGCAATATATGCGCCATACTCAAAACGGTGGTCGCCGTCAGAACCGTGACAGTTGTCGGTCACGGGTTCACGGAACCATGAATAGATACCATGCCAGTTGATACGGTCGCCCTTGTGGACCGGATGCATCCCAAGGATTTTATGGTAAGTTTTAGTCCAACTGTTACCGATGAATATTATATCATCATCGCCCACGAAACGATGATCACCTATGCCGTCGCGCGTCATGTGAGCGGCCTGATATCCGCCTTTCGAATGCTCGACAAAAGTCGTGAATTCTGGTGCTGAAGCCTTTGTAAACTGAATTTCGTTGCCGGTATTAGTGACAGGAAAAGTTGTCCATTCAGCAAACGCTCCACCGGGAGTGAGGGTCTCGAATTCGTTGACAAACATCGACTGCATACCGTAGTAACGCTCGATCATCTCTGAGTCGCACTGAAAGAGGTGTGAGGCTTCGACGTCGATCGAGTTGCCTGAAACATTGTAGAGAATTCGCTCGAGAGCCAACTCGCTGTCATCGGACGGATGGAGCAACTGATTGACTACTTCGACTGTCAGAACCTTGCCTTCTGTCTTACAATCGCCGGTGATCTTCCGGCCGTCGACATACACATCGACACTTAAAGTGTGGGCCGACTGCCGTTCGCCGTTGAGATGATTTCCGCCGGACCAACCTTTCTGATCTACAAGAAACGGACCGATATTGTCGCTCTCTGTGTGGTTGACCTCGACACCGTCGATACTGACACTGCTGAAAGTATAAAGATCATTGGCCATGCACTTCTTAAAGGCTATATCGATGTCACCCCAAGGCGTGGTCTCGGAATAAGACAGATTGCCGTCGCGATAGTCGATGACGGCTGAAGAAGCGGCAAGCGGCACTGTGACCAGTGCCGCTGCCATAAATGATTTGATATTTTCTATGAAATTCATTTCAACATTATTTTGGAGGAGTTACCGGCGGCATCGCGTGCGATGTAAATCCCGGCAGAAGGATTGCTTACCTTCACCCCCTGAAGATTGTAGTACTCTACAGGCACACCTGCGACTGTATTATCAGTAATGACATCTTCGATGCCTGAAGTCGTAGGATTCATCACGCCGTCACTATTGATCTTCATCTCTGTGATCTGGCCGTTGATGTAAGCGTTGTAAGAAAATATTTTTTCGGCCGGTTTATCATCTGACTCGGCATCCGATGCAGCGTTGACAGGATTACGGAACGTATCTTCTATGGGTTTGCCGAACCAAGAGTAAAGCGCATGCCAATCTGTTTTAAGGCCCTCATCAATCGGGTGCTCCCACATCATTACATGATATGATTTACCGGTGTTAGCTGTGCCATATTTTCTAAAAAGGTATATGGGCCCGTCTTCCGGAATGCAATCACCGCTGCCGAGGCCTTCAGGATATTTGTAGACTACCTGATAACCGTTATCGTTGTGTTCGATGAAGGTTGAGAATGTAGGATCATCTTTCTTGTAGACATCAATATCGCAGATATTTAAGGAAACGTGGTCGATCCATTCGTTTTTGAATTCTGTCGGACCGGTAGATCCGTCACGATATTTGGCCTCAGCAAGCGCACCCGGCAGAAGGATTTCAGTGGCAGGATACATCGACTGCGCTCCATAATACTTGGTCACAACACTGGGTTTAGGATAGATGAAATCGTGATGGCAGAACACTTCGATTGAATTACCGGA
>CAZULD010000023.1:7923-15617 GCA_964621135.1 uncultured Bacteroides sp. | reverse complement strand
TTTGCCATACATCTCTCAAACAAGATTGAAATCTGATCATTCCATTCAGTTGTATCCGTATAGACAAAACTCACACTTGTCAGATTGACCTTTCCGGCATATGCGGAAAAGGCGAGCAGCGCTGAAGCTGCCGCTAAGAGAATTTTTTTCATTTTTTCGTGTTATTAGAAGGTATTAATGATGGATTCGAACGACGGTCAACAATTATCGTAGCCAGACGATCCATGATACGCTGGTTTTCGGGACAGGGATTTTTTACGAATTCAAGGAGGAGCTTGCCGCCGGTGTAATATGCGATAGCTGCGTCAGTGAAAACATTGTGACGCCAGAAGCCGTCCATATATGCGTCCATGCGGTCGTAAGATGAATTCTCTTTCTGGAAGAGGGCGTTTTCGTCACATTCGAATTCCATACCCATGCCATTTTGACGGGCGAGAGAGCAAGCCTCGTCTATGCGGCTGTCCGGAATATTTTTATTGAAGAAGTGGTTGGGCTGATGATATACGATATCGAAACCGAGATCACGCCAGTTCTCGTAACCTTTGGCCTTGAAGTAAGGAATCCACACAAACTGGAGACCCTTGCTGTGGATATAGGGGGCAATATGGCGGGTAAAGCCGTCGAGATGCCACATATCTTCGTCGACCCAGTAGATACCCGTAAGTTCAAGGTTGTTGAAGCCGGCTGCAGCGAAGCGGTCAGTAAGCTGATCAAGATACCACTGACAGGCTAGCTTTGCGTCCTCTACCTGATCGAAATCGAGGGCCTTTCCATTGATTTCGCCCCAGTCTTTCTGATGAGGCATCGGGGTCGGTAATGTAATGACTACCTTGTGTTTGAAACCCGGATCACCGATTTCGGCTTTCTGAGTCTCGATGCATGAGTTGAGAGCGTCGAGAGCCTTGCCCTTCTCGAACATGCGGTCGAGGTAGCGCTGCCAGTCGTCCTTGCGGGCATCGCGTTTGCCGCGATAACCGGGAGCGTAGTTACATTCGGGCATATCAGCGAACTCAAGGAAGAGAAAACCGTCGAAGAGCCAATTCTTCTTGCCGTTGGCAAACGTATGAACCACATAAGGCAAGATTTCTTCTTCCGTCCAGTCGGGACGTTGACGGCCACCCTGATAGATAAGGGCGAGATCGCGGATCTGGTTAATGGAATAATTCTTTTCGGTCGACTGCCATGCGGGACCCTGATGTGTGTCCGCGGGAGCTTTTTTCTTAGCATCCGCTTCGGGGGTCGCCAGCAAAGCAAGTGAGAAGAGGGCTAAAGCGATAGGTTTCAGTTTCATCATAAAAAGAATAGTTGTATTTTAATGTTTTTACTTCTCTGTAGTCCGGGGCACCAACGATCGGTTGGCACGGCGCTCAACGATTATGCGTGCAAGGCGATCGATAAGCGCTTGATTCTCTTTTGAGTCGCTCTTTGCGAAAGCAGCAAATCCATTTCCTCCTTCGTAGTAAGCAAGTGCCGCATCGGTGAAAACATTGTTACGCCAGTAGGCGTCGATGTAAGCCTGCATACGGTCGTACGACGAGTTGGGAGTCTCTTTGAGAGCCATTGTATCAAATTCGAATTCAAGTCCCATTCCATGCTGGCGAGCAAGCGAACATGCCTCGTCGAGACGATTGTCAGGAATATTTTTATGGAAAAAATGGTTAGGCTGATGGTAAGCTATATCGAAACCCATGTCCTTCCAGCGCTCGTAACCGAATGCTTGGAAATAAGGAATCCACACAAACTGCAATCCCTTTTCGTGGACATACGGGGCGACGTGCTTGGGAAAACCGTCGAAATTAGTCATATCTTCATCCAGCCAATAGATGCCGGACAGGTCTATGTTCTGATATCCGGCGTTATTGAAACGCTCGATAAGCTGATCTAAAAACCATTTGACGGCCAACTTGCAATCATCGATATTATCAAAGTCAAGCTGACGGCCATCAAGTTCACCCCAATCCTTTTGCGAATGGATTGGAGGAAGGACAGTGAGCACGACTTTATGACGGAATCCGGGGTCGCCGAGTTCTTTTTTTTGTTCGCCGATACACTTATCAAGGGCATCAAGGGCTTTACCCTGTTCGAACACTCGGTCGAGATAATGCTGCCAGTCTTCTTTCTGAGCATTATCTATATGAAGTCCGTTGATATACTGTTTGTTGCCGTCGCGAAACTCAAGAAAAAGGAAGCCGTCGAAGAGCCACTCTTTCTTACCATCGGCAAACGTGTGAGTCACATAGGGCACAAATTCCTCGATCGTCCAGTCAGGACGGTGGCTGCCGCCCTGATAGATCAGGACAAGATCGCGTATAGGATTTATCGAATAGTTCTTTTCGGTCGATTGCCACGCAGGACCTTGATGGTTATCCTTTGCCGGAGCAGCAATAGCAGCGGCAGAGACAAGAACTAAAGAGATCAGCGAACGAAAATTCATAGGAATATAAAGTCTGTGGATGTTTTTATTTTACAAAGAGTTTCATGGAACGGCCGCCCTTGTCAGAGACGATATAGATGCCGGCCGGACATTCAAATGTGCCTCCGCCTGCGTGGATCAACCTCCCGTTAATGTCATGGCACGCCACGCCATCGGCCAGACTGACATTGCGGTCTGTCACTGTGGCAAGCGAATCACTGTCAGCGATAACTTCGGAAACCGAGGCGTTCTGAGCGCGTTTCTGCTGACGCTTGGCCACATAGCGTGCGAGACGGTCGATGGTCGCATGATCGACAGAATCACGACTGTTTGCCATATGAATCATGCCCTGAGTACCGGAATAATAAGCGACACCGGCTTCATCGAAAACGCCGCGCTTTTCAAATTCGTCCATATAATCATTGATATGCTGATGGAGCTCGGGATTGGCAGAATGCAGGGCATTGCTGGCTCCCTGAGTTTCAAATTCGAGTTCGAGGCCCATGCCGTAAGCCTTTGCCGTATCAATGGTCTCTGTCAGCAATGAATAAGGGAATACCTGACCGGTTGCAGAGTTATAGAAGGCATAGTTTGGCTGGAGATAGACCATATCGAAACCATAAGGGTCGGCCCACTTGGACCAATATGCCTGATTGTCGCGGTAATAAGGAATCCAGTAGGACTTCAGTCCTTTGGAATGGATATATTCGTTAATCTCGGGGATGATTTCGCCGTTGGTGTATAGACCTTCCTCGACCCAATAGACGCCTTCGAGATCGAGATTTTCGAAACCGGCCTGCTCCCACATCTCGAGAAGGGTGTCGATATACCATTGCACAGCTTTTACACGGTCGCTTTTGGAGATGAAACGGAGGCTCTTATTGTTGACCTTACCCCACGAGTCACGACTCCATGTGCCCTTAGGTAATTTTGTCGGCGCAATGCAAGTGATCACTACTTTGTGGCGCAACGGAGGTTGGCCTAACACGGCCTTTTTATCCGAAATAAGTTCGTCGAGGGCATGGAGTTTAAGACCGGGAGCGAAATACATGTCAAGCAACTCCTTCCACTCTTCCTGATTGGCCGGCTCAAGTTTCAGACCGTTTTGATAGGCAATATCTCCTTTGGAGAATTCGAGAAAAAGAAAGCCATCGAAAAGCCAGTCTTCGCTGCCGTCGGCATAAACATGAGTAACGTAGGGCTCAAGTTGGACCTTGGTCCAGTCGGGACGATGAGTGTTACCGGCATAGATCAGCGCAAGATCGGAAATCTTGGGATCGGCTCCGTAGCGGTTGACATTATCGTCGGCGAGACAGATAGGAGCAGCTGACAAAAGGAGAGCGGCAGCCGCCAGAATATTCTTTATGGTTCGCATATATCTATAAAATTATTTGTTGAGGATTGGACGTAATATTGGAAGAAGTGTATCGGCATACTTGCGGAAACCGATATCGGTGTAGTGATATTCGTCGGAAGTTCCATCTCCGTCTTCGGGCTGGAGATAAATCTGTTCGACATAATATGTATTATCGAGGCCATCGGCCACCATCTGCGCGTAAACCTCGCGAATGGCTTGGTTCTTGCGCTCGACCTCGCCTGTCATTTTCTTATTCAGGGGAATGCCCGGGAACTTGGGATCCTCGAGGAAGATAATCGGCACATCGGGATGACGTTCACGGAGAATTTTCACGAATTTGGCGGTCTTCTCGCGGATTTCCTCTGGCGACGAGTTGGGGATGTTATCCATTATGTAAGCCGCAGCGTCGACCTCAGCCATCATCTCGGCGATTTCATAATCGAGCTTGCCGTTGGCACTGAAACCGAGATTGATAAACTCGTTGTCAAGTTCGCGCTGGAGGATATTAGACGCAGCCATGCCGGGACGCGAAGCTGTGGCGCCGTGGGCGATCGAAGTTCCGTAGATCACCACGGGTTTACCGCGGCGCGGCGAAGCGACAGCCGGTTTTTCAATGACATATCCCTCGTCAATGCCGATCTCAAGTTTGTCAACCTGATCGTAGAGCGAAAGATGAATCATGTATTCGCGCATCTCGGGCTCCATGTTGGCCGAAGCGGTCCAGTAAGTAGGATTGCCCATCGGGCGACCGGGGCCGATATAGCGCCATTTGCCTTCATCGGTAAGGACATAGAGGTCGAGACCGCGCGAGCCGATATCAGACATGTGGGTCATGTGATTATTGAAGACGGTGTTCCAGCGCAGGATGATATTCGGAGAATTGCTGCGGAAGCGCACCGATATTCCGGCCGAATGCTGACCGAGCTGGTATACTTCATAGCGGGTGATATTCTTGCGGAAGGCAGGTATACGGGAGTAGATCGGGAGCGAGTCGGGATAGACACGACCGAGGATTTCGAACTGCGAAGCGTCGTGCCACGTCAGTTTTTGCTGATGCTCCTCGAAGGGATTGATCGTTGTTACGGGCTTGACAGGCGCGAGAATATCGTTGACCTTGCGGACTTTCTTCTTGGCGACCTTGAATGAAGCGTCAGCGCGGTAGGCTCCGGAATGACCGCCGATGTGAGCGGTATAGACGCCGGGGGCAGTAACCCAAGCCGAAGCGGCCTCATCGAACGATGCAAGATCATCGTCGCTGACGGTCAGCGTCACGCGCTGGCTTTCGCCCGGATTGAGCAGGCGCGTTTTCTCGAAGGCGCGAAGCTCGGCGACAGGCTTCATCATCGAACTCTCGGGAGCGCTGACATAGACACCAACGACCTCCTTGCCGGCACGGTCGCCGGTATTCGTGACGGTCACGCTGATCTCGGTGCTGTCACCGCGACGACGCGTCTTCACGTCGGAATATTCAAAATCAGTGTAGCTCAGACCATAGCCGAAAGGATATGCAACCTCAAGGCCGCAGGCATCGAAATAGCGGTAACCAACCCAGATATCTTCCTGATATTCGGTGAAGTCGACGTTACGACCGCCTTCCTGACCGAGATAGGGATAGTTGCGGGCTGAAGGATAGTGATCGTAGGCTCTCGGAAGAGTCATCGGCAGACGACCCGAAGGATTGACTTTACCGGAGATTACATCAGCCACCGCATCGCCACACTCCTGACCCGGGAACCAGGCCATCAATATAGCATCGGGGAGCGAACTCCACGAGGTCACTTCCATCGCGCCGCAGACATTTAGCACGACGATGACGGGCTTGCCTGCAGCGTGGAACGCGTCGCAGACACTGCGTATCGTCGCGGTCTCTTCGTTAGTCAGATTATAGTCACCGGTAAGCTGGCGGTCAGAGGTCTCGCCCGACTTGCGACCGATCACAATGACGGCAGCGTCGTTGGAAGCAGCCTGAGACTTAAGGAGCGCCTTCGCTCCGGCAATGTTCATTTCGGGGATGACCGTGCGACAATATGAAATCTTCATCCACTCTGGAGCCCATGTATCATTGTCGAGCACGGCTTCCTGAGCGGCGATATAATGACGATAGACTTCCGCGAGTTCGGGATTGATGCGGTAGCCTGCATCGGCGAGGCCGCGGTCGATATCGACGATGTGAGCCTTGTTGACATTTGACGATCCCGTTCCGCCGGCTATCGATTTATAAGCCGTCGAGCCGAAAAGAGCGATAGTCGAACCTTCAGCCAGCGGCAACACATGGTCATTATTTTTCAGCAGAACCATTGCCTCGCCGGCAACTTCGCGCGAGGCCGAAGCACCGGCGGCAAGGTCGGCGGTAGATTTTTCCCAACCTTTGGCTGTAAGAGATTTTGCGACAAGCATCAGCACGTCGCGCACACAGGCGTCGAGTTGCTCTTCGGAAATTTTTCCGTCGCGGACAGCGGCGATGATTTCCTGCACGCGATCCTCATTGCCGGGCATGATCAGAGGACAGCGCGCATTGATCAGGCCATCGGCCGGACGCCAGACAGTCCAGTCAGTCAGCGCGAGACCGTCGAAACCCCACTCGTCGCGGAGCAGCGTAGTCATCAGTTCGCGGTTGGTCTGTGTCGGTTGACCGCCTATATAGTTATACGACCCCATGACAGTCCACGGCTTGGCATTGCGGACGGCGATCTCAAAGGGTCGGGCATATATCTCACGCAGCGCGCGGCGGGTCATGCGCGCGTCGTTGACCTTCTTACCGGTCTGCTGGTTGTTGGCGATAAGGTGTTTGAGGCTGGTGCCCACACCTTTCGACTGTATGCCCTTGATTAGTTCTGACGCAAGGACACCCGTCAGTAATGGGTCTTCGGAATAGTATTCGAAGTTGCGACCGCACAGCGGATTGCGCATGATGTTTACGCCGGGCGACAGGATGACATCGACGCCATAGGCTCGGGCTTCGTCGCCCATAACCTCGCCCTGACGACGGGCCATGTCGCGGTTCCACGTCGCTGCGAGAGCCGTAGTCGACGGAAAAGCCGTGCAGTAACTGGGTTCTTTCTCGTCCGCCGCATCCGACTTGAGAGCCGAAGTAACCGGCAGACCGTTTTCGTCGTAAGTCACGACGGTCTCCTGAAATGGAAGAGGATTGATGCGGATGCCGACCGGACCGTCGGCAAGATTGATCGACGGTATGCCGAGCTCGGCGATTTCATAGGTCCACCCCGCCGCACCGGGAGTGTAATGGCTTATGGATGAATTAGTGCCTCCCACTCCTACGAGCAGACGCGCCTTCTGTTCGAGCGTCAGCTTGGAGAGGGTCTCGTCGACAGTCTTGGGTGTGATAGTGTTGACGGCCTGCATTGCGAGGGCCGCGAGCGTAAACGAGAATA
Source organism: uncultured Bacteroides sp. (assembly GCA_964621135.1). GTDB lineage: Bacteria > Bacteroidota > Bacteroidia > Bacteroidales > Muribaculaceae > CAG-873. The sequence continues at coordinate 8,455 of CAZULD010000023.1, read as the reverse complement.
TGACAGACAGTTTTTTCATCCGGAAAATGGGTTCAGTTTTTTCGTAAATATGGGGTCGCGGCGGTCCGCGACCCCATTATATAAGAACGATAAATAGCGTCAATTATTTCACTACGATTTTAGCTACAGTAGTGTCGGCTTTCACTACATATACGCCTGCAGGAACAGCGATTTTGCCCTTGCCTTCAGCTACGAGTGAACCTGAGAGGCTGTAGACCTGAGCCTTTTCAGCACCGTCAACAACGACTACGCCGAGGCCACCGAAAATCTTGGCTGCTTTAGCGTCGTCAGCAACAATATCGGCGATACCTGCATCATTGCCTGCGAGATCGAGAGTCCACACTTCCATCGAAATATAGGGATTATAATGATAGATAGTGAATTTACCTTCTTCGCCTTCAACCGGTTCAACATTAATACCACGATAGTTATTCCCCGTCTTGATATCGTCTGTTGCATATTTGTAAGCCACAGCTTTGTGTACCTGTTCGTTCCAGTCGGTACCTTCTTCTTTAGGAGTCATGTTTTTAGG
>CAZULD010000023.1:3026-7823 GCA_964621135.1 uncultured Bacteroides sp. | reverse complement strand
TGAATAGGTTACTTTTTCACGATCGCCCGGATTCGGTAGCTGAGCCTGTGCGATTGAAGATGCGCCCAGCATAGCCACAGAGGCAAAGAGTAAATGTTTTTTCATAATTTAAAGTTATTTATAGAGTTAATTGATATTATAACGTTCGGCTGAAATCGGCTTGAGTTTCACCTTCTTGCCTGTCGGCAAAGTCACTTCGTGAGGCTTCGAGTCGCTGTTTACGACGTAGAGCACACGCTGACCCGAGGGTGAAAGCCACTCGGAGCCCTTGACCATATAATCCTTGCCAAACACGGGAACGTCGGCAATGGGATTATCGCCTTCCGGCACAAATTCGCGCAGATAGCGGCCTCCGATAAAGACATCGTGCTGCTTCTTGCGGAAATCGACGAGATTCTTAAGGAACTTAGCCTCATACTCGGCTTCGTCGCTCACCCAAAGCAGACGCGGATCGACCCATCCGAGCTGTGCGCCGTAAAGCAGACACTGCATATTTTCATAGCGGAAATCGCCCTGAGTCACATCGAAATAAGGCGAGTAAGTGAACGCCGTTGTCAGCACGCGGTCAGAGTAGATCATCGGATAGAGAGGCACGATCTTGCAGTCGGGGCTGTGAGGAGTGTTGACAGTCAGAAGGATGTCGAAGCTCGGGATATAGCACTCGGCATTCTCTTCAGAGAACACGATGTTGCCGGGACGAAGATGATCCTTGCGGAGATCTTTCATCATATCGCGGTAAGCGTGATACCAGAACTCGCCGCCGCCGACGGGATGACCGTGATTTTCGGCATAGCAGGGATATGGAGCGGCGGCAGCAATCTGGTCGATATACAGACCGTTTGTGCCGAGCTGATCCTGAATGCTGTCAGCAAGTTCGAGGATGATATCGTGCCAGATTTGCGATGCGGGGCAAGTCACGGTGTTGGGAACCTGTGATGTCGGGTAAATCTCGGTGTAGAGTTTGCCGTCGGGACGGCGAACCGACGCATCCTTACCGTTGCGCGGACCGTAGCTCTCGGTTGCGGGATCCCACAGACGGCCGTTGATATAAGGCATCACCTGACAGTTGCGGTCGCGCATAGCCTTGATGATAGGCGCAAAGCGCGGATTTGCAGGGAAGTAGTCAGGATAGTGTGAGTCGTAGGGATGATTGTGCCAGAAGTACCAGTGGAGAGCGATGTTATCGCCGAAGTAGTCGATTGACTTGTTGATAGCATCTACAGTCGAGTCTCCGACAAACTTGGCGCGCAGCCAGAGATCCTTTTCACGCAGCCATTCGGGTATGTCGCGCTGGTCAAGCGGCTGCGAGCCCCACTCGGTGGTGAGAGCAAAAGGACGATACCACGCCACGGCGGTCGCACCCCAATCTGCGGGATGACGGCCTGTAACCGTCGTCCAAGGCACGGTGAATGTCGAGGTTGCGCGGTCGTTCCAACCTTCGGAAGCGACCACTTTGTTATTGAAAACGGTCGAGCCGCCTTTGACGTCGACTGTCATCAGCTTGCCGCTGGCGTTGTAGTCGCGCGGCGAATAGAAATAGACACCTTCGCCGTCATCGACCATCATCATCTGCATTGATGCGCTCCACGACGGATAGTTAGCTTCATAGTGACCCTTGGGAGCGAGCTGATATTCATTGCCCCAGCCGCCGGGAGTGATGACTTTGGCTGCTTCCGGAGTGTTGACGGCGAGCGTAGGGAACTTGAAGTCCGTGATGCTCCAACCTTCGGGCAACGAAGCCGTGAGATTCCATTCGAGCAGAGGCGAGTTGTCGGCAAGCGTCACACTCATCTCTACGGGGTATGTTCCGCCGTCGTAGTTCAGCTTTGTGTTCCAGCTAAATACCAGAGTCGTTGTCGAGTCAGTCGTTTCAGTGCGGTAACCCTTATAGACCGTGCAGGAAGGATCAACCTCGGGGGTCTGGCCCTGAACGCCGAGATAAGTGAGCGTCCACGGCGCTTTGTTCATCCCCGCTTTGACACTCTCACGACCTTTGGAATCCTTCAGCGAGAGGATATCGAAGGCTTTGTCAGCGGCAAAGGTTGCCGAAATACTGTCATTTGACAGAGTCACAGACGCAGCGTCACCGCTGACGCTAACACGAGCGTCAACGGTGGTCGCAAATGTCAATAATATTGCTGAATAAATCAGTTTTCTCATTCGTAATCAGGATTTGAAAGATTATGGTCACGGTCGAGGTCAACGCGCGGGATCGGCCACCATTGGAATGCGGGCTTCCAGTAGCGGTTGCGGTCACGCACACGGAGCTTGTCTTTATAGTGCTCATAATGAGCGATATCGTTCAGATTGCTGCGATCGGGATCAAGACCATAGCTGTAGTCGGGAATATCTGTAGGCTCGAGACCTTCGTAACGGATTTCAGGAATAGGATTGCCGTAAGAGGGGAACTCGTTGGCGATATCTCCGATCTTCCAGCGACGCATATCCGTGAAGATCACGCCTTCCATCGCGAGTTCGCACTTGCGTTCGCGGCGCACACGCTGACGGAATTTATCCTGTACTGACAGGCTGCCGAGGCTTTCGCCCTCGACACATCCGTTGGCATCTATGGCAGGCTGGCCCGCACGCTGACGCACAGCGTTAATGGCCGTCGCAACACTCGGATCAGTGTGTTTGCCCATTTCGATCATTGCCTCTGCGTAGGTCAGATAGCATTCTGCCGAACGGATAACGGAGATGTCGCATGAGCTTTCGGCAATATTCTGGGAAAGATCTAAATTGTACTTGTTCCACAACCAGCCGGCACCGTTATTGCAGAAAGTCGGGTCTGTGCTGGTGCGATCGAGATTCGCGGTCTTAGTCCAACGTCCCGGGCGACGGGGATCGGGATAAGAAGCTGCGCTCTGATCATAGGCATTGAGCACATATTTTTTTATTGTAGTTCCACCGTCGCTTGAGTAAGTGAGGGTGTCGTTATGACCTACGATAGTCTGAGCCAAGCGAGGATCGCGGTTGATGGTCGGTTTGCGGGGATCGTAGAGAGGCGACTGGTCGATGCGGAGACCGTCCGAGCATTCGTAGGTATCGACAAGAAGTTGAGAGGGGAAGCGAACTGACGAACCGCCGACGCTGCGCGAGCCGATACCGTAACGGCCCCAGTGGATGTGGCGCGTATTGAGCGTACCGTCGTAGATATATTCCAGTTCCCAAAGCATTTCGCTGCGGACATCAGCTTTGGTCTGACCGTCGAGTGTAAAGAGATCGCCAAAGTTAGCTGCAAGCTGACGGTGTTCCATTACCAACTTGGCAGCATCAGCGGCCTTCTGGAAGTAAGCCTGACCTTCGCCGCCAAGATCCATACTGCCGGCGAAGAGAGCAAAACGCGCTATGATTGCAGCGGCTGTCGAACGGTCGACGCGACCGCGCTGAGTTCCGGTCCACGCCAGAGCTTCTGAATCGATGACTTCCTGAAGATCGTTGATAATCCAGTCCACGATGATCTTCTTGTCAGTGCGCGGTGACTGATATTCATCCGGACGCACCTGAGCGGTGAAGAAGGGTATGTCACCAAAAGTGGTAACCAGATTATAGTATGCATAAGCTCTTATGACCTTTGCCTCTGCAAGATGCTGACGGTAAGAGGCCGACATATCATTAACGTCAGTCAGCGCGCCGTCGAGCACAGTGTGAGCGCGTGCGATAATGGCCCAATGTGCTTTCCAATATGTATTTACATAGCTTTGATCGGGAGTCAGTCCGCCGCCTGCACCAATGGTGTTGTTTTCTTGATATTGGAGAGCGAAAGCAGTATAGCCGTCCTGAACCAAGACCGGAGGAGTCAGATAGTTCATTTCGAAGGGAACGAGGCGATACACACCGTTAAGACCCTGCTCCATACCCATTTCGGTTTTATAAAAACCATCGGAGTCGTAGGCGGTACTGTGCTTTTCGAGAATGTCGGAGCAACTTGTCAGCGAAATGAGGGCTGTCACTGCTGCCCATGTATATAGTTTACGTTTCATTACAGTTGATTAGAATTCTAAGTTTACACCGAAGAGGAATGTTTTATTAAGAGGATAGCAGCTCGCGCCGGCAGTAGTTTCGGGGTCGAAGCCCTTATAGAAATTATTGGCGCGGATGGTGAAGAGATTCTGCGCGCTGGCATAGAAACGTACGCGTTCGATTGCGGCTGCATGTGTCCATTTGTAGGGCAGCGTATAGCCGATAGTCAGATTCTTCAGGCGGCAATAGGCTGCACTCTTAAGCCAGAACGTAGAGAAAAGGTCGTTTTGAGCGGCATCCTGCATCAGGAGGGGATACTGGGCGTTGGGATTTTCGGGTGTCCATGTGTCGAGCTGGTATTTGTAGATTGTGGCATTGCCGACAAGGGGACGCGAACCGCCGCCGGTATAGTAAACTTGTTTCTGACCTACACCGTGGAACATAGCGGAGAAGTCGATGCCTTTCCAGTCGAGACCGAGCTGAATACCATATTCATAGTGAGGACGACCGTCGCCGATAATCTTGCGGTCATCTGCATTGATCACGCCGTCGCCGTTGAGATCGACATACTTGATGAAACCGGGCTTTATGTTCTTACGGTCATTATAGACGGCGTTGATATACTTTCCGTCGGCGTCTACAGCATCGATTTCTTCCTGAGATTGGAAGTAACCATCGGCGACATAGCCGTAGTAGTTATTCAAAGATACACCCTCTTCGAGGAGACGGTTACCGGCTTTATTAGCATTTCCGTAGAGTTTGAGAATCTTGTTGCGGTTATCGGAAAGGTTGCCCTTGATGTAGTAACCCACGTTACCGATGCGGTCATTCCAG
>CAZULD010000023.1:0-2926 GCA_964621135.1 uncultured Bacteroides sp. | reverse complement strand
CTGCGTTCTTCGCTGGCTGATTTCTCTGCCTGCGGTTTTATGCCTTTGAACACACCGTTGTCATAGAGTTCGTATGTGTCGGCAAAAACTTTTGTACGACCGTCATTGCGCTTCCAGTTATATTGACCCAAGATAGTCATACCTTTAAAGGGGCGGATTGTAGCAGAAATGCGGGCTGAATATTCCGGCGCAATGCTCTTGGAGTAACCTCCGGCATTGATTGCGGCGATAGGGTTATTGCCTTCAAGACCGTAGGCCCATGTGCCGTCGGCGTTGATCGCGCCTAAGATCGGGGTGAAGGTCATCGCATAGCCGATCAAAGTATTCGCTCCACTGATAGGTGAAAGAACATTTGACTGACGGATGCTGATATCAGCTCCGAAGTCAATCCAGCGGTTGACTGTAAGGTCAGTGTTGACACGAAGACTGGTGCGGGAGAATTCGTTGTTGGGAACCATACCTTCCTGTTTGTAATAACCTGCCGAAGCATAGACACGGGCAAGTTTGTTACCACCGCTGACACCGACTGAGTAGTTCTGGGCGATAGCGCTTTTCTTCATAATGAGATCGCGCCAGTCTGTGTCAAAACGACTCATATTATCAGCTCCCTCAGTGAGATATTCCTGAATTTTCTCTTCATATAGAGGCGCCGAGTTGTTGTTGACACGGGCCTGATCTACTGCAGTAAGGAAAGTAACCGCGTCGACCGGATCAGGCATAGCACCCGGCTTGTTGACGCCTACATAGCCATTGAAAGTTACCTTAGCCTTACCGTCTGTACCGCGCTTGGTGGTGACAAGAATTACACCGTTAGAAGCACGCGAACCGTAGATGGCTGCCGATGCACCGTCCTTAAGGACTGAAATAGATTCTACCTGATTGAGGTCGATACGGTTGAGGTCGCCTTCGACACCGTCGATAAGTACGAGCGGCGATGACTCCGAGTTCATTGATCCGATACCGCGGATACGGATTGACGCGCCGTCGGCACCGGGACCACCCGATGACTGGATAGCCGTAAGACCCGGCACGAGTCCTTGAAGGGCCGATGAACCGTTGGAAACATTTCGTTTCAGGATTTCCTCACTGCTGACGCTCTGCACAGAACCGGTGAGGTTGATTTTTTTCTGCTGACCATAACCTACGACAACCATATCGTCGAGGGTGTTGTTGGCGGGAAAGAGCACAACATTTTTGACACCGCCACCGGTAACCTTAATGCTGTAGGGCTGCATGCCGACATATTCGAAGTTGAGTGTTGTCGGACCGGCGAGCGCAACACTATAATTGCCGTCTACGTCGGTGATGACCGAGGCTTTGCCGTTGGCAGCCTTGACCGAAACACCGATCAGAGGCTCGCCTTCTTCGTCAGTGACCTGACCGGTCACTTTAAAGTTTGACTGAGCCGCAGCGGCGAGGGCTGTCAGTACCATCGCAGCCAGAAGACTCAGCAGTCGTGATTGTTGAATTAGTCGTTTCATCAATAAATATAGATCTTATGTTAAATGTTTTTAGTCTATGAAGTCATCGAATGCCGAGCGGCGCGCTGTGGCGCACGATCCGATCAGACCGGCGCGGTCGCCCAGTTGGGAAATTTCTATGCGGGTATCCTTGTTGACAAGGTTTAGCGAGTATCGGCGCACGGCTGTGATGATTGGTTGGAGGATATAGTCGCCGACGGTCGACAGCGCACCCCCGATGATCACCTTCTCCGGGTTGAAAATGTTGATCACGCCGGCAAGCCAGCGGCCGAGTTCGCGACCCATGTCCTCTACCAGCTCGATGCAGAGCAGATCCTCGCCTTCGATCGCCTCGAACACATCCTCGAGGTCGATAGTCTTATTACGGTGATAGCGGTCGGCGATCAGCGAATTGGCTCCGGAGTCGAGACGCTCCTTGAGCTTTCGCACCAACGCCCGCCCCGATGCCTCGGTCTCGAGACAGCCTTTCTTGCCGCAGTGACAGAGCACCTCGTTGTTGTAGGTCACCATGTGGCCTATCTCACCGGCGAAACCCGACTTGCCGTAATATATGCGGCCACCGATGATGATGCCGAGGCCAATGCCCCAGCTCAGATTTAGAAATATCAGATTGTCGATCTTGTTACTGCCGCCGTAGAGATATTCGCCGTAGGTCATCGCGCGCGTATCATTTTCGATGCAGACACGCACTCCGAGACGCTCGCTGAGCACTTCGCTCAGAGGCATTTCTTCAAAATTGTAGCGGCTGTAGCTGTAGCCCACCATCGGATTGACGCGGCCCGAGATATTGACGTTGACAGCGAGAATTTTCGATCGGTCGACGGCGCGCGAACTGATAAACTTCTCTATGATATCGCACAGCCGGGTAAGGTTGTCGACCGAATTGTCCGACTCGAAAAGCATATCAAGCTGCTCCTCGATGACATTTCCGCCGAAATCCATCAGCCCCAGGGAGACAGACGTATTCTTGATGTCGACGCCCACAAAATAGCATGACTCCGGATTCAGTCCGTAAGTGTTAGGGTGACGTCCGCTACCGGTCTCGGTCTTTCCGCCTTCCTTGATGAGCCCGCTGTCGGTAAGCTCGTCGATCAGCTTGGTAACTGTCGGAATACTCAACCCCAGACGTTTCGAAAGATCCGGTATCGTCGCATTGCCGTGTTTCATATGGTAAGCGATAATACGTCGCTTAGTCTGGGCACTTCGTGTTCCCTTTTCGATTTCGTTCAACAATGCGCGCGCTGCCATAAATGTTAAATTACAGGAAAATAGGTATTGATTTTCAAGATCTTTAAATGGTGGCCGAGTCTTTAACAGTTCTTTTTGATCAGTTTATTTTTAGCAAAGTAACTAAATAATCCGCTATTCACCAAATTATTTAACAATTAACCTATGTTAAGTAAATATTTAAGCAAATAGGCCGATGGATTCCGCACCTCATCCCC
>CAZULD010000022.1:12407-22072 GCA_964621135.1 uncultured Bacteroides sp. | reverse complement strand
CCCCTTCGACTTTAGAACAGGTAGTAAACGGTGAGACCAAGACATTTACATTCAAGCCCAACATCAACCGTATCGGTCTGAAAGGCTGCTGGATGAAGATAGTTAAGGTGACTGACGAAGGCAATGCTGGTATTGACGAAGTTGAAGCCGACACCAATGCTCCCGCCCAGTATTTCAACCTGCAAGGCATATCAGTTGCTAATCCCGTCAAGGGCAACATCTACATCAAGCGTCAGGGTTCAAAGGTGACAAAAATCGCATATTGATAATTGTGGAGCTGCTGACTGATATCAACACTTATCCCGGTTGATTTTTCAAAGCAGCACTTAATCCAGGAAGGGTGGGATACAATAAAAGTCTCGTTGCGGTTACGCAGCGGGACTTTTTGGCTTCTTCTGTTCATGGTCTTCGACCAAGGGTCCGTTGGTTGGACGAGTACCCCACCAAGGCCACACGGCAACATGCCGTGCGTCCATGGTGGGGATTAAACTATTCATCGCCTTCGGCGATGCTTGTGAGGGGCTAATGGGTTGTAGCATAGGGTATGGGGTGTAGGGTGTAGGGGCGGCTCCAGCGGAGCGCCCGCATGATGCGCAGCATCATTTTGCGGCATCGATTCCCTCGCTGAGTTATGCGCCGATGGCGCATGCGGGCGCACCGTTGGTGCTACCCCTACCGGCCAATTAGTCGCTTGACTGCCCAAAAACGGTGCAAAACATCGCTGAAGGCGATGAATAGTAGAAGCCCTGCCATGGGCCGCGGTGCATCCGCGGGCCTTGGTAGGGCTCCCACGAGCATCTCACGATGCTTGGTCGAAGACCATGAACCCGTGCTATTCTACGTGGTAATACACTAACCCATTTTTCAAAATCAAACGTTGGTATTCCTCCTCAAATCGTTTGTTTGCATGATGAATTTGCTGATTTGATATATAATCCCTCACTACGTCGACATGTCCGAACGACACAGAGAATGCTGCGTACTCTTTACTCCAGCCATTAAACATGGGGAAATGACCATCCGATTTCATCCACATGCTTGAACTACGCTTAAGCTCCCCAATCATCATGGCCAGTGCCAATTGTTGGTTAATATCTATAAGCATGTGTATATGGTTAGGTATACCTCCTATTGCTAACAGTCGGCAATGTTTGTAGTGTATAATGCCGTTTATGTATTTGTATAGAAGTGGAGCGTGCTCCACCGGAATTGTCATTTCCCTATTTTTAGTGCCTATGACAATGTGTTGTATATTTTGTACGTAGCTCATGCACAAATGTAAATAAAAACATTTATAATACAATGAGTTTAATCGGGTTCATGGTCTTCGACCAAGGGCCGGGAGGGTGCCTTGGCCCCCACCAAGGCCACACGGCAACATGCCGTGCGCCCATGGTGGGGATTAAACTATTCATCGCCTTCGGCGATGCTTGTGAGGGTAATTCGTTGCAACACAGAATATAGGTACGGTCCCCAGTTCCCGCTGTGTTATGCGCCACCGGCGCATGCGGGCGCACCGTTGGTGACGCCCCTACAAGCCGCTGGCGCTCCGACGGCTTGCCGGGGGGATCAGCTGATTTGGGAGTCGTCCTCGATTACGAGGTTGTCGATGATGAAGTTCTGGCGCTCGGGTGTGTTCTTGCCCATGTAGAATTCGAGCAGCTCGGCCACTCCGTCCTCCTTGCGCAGCGATACGCGGTCAAGGCGGATATCGGGTCCGATGAATCCGCGGAACTCTTCAGGCGATATTTCGCCAAGTCCTTTGAATCGGGTTATCTCGGCATTGGTGCCAAGTTTGTCGATGGCCGCGATGCGTTCCTCGTCGGAGTAGCAGTAGTAGGTCTCGTCATCGCCTTTCGACTTGGTCCCCGTGCGTTTGGCTGTCTTTTTGTTGCGTACGCGGAACAGGGGTGTCTGAAGTATGTAGACGTGTCCTTTCTTGACCAAATCGGGGAAGAACTGGAGGAAGAACGTCAGCAACAGCAGACGTATGTGCATGCCGTCGACGTCGGCATCGGTGGCCACGATGACTTTGTTGTAGCGCAGCCCGTCAATGCCGTCCTCAATGTTGAGCGCTGCCTGCAGCAGATTGAACTCCTCGTTTTCGTAGACCACTTTCTGGGTGAGCCCGTAGGAATTGAGGGGCTTACCGCGCAGTGAGAACACGGCCTGAGTCTCGACGTTGCGAATCTTGGTAATAGATCCGGCTGCCGAGTCACCCTCGGTGATGAATATGCTTGAAGCAAGTTTCTTATCGTCATCGCCTTTAGCATCATTGAGATGCACGCGACAGTCGAGCAGCTTTTTATTGTGGAGATTGACTTTCTTGGCTTTTTCGCGTGCGAGTTTTGCAACACCGGCCATAGATTTTCTTGCACGTTCGCTCTCCTGCACTTTTTTCAGGATCACTTCGGCTGTATCAAGGTCACGGTGCAGATAGTTATCAAGTTCTTTTTTGATGAAATCGCCAATGAATTTTGCTACAGTGGGACCATCCGGGCCCATGTCTCGTGAGCCAAGTTTGGTCTTGGTCTGTGATTCGAACACCGGCTCCTCAACTTTGATCGCAACTGCTGCAACCATACCGTTTCGGATATCTGAATACTCGAAGTTACGGTTGAAATACTCCTTCAGGGTTCGCGATACAGCCTCTTTGAATGCACTGAGGTGAGTACCACCCTGAGTTGTATGCTGACCGTTGACAAACGAATAATATTCCTCGCCGTATTGGTTGACATGCGTTATGGCAACCTCAATATCATCATCTTTCAGATGGATCACGGGATAAAGGGGCTCCTGAGTCATATTTTCACGAAGCAGATCGAGCAGACCGTGGCGCGAAAGATACTTCTGCCCGTTTAGGACAATGGTCAGACCCGTATTGAGGAAGGTATAGTTTTTGACAAGAGGGACGATGAATTCCTCACGGAAATGATAGTCTCGGAAGATCGAAGGATCCGGAGTAAATCCGACAAACGTTCCGTTGGGCTCGTCAGTTGGTTCGATCGGACTTTCCTCGATCAGTTCACCGCAGGCAAAGCGGGCCGATTTCATCTGACCGTCGCGAACTGATCTGATTTCAAACGTAGTAGACAGTGCATTAACCGCCTTTATACCGACACCATTCAGACCAACAGACTTCTTGAAAGCCTTAGAATCATACTTACCGCCGGTATTCATCTTTGATGCGACGTCGATAAGTTTGCCCAGAGGAACACCGCGACCATAGTCCCTGACGGTCACCATAGAATCGGCAACATCGACAACAATACTCTTACCGAAGCCCATCATATACTCATCTATTGAGTTGTCCAGCACTTCCTTGAGCAATACATAAATACCGTCGTCAGAATTGGATCCGTCGCCGAGCTTACCGATATACATGCCCGGACGGCGACGGATATGCTCTTTCCAGTCAAGAGTCTTGATGTCGTCTTCGCTATACTGCACCGTTGGTTCAACGGGTGCATCATTGAGGTCTAATATGTTGTCGTCTGTTTCTGCCATGGGTCATTAGAGTGGAGTCACTACAAAAGTACAAAAATAATCAGCGGCAGACAAATAAAAATCGTAACAGGCAATAAGATCCGCGCCGTTAACGTTGAACTTTTATGAAGAACGACAAAATTGCGGCCATAGTAATCCCTGTCTACAACCGCGCACACACGATAGTGCGCTGTCTCGATTCAATCGCAATGCAGAAAGGGATTGACCGCTTTGAGCTCATCATTGTAGACAATGCTTCGACCGATAACTCGGAGGCGACGGTACAAGAGTGGTCTGCAGCTCATCCTGAGATAACGCTACAACTTCTTACCCACTCCAAACGCGGTGCAGCCGGCGCACGCAACCGTGGTCTTGAAGCTGTTACCGAGCCTTATGTTCTGTTCTTCGATTCTGATGATGTGATGTTGCCCGGGCATCTTGACCGACTGGTGCAAGCCATAGACACATATCCTGAAACAGATATTTTCGGATGGGACATTACCTGCGAGTTATACGACGGGCGTCTCTATCGCGCACCGTTTATAAGCAAAAATGCCCTTTTCAATCACCTGACTATAACAACCTTTGCCACTCAGCGTTTTGCGGCGCGCACTGATCTGGTTCGCTCTGCCGGTGGCTGGGACGGAGATCTCTCAGGGTGGGATGACTATGAATTAGGCAACCGACTGCTCTTACAGTCTCCTTCGGTGATGAAACTTAAGGATAGTTATCAACCGCTTGTAATGACTTATTTTACCGAAGATTCTATCACCGGTCGTCGCTTCTCTCCTACCCCTGAAAAATGGGAAGTTGCTCTTGATCGCATAGAGGAGAGCCTGCGGGATGCGCGTCCTGACCTACTGAAAGTAGTAGCTTTTCGGCGTGCTGTGCTTGCAGGCATCTATGCGCGGGAAGGAGCGTCGGAAGAGAGTCGCCGACTTCTTTCAAAAGCCACCGCGCCGGGCTTCGGACGCGCGAAGGCTTTGTTTTGCCACACGTTTATCCGAACGCTCGGGCGCGGAGCCGGGTTACTTTCTAAAATTGTTCTTTAGTCCTTATTCTCCGGACGCAGACGGCGAACTGTCTCGGCAGCACGCCAAAGTTCACTTTCGCGTAGTTCTTTAAGTTCTTTTTCAAGACCTTCGCGATAGCCGGGTTTAGAGTTTGAATCAATCGATTTCTGAGCCTCCACACCACTTTCCACACTTTGGTAAAGACGTTCGACAACCGGCTTTATAGCGTCATGGAAGGGATCCTTCCAATCGAGCGCACCGCGCTGTGCTGTAGTTGAGCAATTAGCATACATCCAGTCCATACCTTTGGCTGCAAAAAGCGGCATAAGCGACTGCGTAAGTTCCTCAACAGTTTCATTGAAAGCTTCGGAGGGTGTGTGGCCATGCTCACGGAGCACCTCATACTGAGCAGCGAACAGACCCTGAATAGCTCCCATAAGCGCACCACGTTCGCCGGTAAGGTCGCTGATAGCTTCGCGGCGGATAGTGGTTTCAAAGAGATAGCCTGAGCCGATTCCGATTCCGAGTGCGATGGTGCGTTCGAGAGCGCGGCCTGTGTAATCCTGTTCGACAGCATAAGATGCGTTGATGCCGCGACCTTCGAGGAAAAGAGAGCGCACGGTCGTGCCTGATCCCTTTGGAGCGACCATGATTACGTCGACATCAGCGGGAGGTACGACACCTGTGCGGTCATTCCAGGTGATAGCGAAACCGTGGCTGAAATATAGAGCGTCACCGGCTTTGAGATTGGCCTTGATTGTCGGCCAAACACTCAGCACAGCTGCGTCCGAAAGCAGACACATTATGATTGTACCGCGTTTGCAGGCTTCTTCGATGCTGAACAGAGTCTCGCCGGGAACCCATCCGTCGGCAACGGCTTTTTCGAAAGTTTTACCTTCGCGTTGACCTACGATTACATTGAAGCCGTTGTCGCGGAGATTAAGACTCTGCCCGGGGCCCTGAACTCCGTAACCGATAACGGCGATAGTCTCGCCTTTGAGCACTTCGCGGGCTTTTTCGAGAGGGAATTCCTCGCGGGTAACGACAGTTTCTTCGACACCGCCAAAATTAAGTTTTGCCATAATTCTTCTGTATTATATTGTTATTTAAATTCTTTATGACGCCATGAAACATTTGCACTCACAACTCTCGTCCCTTCATGGATAAGTTCGCAAGCCGACTGAAGGTCAGCGTCAGTGGCGATCCTCACCTCGACCGTATCACCGAAGTGACACTCTTTGTGAAAAGCCACATCGAAACGCGCTATCTCATAGTTATCGTAATGAATCAGATCCCAACCGTTGAGAATGACATCAAGATAGCGGACAGTGTTGACATGACGGTTGAAATCTATGTCGCAGTAGCGGAAACTATACTCTCCGACCCGATCACTGGCCGTAAGTGGCGGTGTGCGGCGAGCAGGTTCTACGGGACACACGGGAGGATCAGAGGGGAAAAGGACGTCGCCGAGCACGGCCGGATTAGCCGCCCGACGAGTCGTAATGCATATCGCGGCCCATGTTGTGCGGGCCTGCGCAAAAATATGTCCGTCGGCGTCAGTCACCGAAAAGCAACGCTCGCTAAACATACGGTTGGTACTTTCAATCCATGTGTTGACGATATACTCGGCGTTGATTCCGGGCAATTCGTCAATCTCAATGCTGACACGGCTCAGCACCCACGCCAGATCAATCTTAATAAGATCGGCGTAACCGACGCCGAGAGAGTTGGCATGTTTTGTCGCACACTCTATCAGACGGGCAGTCAGCAGAGTGAGCGGCATACGGCCTTCGGCGTTACATTCGCCGGCCGTAAGGAAATATTTTTGAGCGAAGATCTGATCGTTCATTCCAGACTAAGTTTACGCAGACGCTGTTCTTCGAGATAAAGATCGACATACTCGATCGGCGACTTGGTGACGGCCACACGTCCGCTGCGTACAAACTGACGGATGTCCAGCGAACGCAGACGGTTGAGAAGCGCTTCGGTCTCCCACGGATGACCTGATTTTTCGATGACCGTATATTCGGAGGTCATCTCAAGTATGCGTGCACCGTGATGGCGCACGATATCCTCGACACAGCCGGTTTCGAGCAAACGTCGCGTCGGCACTTTGTAAAGCGCCACTTCCTGATAGACGATATCGTCGTCAGTATAGAGGAAAGCGCGGATCACATCGACGCGTTTTTCGATCTGACGTACGACCTTTTCCATAGTCGGGCGGTCGGCCCAGGTTGTGAGGGTAAGTTTATGTATGTCGGGGATCGACGACGCACTCGCCGAAACGTCCTCGATGTTTAGACAGCGTCGGGTAAATATGACGGACACCTGATTGAGCAGGCCGACACAGTTCTCCGAGTAGACGGTTACTGTGAATAATTGGCGTTCGGGTTGATTCATAGTTCTGACAGGTCAGGTTGATACTGTTTGTCGGGTGTGAGTAGCACGAAGTCAACGGCGCGACCGGCCGGAGTCATCGGGAACACCATGTCGGTCTCGTCGATCTGAACATTGAGCAGATAGGGACGGTCATCCGCCAGCAGACGGTCAATGGCGGCGGGGAGCTGCTCACGGTCTGCCACATCCTCACCATCTATACCGTAGGCGGCGGCAATCTTCACGAAATCGGGATTGAGCATCGGAGTCTGTGAGAAACGGCGATCGTAGAAAAGATTCTGCCACTGGCGCACGTTGCCAAGGAAGTTATTATTCAGAATTATCATTTTAACACCGACGCCATACTGCATTATAGTGCCGAGTTCCTGCTCGGTCATCTGGAATCCTCCGTCGCCGCAGAAAAGACAAACCGTGCGCTCGGGAGCGGCGATTTTCGCGCCCATTGCTGCCGGCAAGCCGAAACCCATCGTCCCGAGGCCACCGGACGTTATGAAGCTTCGCGGGGATGTGAAGCGGAAGTAGCGCGCCGACATCATCTGATTCTGGCCGACGTCGGTCACGGCAACGGCTCCATCGCCGGCCGCATTACTTACAGCCGTGATAACCTCGCCCATCGTCAGTTTTGAACCTTCCGGACGGTTGAGCTCACGGTTGACAACCTCTGCAAGTTCTACGGCATTGTGGCGGTCAAACGACGCGTTCCAACTGTCGCGTTGAGCTTCGTCGACAAGCGGCAACAGTGCTTCCAGAGCTTCGCGCGCATCGGCGTTGATCGCTATGGTCGAACCAATCGTCTTATCGAATTCCGAGGGGTCTATGTCGATATGGATTATCTTTGCTTTTGGCGCATAGGCGGCCGTATTGCCGGTGACACGGTCATCGAAACGCATTCCGACGGCCAAAATCACATCTGCCTGATTTGTATTTATATTCAGACCGACATTGCCGTGCATGCCTAGCATACCTTTCATCAGCGGATGATCAGTCGGCAAAGCCGACAGTCCCAACAGAGTCGCACCGACGGGCAGCGATGCTTTTTCTGCGAGGAGACGCAGCGTTTCGCCCGCGCCGGAAATAGTTACGCCCTGCCCCGCCAGCACCAGTGGCCGCTTGGCGTCGTTAAGCAACTTTGCCGCTCGCGCTATGGCCTCACGGTCGAGGGTCGGACGAGGGTTGTAACTGCGAATGAATTTCACCGGCTCATAATGCCAGTCGACCGGGCCGATCTGAGCGTCTTTGGCGATGTCGAGCACAACCGGACCGGGACGGCCCGTAGATGCGATATAGAAGGCGCGAGCCACAGCAGCGGGAACTTCTTCGGCGCGACGCACCTGATAGGCCCACTTGGTTATCGGCTGGGTGATGCCGACGACATCGGTCTCCTGAAAGGCATCGCTGCCAAGATACTGACGGCCGACCTGACCGGTGATGACTACAAGCGGAGTCGAATCGGCCATTGCATCGCTCAGACCGGTAATAACATTTGCCGCGCCGGGGCCGGAAGTCACTATTACCACGCCCGTTCGGCCACTGACGCGGGCATAACCCTGGGCGGCGTGGACAGCCCCCTGTTCGTGGCGGACGAGTATGTGATTCAGTCGGTCAGTGTAGTCGTAGAGTTTGTCATACACCGTCAGGATCGCTCCGCCGGGATAGCCGAACACGGTATCCGTGCCCTCTTCGAGCAACGACCGTATCAGCGCCTCGGCGCCGGTGATATGCTGATTCTTATATTTTTCTGTCATAGAGTTTTTTCAAATCATAATCTTATGCCGCCTTTGTCTGCAGAGGTGACCGAAGCGGCGTAATTTTTCAGCGCACGAGACACTTCGCGCTGACGACGTCGGGGAGTGAACGCTTTGTCTCCGCGCGCGAGTTCTTCGGCACGACGGGCGGCGAGAGTAGCGTCGTCAACACGCAGGTTAATCGTTCGGCCGGGAATATCAATGTCGATGATATCACCGTCACGCACTAAGGCGATGTTGCCACCCGCGGCTGCCTCAGGCGAAATATGACCGATCGACAGACCCGACGTGCCGCCCGAAAAACGACCGTCAGTAATCAGCGCACACTCGCGGCCAAGGTGCTTGGCCTTTATGTAGCTGGTCGGATAGAGCATTTCCTGCATGCCCGGACCACCTTTTGGACCTTCGTAGGTGATCACCACCACGTCGCCGGCCTTCACTTTGTCGCCGAGAATAGCCTCGACTGCCTCGTCCTGCGATTCGTAGACTTTCGCAGGTCCTGAAAATTTCAATATAGAGCTGTCGACACCGGCAGTTTTCACTACGCAACCGTCGGGTGCGATATTTCCATGAAGCACAGCCAGACCGCCATCAGGCGAATAAGCATGCTTGGTATCGCGTATACATCCCGCTGCGCCATCGGTGTCGAGACTTTCGTGGCGCGCTGTGCTCTGACCGGCTACAGTCGTGCGCACACCGCCGGGAGCGCTGTGCCACATCGCGTCGGCTTCAAGCGAATAATCTTTGCCACCGATCGCATAGCGCTCTATAGCTTCGCCGAGAGTCAGGCCGTCGACGCGGCGCACCGATGTGTCAAGACAACCGGCTTCTGCCAAACGGCGCATGATGGTGAGGATGCCGCCCGCTCGGTTGACATCCTCGATATGATAACGAGAATTCGGAGCGACTTTGCAGAGCACCGGCGTGCGACGCGACAAGGCGTCAATATCGTCGATGGTGAAATCAGCACCGGCTTCGTTGGCCACGGCAAGAAGATGGAGCACCGTGTTGGTCGAGCCACCCA
>CAZULD010000022.1:0-12307 GCA_964621135.1 uncultured Bacteroides sp. | reverse complement strand
CCGGCTTCGTTGGCCACGGCAAGAAGATGGAGCACCGTGTTGGTCGAGCCACCCATGGCGATGTCGAGAGTCATAGCATTGAGCATCGCCTCGCGAGTCGCTATCGAACGCGGCAACACGGATTCGTCGCCGTCGCGATAGTAGCGATAAGCATTTTCGACAATCATACGCGCCGCACGGTCGAAGAGTTTCAGACGCTCGTCAGATGTTGCGAGCACCGTACCGTTACCGGCCGGAGCGAGACCGATCGCTTCGTTCAGCGAATTCATAGAGTTTGCAGTAAACATTCCCGAGCACGATCCGCAAGTCGGGCAACCTTTGCGCTCCAACTCGGTAATGACGCTGTCGGCGACTGTCGGATCTGCCGACTCTACCATTATGTCTACGAGATCGACCTTGCGGCCGTCAGCATCGCCTGCCTCCATCGGGCCGCCGCTCACAAAAACTGTTGGTATGTTGAGTCTCATCGCTGCGAGGAGCATACCGGGCGTAACCTTATCACAGTTTGATATACAGATCATTGCATCAGCACAATGCGCACGCACCATATATTCAACCGAGTCAGCGATCAGGTCGCGCGACGGCAGTGAGTAGAGCATGCCGTCGTGGCCCATGGCGATGCCGTCGTCGATGGCTATTGTATTGAATTCGGCGGCAAACAGTCCCTGTCGCTCTATTTCAGCCTTAATTCTCTGCCCTACAGAACCCAAATGAGTGTGGCCGGGGACAAACTGGGTGAATGAATTGACCACAGCTATGATCGGTTTGCCAAATTGCTCTTCTTTCATGCCGTTGGCCCGCCACAATGCGCGCGCTCCGGCCATACGGCGTCCGGCAAAACTGATTTTACTGCGTAAATCTATCTTATAATCCATTATATTTCTCTGAAATGACAATCTATTGACAAAATTACAGCGATTTAACCTAAAAAGCAAACTTTTGCACAACATTGTAGCCATTGTGAAATTAAAATGGGTTGCGATCCTCACGGACGACAACCCAAACTAATAATGTATAAACACCTTAAAAATGGAAGCGACTCCATTTTTAAGATTCACTGTTATTTTATGACGATTTTCTTAGCTTCAGAGAATTTTCCACTTGTAATTTTCATAACATATATACCGGGGATAACTGAGTCTGCATTTATCACAGCAGTCTCACCATCGACAGAAATTTCTGACACACAAAGGCCGGAAAGCGAGAACAATCCAACACTAATATTTTTAGCGCCGGAAATAAATATCTCAAAATTGCGGTTATCCAATCTGGTAATAATAGGCTCGCTGCCATTAGCTATAACTTCGCTAATTCCACTTAACCCAAGAATATCTTTCACACCGGCCAGAGCATTAATCTTACCTGCTCCCCAACGGTCTGGTTCTTGAGCCGTGAACTCATCGTGAGTTGCAGTGCGGGAAATGATTGCTTTGATGTCATCGATATTAAGGGTAGGATCAGCTTGCAACCATGTTGCAATTACGCCTGAAACGAAAGGGCATGCCATCGATGTTCCCTGCATTTCACCCCAATAGCTATTGCGAGTGCTGCCTGTGTACATTCCTGAAACAGCACTTTTATCCAATTCCCCGCCGGTCATACAGTTCTTGTCTACATAATATTTACTGTAGGAGGCAATTACAGAACCACCGGGAGCGCACACATCAGGCAATAAACGGCCATCAAATGTTTCACCATAGCTGGAAAAGTTGCTTATTGCACCCGCAGGAGACGTTCCTTGATAAGTATAAAGTCTATTATTAAGAGTTGGCCATGATGTAACGTTGGTATAAGATCCTACGACAAGGACATTTTCGCCACACGCCAAACCGTTAATCGAACAATCGGGCGTACCATCAGTAAAACCTTCAGTCTCTAAAGATGTGAAATAGACTTCACCATTGGCAAATGCATCAACATGCTGACCCGGAGCTGCCTCTACAACAAAGCCGGTTGCGATATTGGTGGCTGATCCTTTGAGCTGGAGAGTAACGTTGACAACATAGCGGTCATTATTCGGGTCGATATTCGACGAAAAGATTAGCGCGCCTTGATTTCCAAAAACGGCGTCGAATTCGGGATCATGAATGTATCCGGGTGCATTATAGTAGCTGCCTGCCAATGTCTTTGTCTGACCTTTAAGGTTTTCATCTACTGCATACGAGAAAACTTCTTCGCCGGTAGTGCGATTATATGCGATCAATCTAACTTTAAATACTCTATTATCCGAGCCCCAGAATTCAACACTTCCGTCAGCGTAAGCGGTCTTGGAAACAAACGTTTTCAGTGGTTCGCTTTCAAAAGTCTTGCTTATTGACACAGGTGCATTTCCGTCATTACCGGCAGCAATACAGATGATACCATCCTTACCCAGAGATGCCAACCAACGCGAACGAGCATCTGTTCCGTCATGCGGACCGATAGTCGTGCCTATCGAAACGTTGACGACACAAGGCTGTCCAACTGACTTTGCATATTCGATCACATTTTGGACACCAAGTTCAATATTTGAATCTCTAAACGGACCGCATGCTACCGCAATATCAGCATCTGTCGCAATGCCATAATAAGGCATGGCCGAATTAGCAGCTTCCTGTTTTTTTATCTGAACGGATCCGCGGGCATTTACCAAAGCATATGTCGCCGGTCCTTTATAACTTCCTGACATTATTCCCAGCACATGGGTACCATGACTACTTGTGTTGTTTTCTGTAGTAAATTTAGATATTTTTTCAGGTGTTTCGTAAGCGGTTACACGCCCGTTACTGTTATACGACCATACTCTTTTCGTGCGTAACTCGCCGTCTTCGGTCAAGAAATTAATATGATTTACATCCAAGCCCTGATCCATCAGGCCGGTCACTACACCTTTACCGGTATACTTCACTCCGTCGAGGCCATCTTCGCCCGTCTGCACTTCGTCTACTCCGGTAGTGGCTCTGGCATGATCCATAACCGGTTGCGCTTCGTTGCCGACTGACAGTTGCACAACTTCGGGGAGCTTTGCAAGAGTTTCCATTTGGGATGCGGTCACCCTCACTATAGCCATATTTTCGCGACGAGAGATGACTTCTATATCGGGGTCATTGATCTCGGCTGATTCATCATCGAGTGTAACAATTACTGTGTACTTCTCTTCCGGAGAAATTTCATACGGGCTGTTTACCAGTCTGAGCTGTTCAGCAGAACGGGCCCCCGCATTCATATCCCGAACAGCGTCTATGATCTTGCGTCCGGTAAAATCAATTTTATTTTGAGCTGAAAGCGACAATACAGCCGCAACTGACAGCCCAACTAATGTGAATCGTCTCATTATAACAGTTTTAAAATTTGAGAGAGTATGTGATTATATTTGATTCAAACGACGGGCACTACACCCCCGGAGGGGTGTGGCGTCCGCCATTTGAGATAGGGATTATTTTATTCGCTAAATATCAATAACGATACTGCGAGTTTGCACGACGATAATTCTGAAGGGTTTGAGCGTCTATTTTTACACTCTTAATGCTATTACTGTATGTAGTAGCTTCGAGTACCTTTTCGCACGAAACTTTGCTCTTAGCTGAAATGCTCTTTGCCTTCGCAGGTGCAGAAAGGATTGAGCTCATATCAATACAGAATGTACCGGGACCATAATTTTGACCGCCTGTCGGATTGTTATTGTTTATGTTTGCAGTATACCATTTTGCGTCATGTTCAAAACCAACAAGAAGGGAAGCTGTCGGGAACGTGATTACACCATCTTCAAGCGTTCCAAAGAAGCCTGCTTTTGCGATGTCTGCTTCTGAGTTACCAGCTTCGAGGTAGTACCCGCCCAGAGACCAAACAATCCATTCGCCATCAGCAGGATCTACAATTAAACCAATATTTGTTTGATCGAGATAAACATGTTCGGGATTCTGGGCATTTACAACGATGTAATGATTACCTTTAGCATAGTCCACTTCGTATGCTTCCGCCCATTCTTTATAAGGATTTACAAGACGGTACAAGCCCGGAGTCTCAACACTTTCCTGGATTTCGACATCCCAAGTTTCACCACCGATACCTCTATATGCTGAATTTACAAATCCGTCTGTATACTCGCAATATCCGAGAGAAGCCCATTTTTCAGCGCCACCTCCACCTTGCACAGTATTGTATTCAAATGTATAAGCCTGCTTGCAAACTTCTTCACCTTCTGCGTCGCGACCGACAGCTACGAGTGTGTACACACCATTGTCTTTCAGCGGGAACGCGAGGTTAGTCGTTGATTCGGTAACAGCTTCGAGATCTTCATCTGCCTTAATGTCTTCAACGGCTGCATTCAGATCATCACCAACAAGCTGGCCACCGAAGAGCTTATAGACATACGAATTTACATCTTCAGACTTATATGCATTGACGATAGCATATTCTATTTCGTTATAAGGATCTACATAGTTACCGGTGTACTCGAACTCGAGATTGTACGATTTGTAACCGGGTAACTGGAGATACTCATATTGTACGCCATATACACCTGATGTACCGGGAAGTTCAGGATCGTCAGAAACAACGGCAACATCAATAGAGAATAGACCGGTCTTGGTGTTGAAATATGACGGAGGAAGATTGTTAAGTTGCATAATAGCATCTACACGATCCCATCCGAGACCCCAGAATTCGGCAATCCATTCGCGGACATCCATCCACCAGAAATGCTCATCTGATTCACCGTTAGTAAGAGGTGACTTATAAGTCTCAAGTGTAACCGCGGGATAGTCTTCACCATCAATATTTACAGTTTCAGAAAGATCCATTGAGTAAACGAAGTCGATACCGTTAGTGAACAGGCCTGCTACAGCATACTGCACTTTATTAGTATTTACCAATGATTTACGAGTCAATACATCAACCTCATAGCTGCCCTTAATGCTGCTTAAGACGGTCATCGTATATACGCCTATTTCGCCGGGAACATATTCCCAGTCTGTCCATGGTGCATACACCAGAGTATAGGTACGTGCGGCAGGACCGTAGGGAGTTGTATCATTTCCTTCAAGGGTAAGACTAACGGTGTAAGACTCATCAGGAACGACCTTTGAGAAGTCGACACCTACGGTAAGTTCTGCCGTTTCGCTACCGTCTTTAAAAGCCACCTCAGAGGGGACAGTGAAGATCGAAGATGCATCAGCTCCCTTGCTATCGGTTACTGTTGAAACTACATTCACAACAACAGGGCCGCATGTGCGAAGACGATTAACTGTTATATCCACCGAAGTTGCATCGGTTGGAATATCAACTGTGGTATCCTCCGTAATCGGGAAGTAAACCTCGTCGCCCGCAACGGGCGCGCCGGGAGCATAATCGTTGTCATCGTCGCATGCGCAGAGTGCTCCTGAGAGTGCCAGTGCTGCGATGAGAGAATATTTGAATAATTTCATTGTTATGCTTTATTAATGATATAATGACTGATTAAATTATTGGACAACGGGAATTGGTTGGGGTGAACTCGGGTTGTTGTCCGATGCAGGAATCTGCGGGTTAGTATTTGTCTCGTTAAGAGGGATACAGTAAAGAAGCACGGGATCACCGGCAGAAATCTCATAATTATAAGCATCCATTGCAGCGCCACCGGTGCGGTCAACGTCTTTATTGAGACGCATTACATCGAAGAATGCGAGACCTTCACCCCAAAGTTCGATTCGGCGCTGACGCCATACTTCGTCCTGAAGTTCAGTTGCGTCGCCGGTTGAGAATTTGTAACGGGGATCACGATTCAATGTCACGAAATCTGTAAGAGTCTTCACACCTGCAGCAACATTTGAGCTCATGCCCTGTGCTTCAGCGAGGATAAGATACATTTCTTCGATACGCATAAGAGGCACTTCGTAGCCGGTAGTTGTACCGCCAAGGCCGCCGCCGGCAACTGCATATTTAACCTGAGTGTAAGGCATAATATCCGTAGAATTGGCTGAATAGTCTTTTGAACCTGCGCCAACATACTCGTCAAGATATGCCTGTTCGGCTGCTGAAAGGTTGGGAGAGGTAAAATTCTCATCAAGGAACCAACCCTTACGAACGTCTGAAGTCGGGATAGATTCATAAAGTTTTTTGTTACACCAACGCCAGCCTGAGAAGTTTGCATAGCCATCGTTGAACGAACCCATCTGAGAAGGCCAGTTACAGATACCTGTAGTGGTAGGACGGTCAGTAGAAGAAACTACGATACCCCACATCCACGAAGGATCATCTGAATTGACGAAAGCGGGAACAGAAACCTCAGCGCGTGTATAGGGACGGCCTGAGAAATTGTCGATCGCTGCCTGGGCATCGGTTGCAGCTTCAGCATATTTATGCATTGTCAGATAAACGCGTGCACGGAGACCAAGAGCTGTTGCAAGCGACACCATACGTTTGGGCTTTTCAGCAGAAACTCTCGACGGGTCAATACCGGCTTCAGTAAGAAGTGTTACAGCTTCATTGAGATCATCAAGAATAAATTCATAGAGATCAGCCACTGTAGCACGGGGAGCACCCTCAGAAGCTACGATTTCCTGATTCTTTTCGGTAATGATAGGAACTGTCTTGGCTGTTGCGGGATCAACATATGCATAATTGAACTGGTAGCACTGACCAAGAACCCAATAGTCAAACGCACGAACAGCAAGCGCCTGTGCACGATAGAATTTCAACTCGCTGTTTGTAGCGCCTTCTGACGTAATTGCAGTCAAAAGAGAGTTGGCGGTCTTAATCTGTTTGTAAAGATGATACCACATCATAGAGGTTGCCACACCACTGGGATTTCTCTGGATGAAAGCAAACCAATAGATATGAGACGAAGTGTAAGGGATCTTAGCGAGGAAGTCAGCAGTCTGACCATCGAGACCCATCATTATAGAAGGATAACCGAAGTCATAGTGTGCATCGTAAACCTGGCCGTAATAACTTCCGAACTCAGAAGCGATAGAGTTAACGGCAGCAACTGCCATAGCCGGATTTTGCTGCAGAGTGCTTTCCTTCTGTTCGTCTGTAACATATGCGCCATAGTACTGGGTGTCGAGATCGGCACAACCGGTAGCAACATAGGCAAGCGCTGCGACAGAAATATATTTTAATAGATTTTTCATTTGCTTATTAAGTTAATCAATTGAAAGAGTTATTGATTAGAAACTTACACGGATACCACCTGAAATTGTACGGATAGGCGAGTAAGTATAGTTCTCTGAACCTGCGAAGCCCTGACGGGGATCAAGACCTTTACGTTTTGACCAGAGAGCGAGATTTTCTGCTTGACCGTAGATACGGAGAGTTGACAGACCCATCTTTTCAACCCACTTTGAGGGGAATGTATAACCGATAGTGAGGTTGTTGAGAGCAAGATAGTTGCTTGAGATCAGGAAGCGATTGCTGAGTGAATTTGAATAATTGTAATCGCCTGTTGTATAAAGCATCGGCACATCTGTTACGTCACCCTTGTTTGCCCACGCATTGAGAGCATCTTTGTGGAGAGCCATACCGATGTTTGAACCGGATTGCATGAGGTTCTGGTAACCGTAATCGAAGATTCGACCACCAAGCTGGTAAGAGAAGCCTGCTACCAAGTCAAAACCGTAAGCAGTAAGGTTTATACCGAAACCACCATAAGCCTTAGGCATAAGGTTGCCTGTTGCGACAGGATTAGTATCACGAGCATATGAATATTCGCGAGTTCTATACTTTTCACCGGCTTTCATATCTGCAGTAGCACCGTCAGGGAGTTTACTTGCATCGACTACTCCATCGACTGTAGCTGCTGAAATCTGAGCCTCGGTTAAGATAGCCCAATATTCTGCATAACCGTTGTCGGGATTAACGCCGGCATACTCAGGAATAAAGTACTGATACATGGATGCTCCTTCTTTGAACCAGCGTGATTGAGAATATTTCCAATATCCCTCAGCGTTGAGGATCTCGGGTGCAAGTTTGAGGACCTTATTTGAGGGAAGAGTTACATTGGCAAATACCTCGAATGTCAGATTCTTAGTATTGATCGGACGATAGTTGACTTCCAATTCAAAGCCATTGTTACGCATAGAGCCAACATTCATCGGTTTAGAAGAATAACCGAGTGATGACTGAACAGGGATGTTGAAAAGCATGTCAGATGTCTGACGGTTGTAGTATTCTACACTACCGGAAAGCATGCCCTTCCAGAAGCTGAAGTCAAAACCGGTGTTGAATGCATTTGATTTTTCCCATGTGATATCGCGGTTACCCTTATAGTAAAGTGATCCGTCTGACCAGTTGCCATCAGAACCTACGAGCTGATACTGATCGGCATATGCGATATAGTTAGCGCCGATAGCGTCGTTACCGTTCTGACCAAATGAAACCTTGAATTTAAGGATATCCACATTCTGAGAAAAGTCGAGCATAAAGTTCTCTTTCGAGATATCCCAACCGGCAGATGCCGACCAGAATGTACCCCAACGTTTGTCAGGAGCGAAACGAGAAGAAGCACCGCGGCGCACTGATGCGGTTGCATAGTACTTACCTTCGTAGTTGTAACGGAGGCGTGCGATGAATGCGCGATGAGAAAGATTTCCCGACGCACCATAACCACGCTTATCAGTAGAGGTGTTATTTACAAACGGTACAAGGGGCTGATAGAGGTTTGAACCGATAGCTGAAGTATATTCAGTGTTTAAAGATTCGCTCTCGTAACCAACCATAACAGCGGCATTATGAACATCGCCAAAAGTGTGCTCATAGTCAGCAAGAGCCTGGAATGTATTTACACGGGTTCTTTCAGCAGATTGCGAAACTTGACCACCGATACCGGAGAATTGGCCGTAAAGACCGTTTGCGAGATAGTGGTTTCTGGTGTTGTCGAGATATAAACCTGCATTACCTGTGATAGAAAGACCTTCTACAGGGTTAAGGACAGCATACCACTTGGCATCGATAATATCTGTAAGATATTCTTCAACATCATAAACAAGCTGACCGGTAGGGTTACCGCTCTGATTACGAGTACGTCCCATACGACCATTGCCGTAGTCCTTACCGTCACCGTAGTCATAGATAGGTTTGCCATAAGTTTCGTTATACTTGATTGATCCGTCAGGATTGCGGACATACATAGGATAAACCGGAGCAATACCATTCACGAAATAGAATGTATTACCTGTTGATGCACCATCGTTGGTCTGACCGTCGGGATAACCGGAATTATAATAAGTGTACATAATGTTGGTACCGACCTTCAACCAATCTTTCGCCTGATAGTCAACGGCTGCACGAGAAGAGAAGCGTTTGAAGTGAGAGCCGTAGATGATACCTTCGTCACCAAGATAGCTACCTGAGATGTAGTAGTTGAGGCGCTGTGTACCACCCGAGATAGAAGCGGTGTATTCCTGACGGAGACCATGAATCAAACCGCCTTTTGCCCAATCATCTGCGATATAGTAGTAACGTCCGTCGCTGTAACCGGGAGTGGCGTTAGGATTAAATTTACCGTTAACATCGAAGAAGTACTGACCATCGGGTACTGACCAAGTCTGATATCCAAGAGTACCGAATACCTGAGAGTTGGCATACAGGTGAGAAGCAACATCTGACTGACCCTGAACATAGTAACGGGTATTATAGATAGCACGGTAGTAAGCCTCAAGATACTGGCGGCTGTCGCTGATTACATTGTAATTGGGCACTGCACGAGAGTTTGAGCCCCATTTCATATCAACAGTTACTTTAGCCTGACCTTCAGAACCCTTCTTTGTAGTAATAAGAATTACACCGTTGGCACCGCGTTCACCATAAAGAGCAGTCGAAGCAGCATCTTTAAGAACGGTCATTGCTTCAATATCTGAAGTAGCGATTGCGGAGATATCACCATTGTAAGGCATACCGTCAACTACATATAAAGGAGTGGTTGAAGCATTGATAGATCCGACACCGCGGATAAGCACTGTCGATCCAACACCGGGCTGACCGTTGGAGCTCAAAGTCTGAACACCGGCAACCTTACCGGAAAGTGCATTTGTAACATTTGAAACCTGAACATTTTCCAGTTGGTCTGCTTTAATCACAGATGCAGAACCGGTATATTCCGATTTCTTTACAACACCATAGGCAACCGCCATAACTTCATCGAGCTGAGTAGCTGAAGTTGTCATCTTGACGATCATTTCGCCCTTCGCGGGGATCGACATTTCGACGGTTTTGTAACCGACATAGGTGAAGGTTAGTTTCTTGGCATCAGCGGGAACCTTGATTGAGAAGATACCGTCAACATCAGTGACAGCTCCCGAATTGCCTCCTACTGTAACCGAGACGCCGGGCAACGGTTCATCGTTGTCTACGTCTAAGACAATACCGCGAACGGTGCGCGTCTGAGCCGACGCACACATGCCGATGGCGAATACTGTCAAAAGTAATAGAAACAGCTTTTTCATACTTAATAACAATTAGACATAAAATTAATTAAAACAGTTGATAATTCGTTATTTAGGGGTTATACCTCCCTTCGGAGTGTATAAATATAGGCGCAAAGATATAAAAAAATCCTTAACGATTAAAGATTTCTAACACTTTTTTCTCCAATATTAACTAAAATATCGTCTTTCCGACATAAACAACGCAAAGAAATAGCATTTTGCCATAATCCTTTCGCGCGCGAACATAAATATATAATAAAGGGCTTTACGGGAGTCTCTGTATGGAGAGTGACAGTCGGCCCGGCATTTTTTTAAAGAATTATTTCCTTAATTGTTGTCAACAATGTTATTTTAGCTTAACTTTGCAGTGGTAAAATATGACTAATCTGAAACAATTAATATAATCTAATTCTAAATCAATCATCTTATGTGGTTAACAAGCTCATCTATAGGAAGGAAGTTCGTGATGGCTATCACGGGTATCTGCCTCGTCCTATTTGTAACTTTTCACGTGTTGATGAATGCAGTCGCTCTGATCTGGCCGACGGCTTACAATCAGGTGTGCGAATTCCTCGGTGCTAACTGGTATGCCCTCGTGGCTTCGGTAGGCCTCGCCGCACTCTTCATCATCCACATCATCTATGCATGCTGGCTGACAATCCAGAACCGTCGCGCCCGCGGTAATGACCGTTATCTGGTCAACACCCGTCCCCCGCAGGTTGAATGGTCGTCAAAGAACATGCTCGTTCTCGGCATCGTAATCCTCGCATTCCTTGTCGTTCACCTCATCCAGTTCTGGGCAAAAATGCAGCTCCAGGAGCTTCTGCATCACGAACTTGCCGTGCTGCCTCAGCTCGACGGCGCACCCGTGCCTCCCGCATTCGGCACACTCTTCCTCCAGATGGCTTTCCAGGAAGTATGGACTCCGATCGTCTACATCATCGGTTTCGTAGCGCTCTGGTTCCACATGAACCACGGTTTCTGGTCGATGCTCCACTCTGTGGGTTGGGATAACGGCATCTGGATCAACCGCCTCAAAACTATCGGCTGCTGGTGGACCTCGATCGTCGTAGCGCTCTTCATCGCGCAGGCTATCGTATTCACCGTTCAGGCTCACCGCAACTACTATTCAACCGATATCGACCTCCAGGCTCAGTACGGCGAATTCTGGAAAGAAAAAGGTCAGGCTATCATCGAAGATTTCCAGGCTACAGCAGCAAAAACATTTGCTGACGTTGACCAGAGCAACCCCGTTGCCGCTCAGGAACTTCAGGTTAAGTTCTTCAACGAATACGCTCCCCGCTACATCGAGCAGGCTACTGCAGTGATCAACAGCGTAGACAAGCAGTGTCCCGATCTCAAAGCCGAAACTCTCGGTCAGCTCGAACAGTTCAAGAACTTCCTTGAACAAAATCTCCAAAACGCCGAACAATCAGCAAATTAATTTCTCAGAACTATGATAGATCTCAACAAAATCGAGGGCATGATTGACTCAAGCCCTATCATGAAGGACTTCGCCGACATCGAATCCTCAAAACTTCCTGAGTATCAGATCGACTCTAAGATCCCCGAAGGACCGATCGCTGAGAAATGGACCAACTACAAGGCTCATCAGAAGCTCGTCAATCCCGCCAACAAGCGTAACCTCGACATCATCGTTGTCGGTACCGGTCTCGCCGGTGCATCAGCCGCTTCGACTCTCGGCGAACTGGGCTTCAACGTGTTGAACTTCTGCATCCAGGACAGCCCCCGTCGCGCTCACTCTATCGCAGCACAGGGCGGTATCAACGCAGCTAAGAATTATCAGAACGACGGTGACTCTGTGTACCGTCTCTTCTACGACACTGTCAAGGGCGGCGACTTCCGTTCGCGCGAAGCCAACGTTTACCGTCTTGCCGAAGTGTCAAACAATATCATCGACCAGT
>CAZULD010000021.1:0-22077 GCA_964621135.1 uncultured Bacteroides sp. | reverse complement strand
GTAACTCGGGGAAAGAAATATCCCTCCTTATACGACCCCGGAGGGGTCGTACTTTACAGAGAAGGGAACTTTCATTTTTAACCAAGTTATTTTTTAATCTTTACTAAATAGAAAAACCTTATCCTATCTTATGTCGCTCATTTGTACTCACACAATAATCGATTAGACAATCTCACTATCCAAGCTTCATCATCCTCAACAAAATGTTCAAGGATTGTCTTTACTTTATCGTTGTTTGGTATTTTGGATATTTGCACCAGGACGTCGCTGAAAGCTTCATCATCTGCCACCTCAAGTATCTCAACCAATGTATGATTTACAACCTAATATCCTATGGCACGTTAGGATACCTCCATAATATAGAGTTATTGCCGATATGTAATCTATCTTCACTTCCTCCAAAATCACACCACAAAATTACAAAATTCCTTCACCAACTCCACCCCTCATTGGCAAGCCAATCATCTTCCACTTTTCAATCTCTTAAATTAATAATTCACCTTTCTCAAGTTCTTTTAAATAAAGCTTGCGCCCAAGATCGGAAAAAACAAACCAGAACACTCACAAGTACTGCATCATAATCTGTCCAACAAACCCTACAACCGCCAAACAACTTAAGACATAGAAACGTTTTGTCTTTTCCCAGTTCTCATGAGGAAACAAATACTCTATTAATCCCGAAGTATGAAAATATAGAAAGCATGCAATATCAATACAAAGGGGCAAAAAAGCAAGCTGTACTAACGCTGAGAATCCATTGTATACAAGATAAAGACTGACTAAATATACCCCATCCACAGCTCCTCGTTTTAATGCACTATAGGAAGTGATGCCAATTATTGGAAAGGATATGGCAGAAATGAATATCAACGAATTTAACAAAAATCCATTTTCTACATGCATTTCTGCGACATTACCAATAAAATTCACCACCGATCCAAATCCAACATAAAAAATCATTATGATTTTCAACCAAAACTGATCATTATTTTCATAATCCATAATCTTGCTGTTTTTTTAACCTTTTAAATTTACAGACATTTTTCATTTTTCCACAACAAAATTATAAAAATTCCCTTCAATCTCCAACCCCCATTGGCACGCCAATCATCTCTCCCAAAGTGCGACCTTCCCAGACTCAAGCCCCCACTCTTATAACATCTTAGGGACGTCGGAATTACTTAACGAATATCGTCCGGAATACAATACGTAAGCCGGACGTTTGAGATTTTGAAAAGTCTTACTATATGAGAGGAAATCATTTTTATTTGGTTGTTCGCTCCCTTTTTTGTAATTTTGCATATTAAATGAAATGTTATGAAAACAGTAACAAGTAGAAAGGAACTGATAGAAGGTATTAAAGCTGGAGAACGACACTTTAAAGTAAAAGGTAAGTCGCTTTTACTTCAATGCTCTTTAGCCAGTAAATTCAATGGAGTTAGTAATGTAACTCCTTCATTGGTTGCCAGTGCAGCCCCTTCCGCTGCTGTTGGTTTGGCTATTAGCGGAGGAGTATTAATAGCTATGACTGCTATTGCAGTGATTGGTGCAATAGCAATTATAGCAATACTTAATAATAAACATTTAAAGATTACAGTAAAATCTGCCAATGGAGAAGAAGGAGAGATAGAAGTCTTTTGATTTACTATTCTCTAAAGTCGGGATGCCTTCGGCAGCATACAAATGTCGAGTTAATAAAATCTCTTTTGTATTAATTGAATACGCTGATGATTTTTTCCTAACCACTCAAGAAATTTGTTATAGTATTCCCCTATGCTTCTCTTTCGACTTTGCACTAAATCAAAACCAGCAATACCTCTCCCATAACGCATTATTTCCTCTCGCAAAGATCCAACTGGATGAGACATTGCACCAGGGGTTTTTGACAATCCTCCACATACTTGATCAAAGGCTGCTTGCGATATATTCAAATCTAATCTTGACCGAACTCCCATAAAGAAATCACAACATAGTTCATTCTCCCATCTGCCATTGTTCCACCCCGGCACTCTGGTATTTTGCAATAGTCTATGAGTACATTCATGTGTCATTATCAGTGAGAATGCATCCTTTGTGGTCACTCCTAATCTGTTCAATTCTTCAAGATTATAGACCAAGATGTCATCTATATACGAATGTGGATTCCTGTCAATAAAGCATGTAAACCAATCCGCTTCCCCTGATCTGCTTTCCACATACATTGGGGCTGGCATTCCAAAAAATGTACACGTGTCGATAATGGCTTTATCACATTCAAACATTGAAACTCCATACCGGCTTTTCAAATTTAAGGATTCTCTCCACTTCTCAAAAGCGTAAAATTTTGTTCTATCTCTCCAATCCATAGTCATCTTTTTAATTTATTTTACACAAATTTTTTAAAGTCACGTCCTCAAACGAGTTCTTTTCTGTCGAGATCTATTACTAAATCCATGTCATTTTATATTAAACTTTCTCTCCTTCCATTCTATATACGCCTCCTCTATCTTTTTTTCTCTTCGAGATCTACTAATTTTAAATCTAAGTTCATACCGAGCTTATTATCAAAATGATGATGAAATATTTTACAATCTCTGAATAGTACTATATCTTTAGATTTCCCTTTTAATTCAGCCAATACGTCAACTATATTTTTTTGACTGTCCAGATTCTTGTCTTTAAAGTAGAGATGCCTTCCGCTTCCATAACTCAAAAAAATCCTTGGTCACTTCTAATTCAATCCTGGATTTTTCACACTGTTCAAATGAAGGGGTGTTGACCTCTAAAGTCTTCTTCTTATTTAGATATATGCAACGGTTACATTGATAGGCTTTGCAATCGCGACATACCGCTGAATGATTGAGCTTATAGAGCAATGGATTCTTTATCTTGATTCCATCGACAATATCTCCGCAATCATCTTCTGGATTTTCATAATAGAAAGCGGGACAAATATAAAATTTACCGTTCGGAGCCAATGTCAAAGACTTGCTCCCGGCATTACAGTTACTCATTTCGGATAGAGAAAGCCTGTCCGTCAGAATATTTATTTTCACTAAATGTCCCTTTCTCCATTCTTCAACTACCATCTGTTTCAAAATAGTCAATGCTTTAGCATAACTGATAGCTTCAAAACCATCAAAATTTTGATAAAAAATTATATTGAGACGCTTAGCTTTCACAAGCAATCCCCTGAGTTTTTCAACATTTGAATAAAATTCATAAAATGAAGATCTTAAGATATAAAATATTGAATCAAAATTATAAGTGGTTAAATCATTCCAATTCTCTATTACTGTTGCGTCTCCTTTAACAGACCCATCCAATGGCATAATTTTTTTATGAGACACGCTTTCTACAAGCTCTGAAATTGAAGATGGTAATTTATAGCGTGGATAAACGAACTGTAATGAAACGTTCCTTTTCGTTGCATATTCAATAATCCTTTTAAGGGTTAACTCTGAAATATCTTCAATTTTTTCATTTACTATTTTCCCTATCTCATAATCGCATAATGGCACTGAATTATTCGAAAGAAGCACTGTCAAAGTCTCCAATGCATCCTCCTCCTTATCAATATCATAAAGAGTCCTAACATCATTCTTTGGTTTTATAGTTTCTCCTACCAAGTTCCAAAAATATTCGTTGGCTCGAACTCTTGCTTTATGCATTTTGCAAATGGCTGTGGATCTTTGAAAAATTGTGCCTGACTCAGAAGCATCATAATTTTCGCCTTGACACCAAGCACATCCGGAAGCCACATTGCATTCAATACATTTCTTAGGAGATTGTACAAAACGGGAAAGAGAATAAAAAGGGCGTAGTCTATCCTTATCTATACCCTCTCTAATATTACCGATGAAACGCGGTTCTTTCTCTCTAAGTGAATACTTGGCAAACCTCGTACACGGATAAAAATTCCCTGAAGCATCAATGGATAACATTCTACCAGCGCCACACCAATTCCGATCTTGACTTTCATCCATTGGATGACCAACAGATTTATCAAAAAAAGAGCAATAGTGACTTGGATACAATCTCAAGTCTATCATTTTTTTTGCAAGCTTTCTTAGTTGCTTTTCAAGCTCTATATCATCTCCCTCTTTCCAAACATCCTCAAAAACACAATTGATATTAACGTTCTTGATGCCCAAAGAAAAAAGATGCAATACACTCTCAGCTACAAAAGGAATATCAGCAGAACTTATTGTCACTTTAGTAGCAGCTTCTGGAAATTGTGAAAGCCATAATGGAACGTTTCTTACAACATTGTCATAAGAACCGCGCTCCGTCAAACCTGACCCTCCCTTCCAAATGCGGTTCATGTCATGCTTCCGTCTTGTTCCATCTATTGTAATAGTAATATGAAGTCGCTCTATGTTTTTCTTAATGAATTTTTGGATCTTTGGACTGTTATAGTTTATTCCATTAGTAGTAAAAGATATTTTATATGAATTAAGCCAATGATGATTTCTCATGTTCATCTGCTGATTGAGATAATCACAGATTTCATCAATGAGATCTATCTCTAAAAACGGTTCCCCTCCTATGAAATCAAATACTACATAAGAAGAGGCAAAGAACTCATCATCTTCATGAGAAAGAATATAATCC
This sequence comes from uncultured Bacteroides sp., assembly GCA_964621135.1. Taxonomy (GTDB): domain Bacteria; phylum Bacteroidota; class Bacteroidia; order Bacteroidales; family Muribaculaceae; genus CAG-873. Next base: position 17,484 of record CAZULD010000021.1, on the reverse strand, counting down.
ACAGCCTCTTTAGCTGTATGAATAGACATTCTTTCGTTTGAGTTCTTGCCTACCAAATAACAATATTTACAAGCTAACTGACAGTCTTTAGTTACTATGAACGTTATTTCCTTCGTGAGACCGTTATCCCATATCTTTTTATCCTTCATCAATGGCTATTATACCGACAAGTGCCAATGCAACCACTCCAGCATCCATCGCAGCAGCCCATAGCAATATTATCATTTTCAAATATTTCGAGTTTGTTTTTTTCAATCTCGCATTTTGAAGGATCGAAACAGTCAATACCTTTCACGTCATCATTATTGTCAAATATCATAATCTTAATAATTTAAATTTAATTTTTGCATTTTTCTCATCAATGCATTGTACTCATATTCTGCAGGTTCAGAAGTAGCAAGCATATAGTTAAGAGAGTCTTCCCATGCTCTCATAAAACCCAAGATTGAATATTTCTTACCTACACATCCTAATGCAGTATCGGTTATGTATACCCAGTCATCCGTTACATCATTTACTATGACTGAGTGTGATGCATCAGGGTAAGGTGTCTCAATTCCAGCGAGCTTACTTTTATTGACGTTCACCATCACCCTGTGGTGACACTTCAGTTCTAATATTATTTGAGTAATTGTAGAATTTTGAGTATGATGATAAGCTATTCCGAAACAACCAAGAAGACGCCCATTATAACGCATAAACGTGCCTTGGCTTTGATCAAACCAACCATTCTTATAAGCAATCTCTATAAGTTGCTTTTCATCCACATCTATTCCATAATCCCATAATATCAGTTGCTGACATTTGATGGCACATCCAGCCTTATGAATTTGCAAAACATTGGGATCTGCTGTTTCCAAATCTTGATACATTAATTCAACCTACCAAGTCCTTATATTCTTTAGAATTATACCAATCAAGCAGCTCCTTAGCCCTCACTACCATCCATGGCATAGATGAAGCTCTGATAATAAAAGAGGACACCATACTATCCAAAATTTTTTGATTGTCTTTTTCGAATTTATCTACTTGTTTCAGAAATGACGGAATATTAATTGTATCAAAGTATTTAATAGGACATCCAGACATTTTTATCATAGCTGAAAGCACCGCGTTAATATCTTGACTGCATAACAGTCCAACTCTATCGGCAGTATAATGGCTAATACGGTACCATTCAAGCATTGGCAACCTTATCACAGAAGCTATACTGAAAGTGTCAATCTGATCAATTAATGGCGAATAAAGTAAATCTAAAAGAGCATGATACGGTTTATGTCCACATATTATGTGTCCAAGTTCATGGCCGATTAAGAAATTCAGTTCAGATGGAGTTAAGAGGTCTATAGCTCCTGATGAAAGAGAGATTCGTGGCTTCTTTCCTCCTGTAGTATCGGAAGAAATTACATATCCCCAAATTGCGGATAATGTAGGTATTTCTTTTATATCTAAAATCTTACAGTCTTCCTTATATTGATGATATAAAAAAGGTAAACTTTCTTCATTTATATTATAACCGTTACCGTTAGTTACCACATCTGTTACCATACTGTCATATCTTACAACAGTTTTATTCAAAAGATCAGTAAATTTTGGAATCTTCATGAGACGATCCATCATTTTACGATCCTTTGGATGTAGTAATTCATTTGGAGTAATGTCTCTAAGTACTTTTCTTCCGTCCATAATTGTATGTTTAATCAAAAGGATTGAGCCCACAACGAGGGCACATAGTTGTTTCTTTTGCTACCGAATTTCCACAATGAATACACGTGAATCCAGAATATTTAGACAGAATTCTTTCATACTCTCCTGAGTCTATCCATTTTAATAACTCTCCAGCCCGGTATACTGTCCATGGATGTGAGCTGGTAGCAATAGTTAAGGTCTTAATTGCTGTATTTGCCACCCCCCCATATTTCTTTTCAAATTCATCTGCTTGTTTAATGAAAGCCTCTTCATTGAGATGATCAAAATACTTTATAGGCGCTCCTGCCATCTTTATGATCGCTTTGATTGCTGCTTCCTTATCCTGACAAGAGAGAAGACCCGCACGATCCGCAGTAAACTCTGACATTCTATTCCAATAAAATAAAGCATATCTTATGGGAGTTGTAAGAGCCTCTCCAAGAGGTATCAGACCAATAGCACTATTAAAAAGTTGTGCCATCATATGGTAAATTACATGACCGCTCTTGATATGACCCATTTCATGTCCTATCACATAATCAAGTTCTTGATTTGTCAATAGATCAATTGCGCCTGATTCGAGCACAAGCATAGTCATATCTTTATTGCCGGTTGTATAGCCGTTAATCCGATATCCCCATTGGGTATATATTTCTGGGAAATCTTTTACATCCAGCACTTTTGCAGACTCCTTTACTTGATTGTAAAGTTCTAAGCAAGATTCTCTAGTGATGTGAAAATTACTTCCTTGTTTGGCTACCATTTCCCATTTGACTGCTATCCAATTAAGGATAAAATTTGTAAATGTATCAAAGCCTGGTAGTCTTCGTAGAGTCTCTAACGCCATTTTGTCAAATGGATGCTCATATTCCGTAGTTTTTAGGCCAATTAAATATTTTTTATTCATGATATGGTTGAATTAATAATTTTTCATTCTGAAAATAACTTACATAGTGCTATCCCTATTATTATGCCAATAATGAGACCAATCACAAAACCTATACACAACAATAATTTTTTTTGTCTATTATCCATCGGACAATTAGAAGTATTTTCAGATTCAATTTTTTGTTGAATTTGACTTCCTTTTACTGAAACCTCCGGTTTCTGAGAGTCAGTATTTTGATAAGTTCTTTTTATAGGAGTACTGTTTTTCTTATCCTCATCCGTGGTTGGTGATTGAGTCTTCTCCTTAATACCTATTGTTTCAATGGATTGAGACTTTTCACCATTTTTGAAATCGGGGCCATCGGATTGCTGTTCTTTGACATTATTGATATCTGATGTATCCAATTTCGACTGCTCAAAATCTCTGCCTTCTGTTATAGCAGATTTTTGCTGTTCCTTATCCTTATTTTCAGTTATGATTGATTGCGATTGTCCAATATTCTTTCCTTCTGCCGTAGTTATTTTTGGCTTCTCATTCCCTTTGACTTCAGTTACTGTTGTTTCATGATGTTCAATTTCCTTGACATCTGTGACATGAGTTTGCAGTCTTTTAGTCTTGTTGACATCTGTTTTATTAGAAGTTTCTTCATTATCTTTTTGATCAATCTCAACTTCCACTCCAGTATTTTGAAGAGCTTTAAGAGAGGTGGAGGTAAGCGACATGTCGATACTTCGAGGATGTAAATTATGTTCCTTTATAGCTATTTTAAGCTGTTGGTTATCATTTGAAAGAAGAACATCTACATGGTCTAATTTGTGGGCAAAATTTAAAGAGTTTTGATATGGAGCAGAGTCTTTAAGTATTTTATAAGCATTTGGTATATCAAATTTGATACCATTTGCTATATAGTCATAACTGAAAAGTAAACCAAGTTCTTTACGAATTTCATCACGGCTATTACCTACCAAATATTTTGCCACAAAACAGTCTAATATTACCACATCTTCACCATCTGCAATAAACATAAGAAGAAATGGTATAGACCTTCCTTCTTCGTCTCTTTCCGATCCTTCTAAGTTTCGAATTGACACACAAACTTCACCAGATTCAAATGTACGATACATTAACTCGTACGCTCCATGAGATATCATGGAGAGAGCCTTTGGAGGTAATCCCCAAAAATTATGTTCTGATAATATTTCTATTCGTGGAAGTTTTTCTAATTCCCTAATTTTGGCTATATCTGGATTGGCTTTACTTTTCATTACTGGAAGCAGTGGAAGAAAGTATGTAGGAGCTGCAGTTGATGTACATTCACCTACATACATATCCTTATATCCTCCACAAGAATAATAGCTATAAATCTTAATCATTTTTTTAATTATTTGGGGTTTTAAATACGCATGATTTTAATATCATAATACCATCTCCTGAATTCTTATAAAATCCTTTATCCCTTATCGACTTCACAATAGAGTGCATTACAGGAATCGATATATCACCAAACACATCTTTCAACTTTTTCCATAATCCTAATGTAAACACATCTATCAGAGTTTCAAACAACTTAGAAAAAAAAGACCTATCTTCTTCTGATTTTATCTTCAAATCCATAACCTTTGAAAACATAAAGTCAATAATATGATATGCTAACTGTTCGCAGTTGTGAGGAGAATAATTAGAACTTAATACTTTAAACCAAGAGTTCGGTCTGACAATGTCTGTACCTGGAATTAGTATAGCTGAAGGATCAGGACGCAATCTTCCTTCAGAACAATGTTTTATCTGGCCATTTGACAATGTAACCGAAGCAGTCGACGAATCAAAACTACACCTTGAAGTTCGCGCCTTTTGAAAAAAAATAAATTTTCTTTCCGTCCAATCAAAACAATATGCTTCACGATGAGAATCAAACTCAATGTTTCCCGCAGTTTGAATTGGTAGAATCTCTGTTTGCACTGCTTTACAAGCTAACAAATGCTTAAGAGGAGTTTTATAGACTTCCTTAACAGTTGTACTTACGTTATGAAGTTCACCATCATGAGCCCATTTCTCACATTTAATTGGTACAAAAATCACCAATTTTGCGTTTTTCCCTTCATGATCGTTTACTGCAGATAAAAAAGTATGGATTGAATCAACACAGTTGTATTTCTCATTGATGATTTCATCCACCATATCATTGGATGGATTACCAGCTTCCATAAGAAACGGAGTGTCTATAGCGACTATAAAAATATCGTATTCTTCTACATATTTCAATATTTCATCTTGCTGTATAGTTCCTCCTTCAAAATACTCTCCATTGACATCTGTAAAGGTTAGATGCATGGAATCATTACTTCCAGGCACAATTAAATCCAATTTATAATGCCAGATTGTTTGGGTTTTTCCTGAATTGACAAGAATTGTTCTTCCTGAATTTTCTTTTAATAAGGTGGTTATCTCTTTTAATTTTGAATTTATAGATTGTTGTTGCTCACCATCACCAATACTAAGATTCGTTACATCTTTAGCAGTAAGTATTTCACGAATGCTTCCATTCGTAAAAGCGTTCATTATTGCAGCCAAAGCAGAACTTTTTCCTGTTCTTTGACCACCCATCATTAATATTTTCAGTTCTTTATCCAATTTATTTTCGTGAGAGAATATAACCCAACAAGACTCCCAATAGTGCTAAAGTACTTAAAGTATTCCAACAAATGGATTTTTCTTTATATCTGGATTTTTTAATTATTATTTTTTCCAATGATATAGCTAATTTTTCCTTATCATCAAGAGAAACTATGTCTTCAAGCCTTATCACTTCAACGTTGTCTTTTTGAAGTTTATGTTCCTCTATCACCATCCTAATCGGCTGTTGTTTACTTACTAAAAGATAAACATTTCTCGGTTTTAATGTTAGTGGAACGATTCTGTCTGAGGTTAAAATAAGTGATTTTGGTTTATTTAAAGTTTCATCTACAAATTCATTCATTTTCTTCAGTTTAAATTCGATACCATTTTTCTGAACATCATAGGCAAACATAGACGACAATCGTTGTTGAACTGTCGAAATATGCGTAAAAAAATAAGATGCAAGAAAATCTAATCTATCTTCTTTTTTCCCTACAAACAACATCATAAACGGAATAGAACGTCCATTTTCATCCTTTTCATTACTTGGGATATCTCTGAATGCAAGTATATCTTCTCCTGATGTAGAACAATGTAGCATCACCTTGTAGCCTCCATGAGATATCATTGTAAGGGCCTCCTTGGGAAGATTGCGAAGATTATCACTACTGAGAATATTTATTTTTGGTAGATTCTCCAAAGACTCAATAGTCTTTATTAACGATGGATCGGAAACAGCTTTTTTTGACATTACTGGCAATAATGGCAAATAAAATGTTGCTTTCTCCTTCATATCGGAGTTTCCTAAATACATATCTTTATATCCTCCGACAGAATAATATGCATAATATCTAATCATAATGGTCCCTATTTTTATTCTTTTATAATTAGGTAGACGTTTCGACTTATTTGAAAATAACAATGCAACCTGAAAATAAGTCGAAACTTTTCTACACTAATATCAGGATCCTGAATTTTATTTGAAACAGGTTTTTATGATTTTTATTCCGTCTCCACTGTCTTTGATCATCTTGTTATTATTTAATTGGACTAATACATTCTGAAGATCTTCTTTTGTAAGGGAACCAAACAAGAACTTAAATATTTTTCCCCATATGCCCCCAATTGCTTCATCCTCTGCCTTGTTAAACATAAAGCGAATAATGTGAAGAGACAACTGTTCACAGTTCTGTGGTCGATATGAAGCTTTACCTGATTCTTTGTATAGCGAAAACCATGGTGCACGTCGTGGTATTGATGTGTTATGAAACACTGCTTCGGGGTCTTCATTAAGAACATGCTGACTTTCTATTTCTATATATTTACCATCTCGATTAATAACTGTCTCGTTATCTTCTTTTGCACATTTAATCTTTTCACCTGTTAACTTATTGATTAACAAGTAGGCATCCCTAAGATCCTCAAATACAATATCACCAGCTGTCTGAATGGGAATAATGCTTATTTCTGTCCGATTGTTCTGCTTTAAGTCTTTGATAGTCTTATCATAAGTTTCTTCAACTTTCTTTACTACATCCTCAATAGTTTCTACATTGGGATTATCTGGAGTTTTCTTTGCCTTGATCCACTTCTCACATTTAATAGGCACAAAGATTACTTGTTTGGATTTGCGTGAGCCATCCTGATCTATTGTTGTAAGAAACGTATGTATTGAGTCAACTATATTCGCATTCTCATTTTCATAGTCTTCTCCTGCCATAAGATAGGGTGTCTCAACAATTACTATAAAGACATCACAATCCTGTACAAATGCCATAGTTTCATCATGGTGTGGTCCGCCTGCATCAAAGAATTCCCCATTAGCATCCCGAAAACGCATTTGCATATTGTGACTTGCATTCCCCGGCAACTGTACACTCAAAAGATAATCCCAATAATTTTTTGTGGGAGCTTTATCCACCATAAAGGTGCCATTTATGTTCTTATTTATGAAATATTTCAACTCTGATTTTTTGTCTCGAAGCATATCTTGCTTTTCCCCATCTTTTATTTCTCCTACTGTTCTATCTGCAACAGTAATAATAGAGTTTGTCGGGCCATTGATCATCTGATCAAACATACTTGCTAATGCCGAGGTCTTTCCACAACGGCGACCTCCCATCATTAAAACCTTTAAATCTGCCATTAATATATAATTTTAATATTTATGATATTATGTCGATTATTCTAATTTGTTTTTGTATCATCAATCATTTTTTTCACGACTGTTGATTCAATAGTAAAAAAGAGTTTAGATAATGTATACAAAGAGCGGTCTCTTTACTCGTAATCTTCTATATTTTTAGAATATTATTTGTTTGAAGAATTTTGTATCCATTAATATCAACCATAGCATTTAGGGACATGTTTTTAATACCATGAAAAAATTCACTATCATCTTTAAATATGGAAGCTATGGAGTCCGAAATTCTATCCATTAATCTTTTTGGTTGAGCTTTACTCCATTCATAATAGTTTGCTATGTAACTCATTACATAATAAAGTGGCTGTACACAAAACATTGGTGCATATTTAGGGGGATTACCCCAATAGCGATATGTTGACAATTTTGTAATGGGTGCTAGACCAGTATTGTCGATAAATGAGTTAAACTCAACTCCACCTAAAGTTTGAATAGGGGTCACAACAACCGCATTGTGATTATTTTTACAAATCTCGATAAGTTTCACGTATGCTTTTTCCACTTCTTGCGTTACCTTATCTATTGTATTGTTATGAAAGTAAAGCTCGCATTTTAATGGTACAAGAAGCACAAGCTTATTTTTAAATTCCGGATTGTGAAGGAAAAAATTAGTAACTTCTGATACTTTATTTTTTTCTTCATTATAGATACCACCTTCCTCCATTAGATAAGGAGTGTCAATGGCTATCATTATCACATTGCTTTCTTTAATATAGTTGGTTACTATATCTTTCTCGTCACGTAAATATTCTCCTGGGAAATCGGTTATCTCAACATCAATGGTTTTTGAGTGTTCCTTTACACCCATTTCAAACTTAAAAATAGTCGGTATAGGGGATGCCTTAATAGCTCCGGTTTGTGGTTTCTCAGTAAAATCTTTCTGCTTAGTGATAACATACATCAAATCTTTCCTTTTATCGGATAAGTCCTTGATAGTTTCATCAACAGCTCTAAAATATATTTCTGTACCTGATATTTTATCTTTAGATTCACTAAAGATAGAAGCCATAATAGATGTTTTCCCGACAGCTCTAGGCCCCATCATCATTACTTTGATGATGGGGGTCGAACCTAAATAGTCTGCTACAGCATCCCCTAATTTTTTAAAGATACTCATCTTAATCGTTATAGAAGGTTAATGCACTTACACTATGTTGTAAAGCTTTTGTCTTTTCATTCCATTCTCCAAAAGCTTTCTGTGTGATTCCTGATTTAACAATCACATCAGTCCAGAACAGAGACATGTTCTCAAGGTAAAAATTTCTAAAGTCTTTACGGCCATTTTTATCACTCATTACCTTAAGGTGGAATTTATGAACCCTACTGTAAAATGAATGGCTTGGTATTACAGAAAAGCTTTCTATCCAACTGCTCAGTCTTGAGGCTACCGGTTTACGCCTACTGCGGAGCTCTTGCCATACATTTTCAGCACAAGTATCAAAATCAGCTCCATGCTCCCCTCGATATGGTATAAATTCCCTATGCGCAGGATCTATAATATTCAAGCTTTTGGCTACATTGAATTCTACCATACCCTCTATATTTATCTTGTAATCCAAGATAAACTCCAATGCCCTTCTGAAATAGGGATAGGTCTTCTCATCGACATAGTTATCAATGACTGACCTCAACCATTGAGTACTGGGACCCTTAATAGGAACTGGAAGATGCTTCATTAGTCCTTCTTCATAGAGAACTTTAATAATATCCATCTTCACCTGCTCTTGCAATGGATATAATACGGTTGTATTGACATCTTCATAGGCTGTAAAAATATCATTACGCAATTGTTCTACTGTCTCCTGGAATAGTACAACCTCCGTAAGGCCCATCGCTGCTATAAACTGCTCATAAAGATCTTTTTTCTTTGGAATACAAGAGCCAATTGCTCCTATGACTTTCTCATACTCTGTAGCCAATTTACCACACGGTTCATCCTGATGTTTTGCATAACCCTCCACATCAAGTTTATTCATTGCTATGCCAAATTCTTTGAGCATATCAGGATAAAGATGATTGACAAAAAGAGCCAAACTATTCGCATTAGTTGCTAAGTCAGCCGAAATAACAGAACTGGAATTCTTGACAATGTCAACACACTTGTCGTTTGCATCCTTTCCTAAAGAGTCTGCTTTTTCAAACAGCTGTTGATCAAGCAGGTCAAGGTTTTCAGATATAAGAGAGAGGAGAGGAAGGACCAAATTGTCTTTCACATCATTAAAATCATCGCCATCAATTAGTTTTACCCAAGCGACAGAATTATTTGAATTAATGGAATGAGATTTAACAAGAGAATTATGAGCGCTCGACGCTCCTCCTGGGAAATTTGTGTGCTCTCCGCTACAAACTTTATTTACTACATATCCTATCCATTTGGATGGATTCATATCACCAAGTTTATCTTGAATTTCTTTAAGTATGTCCGTTTGGGTAGATGGTACTGCGCCATTTATTTCAGGCCGAAATAAATCTATGGCTGCATCACAATCCTCCCGTAACACTCGAAACATTTCTTCTCTAATGGATTCCGAGTCGGACGAACTACCAATTCCTATGGTATCTACAAGTTCCAACTTTTCAGTAGCCTCAATATTAAAGGCCGTGTAGATGTCAACTGTCTTTACCGCATTATATTTGTAATAAGGTCTTTCCCAATAAACTTTATTACCTCTGAATTTTCGTTCTGCATTGGGTACTTCATGGTCAAACTCTTCATACTGAGCTACATGTTGAACTATAACATTTTCATCGTGATACTCATGTATACCTGTTCCAATTAAATTTGAATACTCAGAATAATGATCAATTACAGTTTCCTTGAATTTTATATACTCATCACATAATTTGGGATCCCAGTTATTTTCCGGACTATCTGGAAGATTGAGAGAAGGAATTTGATCTAATCTACCAATTTGATAGATACCTGAAGGGAAGAACTTCTTGAGTTTACCATTTACGACTTTAAGCATTTCTCCTTCACTATAGTAGACTACTCGTACTAATACTTCTACCGGTGTTCCATCAGACAATTTAGGTTGCCTGTCATTATGAATTACTGAGACTGCACCTGTGCAACTGTTCCCACTGTAGGCCGGGATGATCTTATTGTTAAGACCTGCAATTGTTTTCAAGAACGTACTCTTTCCTTGACGCTCCCACCCTACGAATGCAATACGGAGAGCCGGTCGTTCAAAACGATTCTTAAGCCGTTCCAATTCATCTATAGTCGCTTTAACTTTTTCTCCTACATCCTTAAAATCATTGTTCCAAGCTATAGCTTTGAATTTTGCCAAAACCTCTGGATCTTTTGACAGCAAAGTAAAATAAGGACCAGCCTCAGCATTTAACTCTCTACTTATTCTTTCCACTAAGTTTTGTAACTCATTGAGTTTTATCCTTACTTCCTTCAATCTATCGAGACGTTTAACCACTTCGGGGAGCCTTTGTGTTTGACGTCGACTGAGGATATTTTCAATGATTACATTGATATTGTCCTGATTCATCTTTTATATTATTTCTTTGGTTTGTATAATATTTCTTAACTATTACAATCCCATCACCATCATCCTCTATTAATCCACTATTTTCTAAAGTATTCATGACACCCCTATAATCCTTCCTAATAAAAACACTACTATGCTCTTCATCTGCATTGTTAAGGAATAAACCGAACATTTCAATAACTCATAGCAACTGTTAAATGTAATCAGGAATTTTCCTTCTTAAGTTCCATTCTATCTTCGTATCGTATGATGAAATACACATTCATAGATCATATTGTTCGTGATTTTTGAGCGCGCTTCGCGGTCGTCAGTCCCATTTGCTGACGATTTCTTATCCTCGTATTTTCTTTTGGCACTTCCATGATGATAGCTATGAAAGAGTCTTTGTCAATTTTTATTAACAGGATGTCTGTTGAGAAACCTGTTAATTCTACAAAATTAAATAATTTTTCGCATTCAAAAAAATTTTCTCGATTATTTTTTGAATTTTTTGATCATTTACCTCCCACAAATATAACTTGCCGCCTCTCATATTTGTTATGCTAAGCTATGGTATTTCTCTACTAAAAGCAAATTGCTTTATTATTTTCAAGTTTCGTGGCCTAAACCATAGAGTTATTGCGTAAGGGGTAAATCGACCAATTAAAAACCATCAACTTGAGATTGCGTAAGTTGAATTATATTTTAATAGTGAAATACTTCATCTTGCAACTTTCGAGAAGCTGCTTGCTTTTTTTATTCCAATCCTCAAATGCTTTGTCCATATCTGAAATATTGGCGAATTCTTCGCTCCATATCGCCAATCTGTTAGCTCGATAAAACTCAAGGATTTCATCCTGAACATTCTCATCCGATGTCATCTTTTCTCTGAATTTTCGCACTCGTGCGTAGAAAGAGTGACTGGGTATCATAGCGAATTCGTCTCGCCATTGCCTCAATAGATATTGTATGGATGTAAGACGCTTAAGGAGTTCTTGACATATATAGTAGGCTCTTCCTTCCAATGACAAACCGGGTTTAGGTGACACAGGTTCGCAAACAAGCGGATCGATCGCATCAAGACATTTTGCTACATTATACTCGATCATTCCCTCTAAGTTAAGCTGATAATCGAGAACAAAACTCATCGCTTTTTGGAGATTCGGATATTTCTCAGAAGGTATTTTTTCTTTTATTAAAGCCTCAAGCCATGCCTTTGACGGTCCATCTTCAATAGAATAGGATAAAAGTGGTATCTTTCCGAACTGTGCATCTTTAAAGAGTATTTCGATTATTGCTTCTTTTACCTCCTCCTGTAATGGCACTAATGCTTCAGTGTTTACCTCCTCAAATTTTGAGATAATTTCATTCCTTAGAATATCAGCATATTTCATAAAAATAATTGGAATCGGAGTTCCTCTATCAACATCAACAAAGATGTATTCTGGATCAGGTACAAGATCTGGTAAATAGTCTATTATCTCGTCAATTTTTTCACTCACTTCTTTGCAAGGTAGATTCTTATTTTTTACATATACCTCTTCGTCAAGATGACATAATGAGTTACGATAGGTCGGACCTTTCATTAAATGATGCAACAGAGTTCCTTCTTCCTGATCTAATTTGCTTTTACCAGAGAAAACCTGCGATACTGAATTACATAAATCGCTATAAGCCATATATAACTCCATAGCTGCATAATTGGCATCATTCACTAAGCTTTCGTCTATATCATCAAGATTTTTAGTTACCATATCAAGAAGAGGAGTCATCAGTCTTTCATATACCTCTTCTGGATCAGATCCATCTACTGCAACAACTCCAGCTACCGGTACCGAAGTCATATTCTTAACTACCATCGATACTTGCTTAAGGACTTCATCTATTACATGAAGATTGTTATGTGCCCCAGCTGTAACCTTGTTAACTACATAATAAATCCATTTTTGTGGCTTTCGAGTTAACAACTTATCATTAATTGCACGTAAAAAATCATATTGGTTTATACTTATTCCACCACAAATATCAGGACGATAAATTATAACCGCAGCATAACATTCTTCTCTTAGGACTCTGAACATCTCATCTTCAATGACATCATTATAAGCAGAACTTCCAATCCCTACAGTGTCCACAAGAACAATTTTTGCATCACCAATTGAAGGGAAACTGGTATAAATATTGACTGATTTGACTGCTGCGTATTTATGATAATACCTTCGCCATTCTATAACCTCTGCTCCATGTTTCCTCGCGACGAATAAAGCTGGATTTTCTCCTTCCGGTATGGAATCAAAAAATTCATATTGGGACAAATACTGAAAGACTTGTTTTTCATCCGATATATGCAATGTCGGTGCGCCAATGAGCGGCCATATTTCATCTATATGATAGATATAAGTTTCTACAAATTTGTTGTATTGATAGGCAAGATTTATATTACCTGGCCATAAATTAATATTTGCATTTTTTAGATCATGGATAGTGTTGATGGAAAAAGTTCTTCCAGGGACGAACTTTTCTAATTTGTCATTGATTAATTTAAGGAATTCTTCTTGACTAAAGAATGTGACCTCCGCATGAAAAGGACAATCGAAATTATGTATGCACGATATAGCTCCCGTACAGCTCGTGCCAGAATATGCAGGGATGATTTTTTCTCCCAGTCCTGATATAGACTGTAGGAATTTACTTTTTCCTTGTTTACTATATCCAACAAATGCTATTTGGACAGCAGCTCGTGAAAATCTTTTTTTGAGGAGTGTAAGTTTCTCCAAGAGAGATGTAATTTTATAACGGACTTCTCTTGTCTTAACCATTTCAAGACGACTTTCCATCCCCTTATCCTTAGTGAGCATGACATAGTACGGTCCTTTACCTTCCACTTTCTGCCTGCTTATCTCTGTAATTATTCTGTCTAACTCATCAAGTTTTTCGAGCAAACTATTGAGGAATGATATCGAAGCCTCAATCCGGGGTAAACGATCCTCTTTACGCTTATTAATGATAGCGTCTATCTGATATTTTAATTGTTGTTTTGACATCTTTATTACTTCTTTTTCCTAATATAAGTGTATGTAAGTTTACAACTTAGAACTCATAATTGAATATCATGAATTTCTCTGAATTGCAATTTTTCCATTTTCCATGCATGAAATTTGTTGCAATATTTCTAACTCTGAGTCGGAGATTTGGTATCTCTTTTTTAAGACATTAAATATAAAGCTTGTTCGGCATATATCAGGTCGCTCAGTATAAATATCACAAGAATTATCATCCGACAGGTGTTCACAAGCTCCATTCACATGTTTAAACGGAAATTGGAGCTCCATACCTGTCAATGATGAGAGCAAGGATGCATTTTGTTCCCACCTAAGAACGTTTCTACAACAACACCCACATTTTTTACATGAAAATCCCATTAGTATATTAACTTCCAAATTACAAGACGATCCCTGTCAAACTTTGAATATACCTTGTTTACAGCATCCTCGACATTTGGTATTTCAGCATATTTTGCTTTGACTAAGGATTCAATTTCAAAATGGCTCAACTTACCGCTACTTAAAAGAAAAATGTCTAATTCCAGACCGTCAAGTCTCATCTTATCGACATCATCAATTTGAGCATAGAATTGAACTCCATCAGATATAGGTTGAACGGTACGGTATGGAACGGCCATACTCAAATCTCTACTTTTCTCAATTGATGCAAATTGAACATATCCGAATTTCGTTTGAGACTCAAAATAGTTTTTATACGATTCTATCTCATTTGAACAAATGAGCCAATTGGTATACATCTCATACTTTTCTCGAAGATTGTAATGCGACAGCAATTGGTCATTCGTTAAAAGTTTGACTATTCTTAAGTGCTCTTTTAGTATTTCAGAATCGAATAAGGCTTTTAATTGATGAATCTTCGCTATTGATAATTCTCGCGTCTTGCAGAAAGGAATAAATCCATCTGGACCTGATAGCAAATTTGAATCGACTATTTCTATGTCATAAGCAGAAGGATTCTTCCTGATAGGAGTACCCACATAGGGAGTTAATAGTGAACATCCCACCTCTGCACATCCCGGGGCAATATTCAATAAATTTTTAGCAAACTCAAGGGTATCATTAAAACTTTCTATTGTTTCATGAGCTCCGCCAATTATAAAATTTATATATATCGAGGGTATCCCACTCTTATATATTTCCGCAACTACAGCTTCCACATCTTCTAAATTCATATTTTTTTGATATGAATCTAAAATCTTTTGGTTGCCCGACTCCCCACCAAGTTGAATCCGAATATTGCCAGCTTTCTTTATTAATGGCAGAAGATCCAAATTTTTCCGTAATATATCTACTCGCCCTTCACAAAACCAACCTACTTCACCTCCATACTTATTAATAAGATGTGTGCATATTTCTGTAGTCCTATTTTTATTAAGGATAAAAGTATCATCTAAAAAGGACAAATATCTATGCCCTTTCAAATTTGAGATAAGGTAATCTATTTCTTCAATGACACTTTTAACACTTCTAATCCTTAATAAATTTCCTTTTTTATTCCCCTCAAAGCAAAAAGCACAATGTCCGACGCACCCGCGCCCTGTAGAAAGTTGATCGAAAACGACATTTTTATCTAAAGTATAGTTATACCTTTTAGGCCAAGGATAAAAATCTAAGTCAAAAATCTGTTTTTGTGGTTGATTTTTAATAATGTTATCCTTTTCCCTATATAATAATCCGTTTATTTCAGATATGTTTGGATTGTCGGTTTGGATATTACTTAAAAGTTCACTAAATGGTCTCTCGCCTTCCCCTTCTATCGCATAATCAGCAAAAGGGATTCTTTTCATTGCCAAAGTGGGATCACCAGTCACTTGCGGTCCGCCAATCACAACTTTTACTTGCTCAAATCTTTCTTTTAGTCCGCATGTAATTTTACGGACAATCCACTGATTTTCACTATCAAGATAAAATCCTATGATTTTACACTGGTATGCAGTAAGTAATTCTTCTAATGATGCTAAAATAGCATCATTAGAAGAATATGACTTTACCTTAACCTCAAAACCATTCTTATGAGCATACTCTGCGATATAGTATTGTCCTAATTGAGGCTCCACTCCACGTAAATCTATGTGGATATAAGATGCCCTGATTTGGACTAAAATCGCATCTAAATTCATATTTTTATGTCTGAGATGGAAGATAAGAGGTAATTCTTATTGGTAATGGATACCGTTAATGGAACAAGGGTATTCTTTCTTTCCAAATATAATGATTGGAATTTTTTTTTACCATCCTTCAACTCTTGATGAATTGAACGTCCTGCGTATGTACATGCAGCTCCAATAGTTGCTGATGAAATCGAAAGGTCAACGAATACCAAAGGCATAAAATGCCCATCCTTCGGTATTATTGTTTGTCTTGTTAAGATTTCTTTATCCATTTTAGCCTAAATATTTTATTTTTCCACTGTGCGAGATATTAATGACTTAGCAAATGATTCTTGAAAAGTCCAAAACTTGTAGCCTCACTTAGAACAACAAATTCACACACCCCATCAAGAATCCAAGCAATGCTCCGAGCCATACGATCGCCTTCAACTCCTTGTTCATGACCTCCAGGATCAGTTTCTCTGATTCCTTTACATCCATTTCATTGATGCGCGATTCTACTATCTTGCTTATATCGACTGCCTCAAGTATCCTTGGAAGTTGCTCCGTTATTAATGTCTTGTAGAGCGACAGAAGGGAGGCTCTGAATTTCTCGATCACTTCTTCTCGTCCGACAAACAGACTTTTCATCTGCAAGCTCATGAAATTCTGTATCTGGTCGCCAATCAAGGTGCTTACCATCTCCTGTGAGTGATTGGCAAGCATCTCGTCGATATTCTTTGACAACAGATTCTCTGCCGGCGCCGCTAACAACGACAGGAATTGATCCGCTCCAAACATCCCAAACAAGCCGCTCCTAACCTTTTCCATTACATGCTCCACTACAATGTGAGCTACCTTTTCTCCCAAGTTTGAGTTGGCCAAGGCTGTGTGTATCTGCGATGATAAATCCTTCGTGACGGAACCTTTGAGATATTCGATGTCATTATCCTTGAGATAATGACCAAGGAATTGCTCTACAGTCTCATTGTTTTTTTTCTGGGTGTTGATGAAAGAGTCAAAACCATTCCCAATTTTGTCAAGCATCTCCTGCGAAAGGAGAGTCTTTTCAAGCGTCTCCTTGTTCATAAGATTCTTGCTGATCGCTCCTCCAATAGAGGCAGCAATCCGAGACTTCTCCTTAGGTATAAGACCCGGAGTAAACGGTATCTTGACTCCAAAGAGATATTTTGCCGTCCTCGGACGAAAGAGCATCCTGATGGCTATATCGTTCGTTATGTACCCTATCACCGCCCCTATCAGCGGTCTCGCTATAAGTGTAGTCAGTTCTATCATATCAATTAAAATACTTCATTTATATCCTTCCCTCTTCCCTCTGGACTCTGACATCTGGACTCTGACCTCTGACCTAAGTCAAATCAATTCCAATTCCGAAGGATCTACCGATACTCGAGCCCCTCCTAATATGTCGATGCGGACCACGATAAAG
>CAZULD010000020.1:16193-22100 GCA_964621135.1 uncultured Bacteroides sp. | reverse complement strand
ACGACGGCGGTGAGGATGGCATAAAAGGCATACCAGACAATGTAAGCGATGCCGAGGCCGGCGTAGGCCCACAGCCGGTAAAAAACAATGTTGAGCGTCAGGCCGACAATGACGCTGACGGCCTCGGTGAAAATGTAGGCCCGCGAGTCGCCGGCGGCGAGGATGCGGTAAGCGAAGCATAGCGACACGCCCCTGTAGAGCGCGCCGAGGATGGCGAAGGTGATGAAGGGCACAACGCCCTCGAACTGCGAAGAGTAGAGCAGGTCGACCAGCAGATCGGAGAAAAAGATGAAGAGGATCGCCACGGGGGTGATGAGTCGGACTATCAGCGAAAGCTCGTGAGCGATGACGGTGCGCGACATCGACGGGCGGCCGACGATGCGGCTGAGTCGGGGGTAATATTCGACGGCGATCGCCGAGAAGATGATGCCGACGTAGCCGTTGATCATCGTGTAGCCTGACTGGTAGATACCGAGGTCGGCCTCGCCGCCGCTACTGCTCAGATAGGCAGCGAAGATGTAGTTCATCAGCGAGGTGAGCATCATTGATGCGGACAGCGACAGTCCGAGAGTCAGAAATCCGCGGCCCTCGGCCCACAGTGTGTTGAAATCGAGGTGGCGGTGAGCGGCGATAGGATGACGGACGAACCACACGCAGGCCGCGACGACGAAGGTGTAGAGATTGATTACTAAGATGATGGCATTGAGGCGTAGGAAATAAAGCAGGGGGACGGAGGCGGCCGTGGCAATGACTCCGGCGAGGATATTGGTGCGGGCGATGGCTGCGAGTCGGTCGCGCGCCTGCATTACGGCAAACTCTCCGGCGGAGTAGGCGGCGAAAAAGACTGTCGGCGCGAGTGCGGCGAATGACAGCCAGCGCGCCGGCGAGCCGTCGTAAGCCGAGATGCTGAAGAGCGGCGATAAGGCGACCATCAGCACGGCGCCGAGGATGCCGAGAATCAGAGCCCAGCGCCTGACCACGGCGACACGCATGGCGAAGCGGTCAGCGGCGGCCTCCTGCGAGAGTTCGCGGACCGAGCTTTCGCGGATGTTTAGCTGAGAGCCTGTCGAGACGAGCGTCCACGCGTTGGTGAGGATGGTGTTCAGACCTACGCCTACCGGTCCGAGCCACACGGCAATCAGCTTGATGCGCACCACCGAGCAGAGCATGTTGATGATCTGCGACGATCCGAGCATCGCGGTCGATGTGAGTACACGGCGGGTCAGTGACGTTTTGTTTGTGGCGGTCATGGTGTGAGGTAGGAGCGGTCGGCCGGCGTTATTTCACCCAGTCTTCGGGATTGAGTTTGGCGCGTTCGCGGCGCACCTCGAAATGGAGAACTGTGCGGTTGTCATCGTCAGGGTCGGAGTAGATGGTGCCGAGCTCCTGCCCGGCTTTCACTTTGTCGCCCTTCTTGACGGCGAGTTTGTCGAGTCCGGCATAGACGGTGAGATAGTTGCCGTGGCGGAGCATGACAACGTTCTGGTAGCCGTTGACGTGGAACACCGAAGAGACTTCACCTGCAAAGACCGCGCGGGCCGATGAACCGGGTGCGGTCTGGATGTCGATGCCGCTGTTGTTGACCTTGACGTTTGAAACCTCGCGATGGCTGTTGAGCCCGAAGTGGCTGACGATCGAGTAGCGCCCGGTGACGGGTAAGGGCATGCGGCCTTTGTTAGACTCGAACGATCCGGTCATCGCGGCGATCTGAGCCTGCGACTCGCTTTCGGCCTTCTTCTCCTGAGGGGTTGCGACCGGCTTTTCGGCCGGAACTTTATTCTTTACATTTGTGGCGGCCTCGCGGGCTTTCTTTTTGGCTTCCTCGGCGAGACGCTGCTCCTCGGCTTTGCGCGCAGCCTCGGCCTTGCGGGCCTCCTCGGCAATGATGCGGTCGAGCTCGGCATCGAGTTTTTTCAGTTGGGCTTGTTTTTCCTCGAGGGCTTTGTTGAGCGACGATCCTTTGCGCTTCAGTTCTGCTACGAGGTCTTCGGTCTCCTTGCGGTTGGACTGCAGACGGTCATTCTCGGCCTTGAGACTGACGAGCTTTGCGGCCTGGGTATTGCGGATAGAGTCGACATGGTGGCGGCGCACCGAGATTTCGGCCGATATGTCGGTCAGTTGGCGAACCTTGTCTTTGCGCCATAGCTCGAATTCCTGCAGGTAGCGGTAGCGGCGGTATGCTTCGGTGAAACTGCTTGAGGCGAACAACATCGACATCACACTCATCGACCGGCGGCGATCGCGCATCGTGCGGAGGTTGTCGGCGTAGGCCGAGCGGAGTGTCGAGCGATTGTGTTCAAGAGAGGCTATCGTATCGTCGAGGAGGGCTATGTCGCGGCTGAGCCGGTCGATTTCGCCGTCGAGCTGCTCGATGAGACGTGAGCTGCGGTCGGCCTCGGCGTTGAGCGAGGCGAGTTTGTTGAGCTGGCGGCGGGTCTCGCCTGAATTCTGATTGATTTCCTTGCGGGTGCGTTCGACTTCGCCTGCGGCTATGCGTCGCTCTTTTTTGACACTCTGAGCGTTGCGACCGGCTTTCGGTTTGGCCGCCGAAAGGTCGGCCGCGCCTGCGATAGTCGCGAAGATGATAAGCAATATGATGACGAGTCGGTGCATTGGCAAGCTAAAAATGATCGGTTAGCGGCGAGAGGGTTACTGAGGAGGAGCGAGAGATTTGAGCAGGCGGGCGAGGGGTATGCGCCGATAGCCCTTGGGTAGCGACGGAGAGGGGGCGACGCCTTTGTTCCATGTAGCTGATTCGAGCGACCAGAGGAGAGAGGCGTCGAGGGCCTGTTTGTCGAGGGTCGCGGTGATGACATCTTCGGGACTGACAGGACCGACGGGCGTCAGCATGGGCGGGAGATATGAGCAGTCTATGCTGCCGCGGCCGGGGACGTCGACCGTCAGCGAGCGCAGCACGGCTTCGTCGTCAACAGCCGTGATGAGATAGTACCACGGCAGGGCTGACGAACGCGGGACGAGCATGACGTCGGTTTCGGTGTCCTTGATTCTGAATTTCTTAAGCAGTTCGTCGGCCGACTCGACGCGACCGGGATAAGTCACCCGGCCGAGCAGGACGTCCTGAATGTTCTCGAGCTCGAGGCCCGACTCCTTGCGAAGCCGTTCCATCGACTCAACGACCATGGTGCGGTTGAGTTTCTCGTAGAAATATACGCTGTCATTGTCTGCATAGAGGCCTCCGACTTCGAAGCCGAGCATGCGGAAGGAAATCTTGATCTCACGCCCGCGAATCATCGTGGCGCGGCCTGAAAGTGAGACAGATTTGGGCGAACGGAGAACAAATTTGACCGGCATAGTGACGTCGGTCCACTCCAGCGCGCTGTCGACTATCTCACGGGCCAAAAGCTCAGGCGACGCAACCAACGGGCCGGAAGAGGCTTCATAACGATAGCCCGGGGCCGACACTTTAGCCGATTTACATCCCGACAGCAGCGCCGGAATGATTGCGCAAACAATCAGCAGGCTATATATTAATGATTTACGCGTCATTGATCAATGATTTTGCGGTGTTTGATTTTCTCGCGGAGGCTGTCGGCGTTGTCGGGCTCTTTTTCAAGAGCTTTTTTCCAGAATTTAACGGCATCGTCAACGTAGCCGCAGCGGAAATATATGTCACCGGCGTGCTCGAACACATCGGCCGACGGCGAGGAATCCATCGCTTCGTCCTCAAAATTTTCAAATTCTTCGACAGCCTCGGCTTCATCCGGGAGTTGGCCTTCGGGAAGATCGGCACTGAGCTTCGTATCGAGCGAGTCGAGCTCGCTTTCGAAATTCATCAGTTTGAGAGTCAGATCAATCTGCTCGCGCGCGGCCTGATAGTCGCCTTTCTTGAAGAGCACCCATGCGTAGGTGTCGATATAGGTAGGATTGTCAGGCTGATGGCGCATGACGCGGCGGATATAGTCCGTGGCGACGTCGAGAAGGGTGTCGGTCTCAGCGTAGAAGTAGGCGACGTTGTTGAGCGCCATGTCGTTGTAAGGGTCAAGGCTCAACGATTGCTCGTAGATGCGGAAGGCGTCGTCTTTGCGGCCGTCAGCATAGTAGAGGTCGCCGAGAGTCGACAGCATTTCGGCGCGCTGCTGATTGTCGGTGATGATTGAGTCGGGAAAATTCTCCAGAACGGTGATGGCCTTGGCCTTGTCGTCGGACAAAGAGAGATAGACCGCTTCGCCGCGGGCTATCATCGGATCGTCACTGAAATAGTGAGAGGCGCGCCCGAGTACATCGGCGGCTTTGGCAAAGTCTTTCTGCTCGGCGTGGAGCTGGGTGAGGAAGAGCCAGTTGGTGCGGTCGAGCGGATTGAGCGAAACGACATACTCCATCTGCTCGGCGGCCTGCTCGGGTTTGCCGATATGGGCAAGGTATTCGCCGTAAAGACGGTAGACGTCGGGTTCGCCGGAATTGACGTCGAGCAGCGCTTCGAAAAGGTTGTCGATGCGCGAGTGCTGAGTCGAATCCTCGGAATAGGTGCGGATATAATTTACGATGAAATTGACTTTCGACTCAAATTCGACATCGGGACTCTTCACGGCTCGAAGGGCCTCGCGCTCGAAGGCGGTGCTGTCGCCCTGCTGCTCGAGGAAGCGTGCGCGGAGCATTATGGCCGGGCCATAGGTCGAGTCCAGCTCGCAGGCGTGGTTGAAAAATCTCCGGGCTGAGTCGGGCATGCCGATAGAGTTGTAGAACTGGGCTACGGCCAGCGACGTGAACGGATCGTCGGGCGACGATGCGTTGAGGCTGACAAGTTCGTCGACTATGGCGGCGGTGTCGTTGGAAACGGCATGGGTGCGTATCTTCAGTTCGCTGATGTCGTATGATTTGCCGAGTCGTTCCTCAAGGCTGTTGAAGACGCCGAGTGCGCGGGGTATGAAGGCGGTGTCGCCGAGTGAGGCCTTGAGGAGATAGACCTGGCCGAGGGCGAGCTGCACCTCGTTGCGGTTGGGGAAACGTTCGGCCATTATTTCGGCAACCTTCAGATTGTCGTCCCAGCGGCGGAATTTGGATGTGAGGTTAAGCAGGCGCGTACCGTCGAAATAGTTGTCGGCGTTGGAAGTATAGCCGCTGAAGATCATGCGGAATGCTTCGTCGATGGTCGCGGTGTCGGTCGGCATGGCGCAAACGAGATTCCACTCGCCTTTGCTCATTTTTATGTCAGGATCGGTCGGATCAAGGTTATATGCGCGGTCGATCAGTTGGGAGTAGAGGTTATAGTTCTCGTCCATGAAGGCCGAAAGAGCGTCCATGTAGACATAGGCAGCTTTGCGCCGGTCCTCATCGCTTACTCCCGAACGGCGGGCGCTGCCACAGAGCGCTCCGGCTATCATCAGCACGATGA
This sequence comes from uncultured Bacteroides sp., assembly GCA_964621135.1. GTDB lineage: Bacteria > Bacteroidota > Bacteroidia > Bacteroidales > Muribaculaceae > CAG-873. Next base: position 16,747 of record CAZULD010000020.1, on the reverse strand, counting down.
CAGCGATGAACGATTTGCGTCGGAGGAGCAGGGCTTTCATCTTATTCCACACCGGTGTGACCGAATCCACCGTCGCCGCGGACGGTTTCGTCGATGCGCTCAACCTGTTCCCACTGAACATGGCTGTATTGAGTAATGACCATCTGACAGATGCGGTCGCCGTCGTTGATCACAAAAGGCTGATCGGAAAGATTGATCACGATGATGCCGATCTCACCGCGGTAGTCGGCGTCGACTGTGCCGGGCGAATTGGCGAGGGTAATGCCGTGTTTCAGAGCGAGTCCGCTGCGGGGACGGATCTGCATTTCGTAGCCCTGGGGAAGCTGTACGCGCAGGCCGGTCGGCACGAGCACGCGCTGCATTGGTTTGACGATTATCGGTTCGCTTGTGAAAGCGCGCACGTCCATGCCCGCCGAAGAGGGCGTTTCGTAAGCGGGGAGGGCGTTGCCTGACTTATTGATGATTTTAACTTTTATTCTGTCCATAACTGCTTATGAGATGTATTGTAACAATAACATCTACAAAAGTAGTGAAGTTCTCGCTTGTGTGCAAGT
>CAZULD010000020.1:0-16093 GCA_964621135.1 uncultured Bacteroides sp. | reverse complement strand
ATGGAAAGGCGGGTGAGGCGGTCGGGGTTGGTGGAGAGGGAGAAGGTGGCTTTGTGGCGGCGCAAAATGTCGGAAATGAGCATCAGCCCGAGGCCGCGGTCGACGTGTTTGGTGGAGAAGAAGGGCGAAAAAATGCGTCGGGCGTTTTCTTCGGAAATGCCTCGGCCATTGTCGATTATTTCAAGCAGGCCGGGAGCGGTGCGGACAGTGATCAGGCCCTCGGCGGGAGCGATGCTCTCGATAGAGTTCTTGACGGCGTTGACGAGCACGCGGTGGATGAGCATGCTGTCGAAGGGCACTATTCCCGCATCGGGGTGAAGATCAGCGTGGATAGTTATGCCGGCGGGACACATCTCGGAGAGGAAGGGGAGGCTCTCGGCGACAAACTGATTGATGTCGACCGGCTCAATCTCGGGGTCGGGGAGCTTGACAATGTCGGAGTAACCTTTGACGAAACTTCCGAGATTGACGCAGCTTGTGCGGCAGCTTTCGACAGCGGCGACAGTCTCGGGATCGTCGGAATGGATTTCGGCGAAGGTCTCTAGAATGGATATCACGCCGCCCAGAGTATTGTTGACCTCATGGCCGATAGTGCGCACGACTTTGCTGAAAATCGACGCTTCGGCGCGCACGATTTCATCGGTGAGGCGTTCGACGAGATAGAACGGGCGGCGGAAGCCGCGGTCCATGAACGACAAGCGGGCGCACCGCATCACCTGCGTGCCCTCGGGACGGATTGTGCACTGTCCGTTATCGGGCAGTGACGCGAGGGTTTTAAGAAGGTAGGGCGACGAAAAGGCATCGAAGGCGGGATTGGTGGTTTCGATCACGCCGTCGAGCGAGCAAATCGCTATGCCCATCGGCGACACCTCGATCAGCTTGCCGAGAAACTTATTCTGCTCTAGATTCTTAAGGCGCTCGGCCTTGATATTGGAGATTATAGAATTGTAGAGGTTGGCGACTTCATCGGCATCTTTGTTTCCGGTGCGTCTCAGGCGACTCGCAAAGTCCTGACTTCTGAGCAGATCCATACCGGTCCGGATTGCATTCATCGGCTTGGACGTAGCGCGGTAGAACATCACCAGAGCCAGTAACGCTACGGCGCAGGCGGCGTAGACCGCGACTGCACAGCCGAGGTAAGCAAATGCGCCGCAGGCAATTATCGCTAAGGCGGCTAAAGATATCCACAGATAGGCCGATTTCATTTCAATCCGAATTTTTCCATGCGTCTGTAAAGTGACTGACGTGTTATGCCTAAAAGCTGGGCGGCGGTAGAGAGGTTGCCGTCGGCCTGACGGAGCGCTCTTTCGATGGCGTGGCGCTCGGTGTCGTCGAGAGATTCGACCTTATCGGCCTCGCCGGCCTTCTCAGCAGCATCAAGAGCCTTGCGGATCTTCGCCATAAAATCGCGGTTGGCCCACGGCTTGGTGACGAAGTCGGCCGCGCCGAACTTCATGCCTTCGACGGCCAGATGGACGGTCGCCCATGCTGTCAGAAGGATTACGGGAACGGTCGGCGCAAGAATTTTGAACTTGCGCAACATCTCGATACCCTGCTGCCCGGTGGTCGACAGGGTCAGATTCATGTCGAGGATGACTAAATCGACATTGCCGCGGCGGACGGCTGACATTGCGTCTGCTTCCGTACCCACGGCCTCGTAATCGAAGCCGCCTTGGCGCAGCATCAGTCCTATTGACAGCCTTATGGTCTGATCGTCGTCGACAATTAGTATCATGAAGCAAAGTTAATTAAAATTGATGTATTTCTCAAAATCGACATTAATGTCGCCTCCGTCGGCATAGTCGTGGAGGGTCAGCGAACGTATCTGATACCAGTAATTCCAGAATTTGTAGAGCTGGTTGATGTATTCGCGGCGGCAATTATCTTTGCTGACGCGGGAGTCATTGAGTTCGAGGGTGGCGAGCATACCGATAAGGTAGGTTTCGACGTTGGTCTGATAGCGACGCGAGGCGATTTCCTCGGCTCTGACGGCGAGATCAAGCTGTTGCTGCTGGTTGCTGAAACGCTCGACGAGGATGAAAATATCCTGATTGAAATTCATGGTCTCGCGCTCGATACGGCTTTGGGTGACACGGCGTTTACTTTCGGCAACCTTTACGCGTCCGCGGCGCTTGCCCCAGTCGACGAGCGGCAGGGAGAAGCCTATCGAAGCGACTTCGTTGGCACGGAGATGACGATAGGCGCCGTTGAAGTCGTTGTCTGTACCGGTGTAGCCGAGCTGGACAAATAATTCGATCTCGCGCAGATCACCTTTTGCCTTCGCCACGTCATAGTCGGCCTCAAGCTGGAGGCGGAGCATGGTTTTGGCAAATTTATTGTTGACCAAAGCGCGGTCGAGCGCATCGGCGAAGTTTATTTCGGCGTGAGGCACGTCGGCGGGAATGACCGGCACGATCTCCACGTCCTGACCGAGACCGAGGAAGGTGCGCAGGCGGAACATGTCGGCCTTCAACTCGCTGAGATTGTCGGTGAGGGCTGATTTGGCGTCGATGACGTTGAGCTCCATCTGCAGCAGATCGTTCTGGCTGATCATGCCCATGTCGCGTTTCTCTACGGCGACAGCGTAGAGGCGCTCAGCGTTTTCGAGATTCTGCCGGGAGATTTCGACATTCTCGCGGCTCATAAGCAGAGTGAAGTAGTAGTCAACTGTGAGACGCGCTATGTTTTCGGTTGCGCTCAGGAAGGCGGCTTTTGCCTCGGAGTAGCGGACGGGCTCGATCTTGCGGTCCCACTTCATGGTGTTGACGCCGAAAAGCGGTTGAGTGAGCGATAGGGCTACGGGTATGCTCATGAAGCGGTTGCCGGTGTAGCCTTCGTATTGGCGGAGGAAATCGAGAGTGGAGTTGACGGAGATTTTACCGCCGGTCAGCGGAATATTCTGGCTCAGCGAGAGCTGGCCGTTGGCCTGAAGGACATTGGTCTTAACGAAGCTGAAACCGCCGTCTTCGTTCATATAAGAGCTGTACTGACGGCCATAGGCCGGAGCTGTGGCCTTGAAATTCAGCTCGGGAAGCTGCTCGGCACGGAATGTGCGCCACTCCCAGTACGAACTTTTGAGTTCGTCGAGGGCCTCGGCAGCGTCGACGCTTCGGACGCGGGCCATTGCGATAGCGTCGTCGAGGGTGAGGTGCATTTCGTTGCCGCTCTGCGCCGAAGCGCAGAGGGCAGACAAAATGATTGTTGTCAGAGTATGAAAAAGTAGTTTCATTGATCTTTGAGGGCTTGGGCCGGATTGACTTTCATTGCTTTGATGGCGGGGAAGATAATGCCGGCGATTATCATGACCGCAAGAGCGACCAATGTGACGGGGAACATCAGCCATACCAGCCATACGGGAGTTGAGAGCTCTTCTTCAATGTTGATCTGGGGCATCACGACGGCTATGATAAGGGCTATCACGGGAGCGGCCACCAGAAGCATCATCAGACCTTCGGACAAGATGCGGTTAAGTATGTTGCGGTTTGTCGCGCCGTTGACTTTGCGGAGGGCGAGTTCGGGGATGCGCTGCTGGGTGCGATACCAGAACGATCCGAGTATGCCGAGGAAGACTGCTATCATGAGGAAAACAGTGCAGGCGGTCAGACTGCGCATCGTTGTAGTGAAATCGCGGTGGGCCTCCTCTTTGCGGTTCTCGATGCTCATCACGTCAGAGATATACACGTTGCCGAATTCGAGATATGATTCGTTGAGCGACTCCATGAACTCTTTGCCCTTGCCGGGTTTCACCCTGACGGCTATTTCATAAGGGAACTGCTCATTATTGAAAATCAGGACGCCGGCATACATAGGTTCGTAGTCGACTCGACGAAAACCGTTGATTGCAGCACCGATGGGATAGACAGTCGCAGAGTCGTTGCCGAAATAGGCCTCCTGTCCCACCCATTTTTCGACTTTTAAATTTTCGTAGCTGTCGATAGAGGAGATCAGGAATTTCCCTTCCTCTACTATTTTAGCAAGTTCATCGGAGGTCTCGCCATTAAGACCGGTGATTTTCAGCGTTTTTATCATGCCCGGATCCATAATTCGCCGGTTGGCAGGGTATAATAGGGTTGAATCACCTTTAGTGATATTAATAGCTGTGCCGTTGTAATTATAGTTATACGGTATGGCATTTTGACCGGTGCCTACTGATTCGACATAAGGATTGCTGCCGAGATTTGTCTTGAGCATCTCAATATCCGTTAAGTAATTATGAGCACTGTCGGGGTACTGTTTGTACGAAGATGAGGTATTGGCTACCCAGCCGATGCGTCCGACGTAGACATCCGTAAAATCTATGCCTTTGGGTGGCTGATGAATATAGATGAAGGAGCAAAAGACTCCGAAGATAGCGAAGAGAACAACACCTACGATTATCAGCTCGACTGACATCCAGACATTGCTGCGCCATTCGTTGCGCATCTGAGAAAGAAGTTTGCGTTTCATTGTTTTTGTGAACTTTATTTGGTGTTGATCGCTTCCACCGGGTTAAGACGGCTTGCCTGCCATGCAGGTACGGCCGCACTGATAATGTTGAGTATGAAGCAGGCGCCCAAAGCGAATGCAAAAATCTGAGGTCGAATCAGCATTGACAGCGACGGATTTATGTCAGCACTGCCGAAGTCGCTGACCAAGCCGCCGTAGCTCAAAGCGAAGATTATGGCTGAGAGAAGGCCGATGACACCGCCGACAAGGGTTATGATAAAGCTCTCGGAGAGGATATCAGTGATGATGCGCTTGCGGGTGCAACCGAAGGCGCGCCGTATGCCGATTTCGTTGACGCGACGGCGCAGACGGCTGTGGAGCATGCTGCTGAGATTGATTGCCGGCACTATAAGCAGGATGATGTAGATTGCCAGACGGGTATATCTGCCTGTTTTCGTATCGGGGGTGATGTTGCTGCCTCCGACTCCTGACGCTATTGTCTCCTGATCGAATGGAGCTTCGTGATAGACGGTTTTGCGGTTATCGTTGGCGAGTTCACCGTCGACGACAGCATAGCGACCTTTGACCTGATTGCGGATGTATTCGAAATCTACGCCGGGCTTTATCAGCATGGCGGCAGCCGTTTCTCCGAAAACGTCATCCCATGATTCCGTTGAAAGAGGGGTGAAAACTTCGCCGTAGGCCATGGTAGCGAATTTTGATACATCGGCCACGACGCCGATCACTTCAAAATCATTGTGGTCGAGCATGAAGTGCTGACCGATGACATCATCGTCGCCGAAGAGATTTCGGGCCGTTGACTCCGTGATGACGGCGAGATTGCGCTTAGCCTCTACCTCGGCGGCATCATAAAAACGGCCTTTGAGGAGGTCAAATTCGTAGACACGCCAGAAACCGTCATCTGTTCTGTGGACATCGACGGTGTAGGGCTTGCCGGTCGTGCCTTTTGCGTCGGTGGGTGTCAGCCACTCGGAATGAAAACTGATCTCCTCGATGCCGTCAAGATCACCGTATAATTTTTTTGCAAGGTCGTAACTCATGCTGCTCGAACCGGTGCTTCCGCCCTCACCTTCGACATGGATATACATGCCGTAGAGCATGCGGTCGCGCTTGGTTTCGGGAGCGAGGGATAAAATTGTGACCTGCTGCATCATAACCACAACCATAATGAGGAATATTGACAGGGCTGTGCCGATGATAGTCACCCATCCTATGACAGGCTGCGTCCGCAGGTCATAGATTATCTGTCTGATTTTATTTTTCATTGTGTCAGAGGGGATCAAGAGATTATACGTCCGTCGAAGAAGCGCACGATGCGGTCGGTGAGTTGAGCCTGAGCCTCGTTGTGGGTCACCATGACGATGGTGATGCCGTCGTTGCGGTTGAGATCGTGGAGCAAGTCCATGACTTCGGCACCCATAGTCGAGTCGAGGTTACCGGTCGGTTCGTCGGCCAGCACTATCGAGGGACGACCGACTATGGCACGCGCTATAGCTACGCGTTGGCACTGTCCGCCGCTGAGCTGTGTCGGAAGATGCTTTTTGCGATGAGTCATGCCTAAGCGTTCGAGAACTTCGTCGACGCGATGACGGCGCTCCGAGGCGCTGAGTCCCGAGCGATAGATCAGCGGTAGCTCGATGTTGGCGGCTACGTTGAGCGAAGGGATGAGGTGGAAGCTCTGGAACACGAAGCCGATGTTGGCGTTGCGGAAATGCGACAGGGCTGTGTCGCCCAGTGTGTTACAGTTTGTGTCAAGCAAACGGACTGTGCCCGCGGTCGGTTTGTCGAGCAGGCCGATAATATTCAACAGGGTTGATTTTCCGCAGCCCGAGGGGCCCATGACGCTTACAAATTCGCCCTTGTCAACGTCGAGGTTGATGTTTTCGAGCGCGGTAGTCTCGATTTCTTTGGTGCGATAGACTTTTTCAATGCCGTTTAGTTCAATTAAAGCCATGATTGAGATTATTAGAGATTGATTAATTATTTGAGTTTCAGTTTGGAATATTTTTCGAAATCGGCCATATCGGTGGTGACGATTTTATCGCCGGGCTTGAGTCCGGCGGTCACTTCGATCCAACGGCGGTTGCTGTCACCGAGCTTTACATTACGGCGAACCAGCGACGACGATCCGTCAGCGACAAAGAGCCTGTATTCGCCCGGACCGGAGTAGAAAGAGCCTGCAGGAATGCGGAGTACGTCGTCTTTGAAACCGTAGGAAACATAGAGCTGGACGCGCACACCGGGGCGGAGTCGCGGATTCGAAGCGTCGTCGAGCGTGACCGTGAAGGGAACGGCGCCTGAAGTCGACTGCGGCTCGACGTTGGCGACAATGCCGGTCAGCTCGTTATTGCCGATGCGCACGATGGTTTCGGCTCCGGGACGAACTTTGTAGCTGCTGCCTTCGGGCACGTCAGCATAGACCTTGAAGTTGCTGAGGTCGCCGACAACGGCAACTTTCTCGCCGGCGGCGACGGTGCTGCCGATGCTGTTGCTCAGGAAGGTAAGGATGCCGTCGTGGGGCGCAGGGATGCGTCCTTGCGAGAGGGTGTACTCCATCATTTCGAGTTCGCGGCGGCTGTTGCCGAGTTCGAGGATGGCGGCGTCTTCGAGTGATGCCAGACGCTCGCGCTCGTTGGCGAGTTTCTGTTTCAGACCTTTCAATTCCAGTTTGCCTGTCTCGTAAGCCGTCTGTGCCTGACGGACACGGTCGCCTGTGCCGGAGCCGAGACTGTCGAGGCGTCGCTCGTTTTCGACGGTGATAGCAAGACGGTTGACCTCCATATCCTTGATGTTGATGAGCATGTCGAGTTCATCGAGGGCCGAACGGTTGGAGAGTCTTAACTGTGAGAGCTGGTTTTGCTTGACGAGATAGCTGTCATGGAGATTTCGATAGCTCGTCTCAGCTTCCTGAAGATCAAGTTGGAGCAGAGGCATGCCTTCTGTCACACTGTCGCCGGGCTGGGCGTAGACGGCAAGGATGCGGCTTGAGACTGGGGATATAACAATTTCTTCAAATGCGGGAACGATGCGACCGGAGGCTGCTACGGCTGTCTCGAGCGGGCCGTGTTCGACGGTGGCAAATGTGATGTCGGACGCTTTGACCGATTTGCCGACCAAGGCGCTTGTAATCCATATAAGAGCGGCAATAATAGGAATTATCCATGCGGCTCTGACAGCCCAGCGTTTGAGTTGGGTTCGTTTGATTTCGGATCTGTCGATGATTTTATCCATGATTGCTTATTTGCGTATTTTTTTGATACTGCAAAATAAGCGGATTTTTCACCTTATATCAATGACTACTGAAAATCAATGGTTTATCAGGCTTGCTGCTGTCCGAATTCGTACATCGAACCCAAAATCAACGGAAGCGGTAGGTGATAACGGACAAACGTTGGAGATTCTTAAGCATTGTCAAATATTGTGCCACGGCACAATATTTGACAATGGGTATTAAAATAACGGGATTCTTACCTTACGGTAAGTCTATTTAAAATAAGCAGGTTATAAGTTTGGTGCTGTCCTGACTAATATATCTGCCTATTTGGAGCGAAAAAATTATTTTACAACTTCGCCCAGAAGGTTAAATTTAATAGAAACAGTTTTAATCGAGCCGTTGTAGAGAGTAAATGTATATGTTACCATATAATTATTGCCGTCCATAGAATAGAGTGTCTCGTCTAAGCGCGGTGTTACGGTCTCTTCAGGAAAATATTCCGTTATTATCTCGGTTATCGTCGGAAGTTGTACCTCGTTGAAAACTTCGTCAGATAGATTTACAATTACTAACGTATTCCATTTATCGTTTGCTTTAGCATTGCACAAGAGATAATATTTACTGTTAACAGGACTTAGGAGACATTGTCCCCAATAAGATAAGGGTTCAAGATTATCAATGCCGTCTGATTGCTTGACTATCGTGAGGTTTTTATCATATAATGTGTAGCCAAACGAATCATTAACCGAAACAAATAGGTTATTCTGACACAGCATCAGGCCGTTTGGTATTTCTTTTTTTGAATAAGAAGTCAGAGATTCATTAAACAAATACAAATAACCCGGAGCAAAGTCATAGATCCATTTATCATTACCGGCGGAATAGTAAGTGACGTTGTAACCGGCTACTATAAAAGATCCCAAAGTGTTGAATGTGGTGGGTTTATAATAGAGTTCTTCTTGTTTGCCGTAACCGGTGTTTACAGTTAATGGATCGGGTGCATCGAAATATAATCTGCTAATTTTGGCATCTGATGCACTGCGCAGTGAGACATAGGAGTCATGAAGGGTATAATAAGAGCCGTCGGAATTCGTAATTTTTGCGAGAGGAACTGATTCTATCTCTACCTCCTGTTCAGGTTCATTATTGTTACTTGAACACGCTCCGCAGTACAGAAGCAAGAGTAATGACAATATTATGGTGTAGCTTAGTTTCATAAATCGGACAAATTTATTATATTCCCTTAAGGGCTTACCGGAAGCGGTAGGTGATGTAGGCGGTGGATTCGTCGGGGGCGTTGTTGTCGCTGCGGGTGAATTTGCGGCTACGGACTTCGCGCTCAACCGCCGCACGGACTTTGGGATCGGTGGCTGCGGGTGCCTCTCCACCATCAAATTTCACGGAGGTAACATTGCCTTCGCAGTCGATCTTCAGAATAACTGATACTGAGCCTGTAACAGTACTTGGCACGCCTGCATAGCGGGGCATCGACCATCCGCCTCCGACGCGGCCTGTACCGGTGCCGTTCAGAGCCGATTCACCACCGGTCGGACGGCCTGCGTCGCCTGGCTCTTTGCCCTGATTGGTGGTGTTATTCTTTCCGTTGTTGCGGAATGCGCTCTGGGCGAGGGCTGTCGCTTTGCGGCGGGCCTCTTCCTCTTCTTTCTGCTTTTTGAGTTCTTCAGCAGAGGGGCCCTGCGGTTTAGGCTGTTCTTGTTTTACGACCTTGACTTCAGACGGTGCTGTCTGAGTGACGGGCTCCGGTGCTTCGCCCGGCGTGCCCTGATCGACGGTCTCAAAACCTGTCTGAGGAGCTGCGTCGGCCTTATTGTCGGCGATTTCCTCGTGATAAGCCGGCGATGGATTGGCGTCGCGGACATATTTAGGGCGCGGCAGGTCGATGATCTCAGCGTATTCGTCGTCGATAATGATTTCGCTGTCGCGCTTGGGCGGCCACTTCTTGTCGGTGTCGGCAAGCGTGATGGAGTCAAGCATCATCCACGCCACGACGACAGCGACCAGAATGACGGTAGCGATCAGAGAATATATGCGTGAACGTTCAGCCATTTAGGGGGCGACTTGAGGTTGGTTGGCGATAGGGCGGGTGGCAAGCACCATCTTCATTGAATTCTCAGCTCCGAGATTGAGCACTTCGACGACTTTGCCGTAGGGCACTTCGACATCTGCATAGAGGGCTATGCCGCCTTCGGGATCCTGTTCGCGGATGATGCGGAGGTAGTCGATAAGGTGTTCGCTCTCAACGGGCATAAGCTCTGAATTGTCATAGCTGACATAGAAGTTTGACTCCGCGTCGATAAACACTCTTGTGGTCGGTTTGGCAGGTGTCTGCTCGGCGCTTTCAGGGAGGTTGATATCGAGAGCCGTCGGGAAGACGAAGGTCGATGTCACGAGGAAGAAGACAAGCAGCAGGAAGATAACGTCGGTCATCGACGCCATCGAGAAGGTTGCCATCATGTCTTGCTGACGTTTTAATGCCATGGCCGTGAGGGTTTACTGAGCGGGTTCGTTAAGAAGGTCCATGAAATCCATGGTGCGGGCTTCCATAAGGTTCATCACCTTGTTGATGCGGGCAACGAGATAGTTGTAGGCGAAAAGGGCAATGATGCCTACGACGAGACCGGCGACCGTAGTCACGAGGGCCGTATAGATACCGCCGGCGAAGTCACCGATTGAAGCGGCGTTGCCCGACGATGCGATAGCGAAGAAGGCCTGAACCATACCGATAACCGTGCCGAGGAAGCCGAGCATGGGGGCGCCTGCGGCGGTCGTTGCGAGCCAGGGGAGACCTTTGCTGAGAGCGGCGATCTCAAGGTTGCCGGTATTCTCGATTGCAACGAGCACGTCGTTCATCGGGCGGCCTATACGGCTGATACCCTTTGCGATCAGACGGGCGTAGGGCGACGATGTGCTCTTGCAGAGGTTGAGGGCCGACTCGATCTCGCCTTCGTGGATATAGTCCTTGATGCGTTTCATGAATGTGTCATCCAAGCGCGAAGCCTTGTAGATCACAATCGCACGCTCGAAGAAGATATAGATGCTTATGACGGCAAGCAGAGCGAGCGGAATCATGATCCATCCGCCTTCGACACACATCTCCCAGATTGAAAGCTCGGGAGTCTCGACCGGCTCGGCGGCGAGGATGTCGGGAAGAACGGCTGCGGCGGTTGCTGCAGATTGGGATATCACTGTGTCTACGGCTGCAGCGGCTGCCTGAACTGAATCGGGTAATGCTGCGGGGATTTGTGCTAAGATTGACATGATTGATTGGTATGGGAGGGTGATGATTTTATTTGTTTTTGGTGTCAGCGCAGGGCTGTCTTATATCGGCGGATGGTTTCGGCGAGGCCGAGGTAGAGTGCGTCGCAGATGAGGGCGTGGCCGATTGATACTTCGTTGAGATATGGTATGTTACGACGGAAATATGCGAGGTTGTCGAGGTTGAGGTCATGCCCGGCATTGACTCCGAGGCCGAGACGGTGGGCCGCATCGCTTGCCGCGGCATAGGGGGCGACAGCCTTGGCCGGATCGGCAGCGAAACCGTCGGCATAGGGCTTGGTGTACAGCTCGACGCGGTCGGCGCCTGTCTTGGCAGCGTAAGCGATGATCTCAGGATCGGGATCAACGAAAATCGATGTGCGGATGCCTGCCTCCTTGAACGTTTCGACGACCGAAGTCAGGAATTCGAGATTGTCCTTGACGTTCCATCCGGCTGACGAGGTCAGCGCGTCGGGTGCATCGGGCACAAGGGTCACCTGAGCCGGTTTGGCCTTCAGTACAAGGTCGATAAATTCAGGCGAGGGATAGCCTTCGATGTTAAATTCGGTCTTGATGAGAGGGCGGAGCTTGAACACGTCCGAACGGCGGATGTGACGCTCGTCGGGACGGGGATGCACCGTTATGCCGTCGGCTCCGAACGCTTCGCAGTCGCATGCGACGTCCTCGACCGAAGGACGGTTTTCGCCGCGGGCGTTGCGCAGAGTGGCGATCTTATTGATATTGACGCTTAGATTTGTCATTTTATATTTGTGAGAATGCGGTCGGCAACGCTGACCGGTCTTTTATCTCGCGGAATTAAAAGCAGGTTGAAAAATTATTTGTAAATTTGTGATTGCAATTGTTTCTGCAAATTTAGTCAGAAATAATAAAACGACGAAACAATAAGTGTCAAAAGATTTCAAAACATATCAGCTTGACGAGCTCTACCCGTCGCACGAAGGGTCGACCCACCTACTGATCGGATGCCGGCGCGGCGATTATTCGGCGTCGCGCATCGCTCACGCTGTCGAGGATTGCGACGCACATCTGTTGAACCTCAACGTTATGGGCGACGAAGACGGAGCCTACGACATGCTCGTCGACCTGCGTGTCAACCGTCTCAGCGGCGAAGCGGTGGCGCGTTCGCTCGAACGCTACGGCTTCGACGTCATTGGCTTTTCCGGAGGCGAGTCGCCCGAGGACGACGATTCGACGCTGCGCCGCCGAGTCGAGGAGCTGATGCGTTACCTCAATGTTTGATCAATAATAATTTAATCAGCTATAATCCAATGAAAATCGCGGTTTACGGCAGTCGCAGACAGGACGGCAATCTGGCTCAGATCGAGCAATTTATGTCAGAGTCGGCGCGTCTGGGCATAGAGATAGTGATGCATCCGAAGCTCTACAAAACTTTGCGCGCATCGATGCTTCCGGCGCTCAGCGCGGTGCGACGTGTGACCGACAGCAGCGATTTTGCGGCTGATGTGGCCGTCAGCATAGGCGGCGACGGAACGTTTCTGCGCACGGCCATGTGGCTCGAAGGCAAAAATGTGCCGATCCTCGGCGTCAACGCCGGCCATCTCGGTTATCTGACAGCGCTGAGTGTCAATGATCTGGCCGAAGTCCCCCAACTCCTTATGTCCGGCACTCTTGTCGCAGACCGTCGAGGTCTGATCGAGGTTGTAGCCCCGGCGTTGCCGGTATGGCCCTTTGCTCTCAATGAGGTCACGGTGGCTAAAGACGACAGCGCGTCTATGATCACCACGACTGCCGAGCTCGACGGAAGTCTGCTTGCCGACTATCGCGCCGACGGCTTGATAGTCGCTACGGCGACGGGCAGCACGGCCTACAATCTGTCGGTCGGCGGCCCGATCATTCAGCCGCGCACTCCGGTGTGGGTCATATCGCCGATCGCGGCCCACGCGCTGACGATGCGTCCGCTCGTGGTCAGCGATAATTCGACTTTGATCCTGCGCCCCGACGCCCGCGCGGAGCATTTCCGGCTGACCGTCGACGGTCGCTCGGTTTCGCTCCCGGTCGGCACGGAAATAAAATTGCGCAAGGCTGCCTTTGAAGTCATTGTCCTCCATCTTCCCGGCTCGACCTTTGGCGAGACGCTCCGCAACAAGCTGCATTGGGGGGTCGATTGAGCGTGCGCGGAGTGACATCGAAACCTGTTATAAATGTCGAAGGCCTCGGCGATGTGACCCTGACAGTCAGATCGACGGCGCGCCGCTTTATCGCCCGCTGGAAAGAAGGCCGGGTCCAACTGACCGTGCCTCCCGGCGCTACAATGGCCGACGTCCGCCGCGCGATAGCCGAAATGGCTCCGCGACTGATCGCCGCGCGTTCTAAAACGACGCAGTTCGAGTTTGACAGGGATTATGACTATGAATTGCTCTCTTTCAGGCTGCTGAGAGTCGAAGATTACGGACGGCGGTGCACGGTCCACGAAACCGCGCCTCATCGCTTCGAAATCCACCTTGATGCCGCTTCGGTCATCGACAGCTCCGAAGTGATAGCCGTAGTCAGCCGTCAGATAAAAAATATTGCAAAATATGTCGGTCGCTCAGTGCTGATTGACGAAGCCGCCCGTGTTGCGGCCTCGGTCGGTGTCCGGCCTGTAAAATGGCAGCTCGCCTCGGGCAGCAGAGTGCTCGGACGCTGCAACAGCCGCGGAGTGATCACGCTGAGCGCTATGCTCGTGTTTCTTCCCGGGGAGTTGCGGCGCTATGTGATGTGTCACGAACTGGCTCATCTGAGCGAGATGAACCATTCGGAACGTTTTCATACCTTGTGTAACCGTTATTGCGGCGGACGCGAACGTGAATTTCAGCTCAGTCTGAAGCGCTTTCGTCTTCCGTGCTGACAGTCTCGTCGTCTTCGCCATCATCCGGATATGCGCCCAGCTCGGAAGGATGCTTTATATAATATTGATTAAGCATCTCGGAGATGTCGAAGTAATATGCCACGGGTTCAGATGCGTTGCGGCCCGTGACGGTGATGACGTCGTAATGCGGAGCCTCAAATTTCTGGCCGGTCGCCGTGTAGCCTGCAAGATTAAGCAGATCGTATTCGTGCTCGGGATAGACGACGATTCGTGCCGTCTCAGGGTCGGTGCCTACGCCCGACGACGCTATGACAAGCAGGATATGGTTGAGCTTGTATTGCCAGATTTTGGCAAGGTCATATTTGCCGTTTTTCTCGTAAGCATATATGCGGTTGACCAACTGGCGGATATTCACCGGATTGTCCTCGATCGCACCGATCGCATACTCGAGGATCAACTGTCGCTCCGATCGCGACTGATTGGCTTTCTGGTAGATCGGCTTCAGAACGTCGAGTTGCTTCGATCTGAACACGGGTCGGTAGGGATCGTAGTCTTCCTGAAACAGTGTCCCGTAGTAGAAATATTGAAATTGCTCGTCGGTCATCAGCGTGTCGTTGGCCATGAAGCTCGTGAGCAGGGTGGGGTAGTAGAACTCCGACGACGGATCGGTCGAAGCGGCTTTAATAGCTTCAAGATCAGGCTTGCCCAGACCCGAATGATTGACGGCCGACAGTGAAGCCGGCAGCCACGACACCATTACGGCGACTAATATGATGGCAAGCGTTTGTAGTCTCATCGGGAGTGAATTTTCACAAAGGTAGCAAAAAAACGGCTCGCAGACCGAAGTCGCGAGCCGCAGTTTTGCAAGAATTGCAATTTTTTAAAGATTCTTATTAGACTTGCGTTAGAGCTGGCTGTCAGGATTGAGGTTTGCGGCTTCGATATCCTTGAAGTAGCGGTAAGTGCTGACTTTGAGGTCGGCGCAAGCGTCTTCGTCAGCGACGATGAGCGCTTTGGGGTGCATCTGGAGAGCTGAGATGGTCCACATCTGAGAGATGCCGCCTTCGACGCCGTGATGGAGAGCGCGGGCCTTATTGTGGCCGTTGACGATCAGGAGCACGCTGCGAGCAGCCATGATTGTACCGACGCCGACGGTGAGCGCAGTCTTGGGCACGAGGTTGACGTTGTTGTCAAAGAAACGTGAGTTGGCGATGATGGTGTCCTGAGTGAGGGTCTTCATGCGTGTGCGCGAAGTGAGTGACGATCCGGGCTCGTTGAATGCAATGTGACCGTCGGGGCCTACGCCGCCGAGGAAGAGGTCGATGCCGCCGTATGATTTGATTTTTTCTTCGTAGCGGGCACATTCAGCGATGGGATCTTCGGCGTTGCCGTTGAGGATGTTGACGTTTTCGGGCAGAATATCGATCTGGTTGAAGAAGTTCGTCCACATGAAGGTGTAGTAGCTCTGCTCGTGGTCGCGGGGTATGCCGCAGTATTCGTCCATATTGAATGTCACGACGTTGCGGAACGAAACTTTACCTTCCTTGTTGAGTTTGATGAGGTGCTTGTACATTCCGAGGGGCGAGCTGCCTGTGGGGCAACCGAGCACGAAAGGATGTTCAGCTGTGGGTTTTGCTTCGTTGATGCGGGCTGCAACGTAATTGGCTGCCCAGCGCGACACTTCGTCGTAGTTGTTTTCGATGATCAGTCTCATAGTTGATAACGATTGAGTTGTATTGGTAGGATTATTTTGATGTGCAAATTTACTAATTTTTTTGCTGTTGAGCGAGCGCGGGAAGAATATAGTCCCAGACAAGGTTCAATTCTTTCTGATAAGTGTGCGAATTGGCCGTCATCGCCACGACCACATTGCGGTCGGGAATTACTACGATAAATTGGCCGAGCGACCCGTCGGCGCGGAAGGCGTTGTGACGGCAGCGCCACACCTGATATCCGTAGCCCTGCACCCAGTCGCTGGTCTGCAGGTCTTCGGGCGACGGCACGGCCTCAAGGCTGTTGGGCGTACCCTGCACTGACTGGATGTGACGGGTTGTCATTTGGTCGACCCACTCCGCCGGTACTATCTGACGGTCGTCGTAGACACCGCGGTGAAGCAGCATCTGCCCCGTCTTTGCGAGATCCTCGGTCTTGAGATTAAGGCCGGTGCCTCCGAGATTTATACCTTCGGGATTTTCTTCCCATACGGCACCCTCGATGCCGAGGGGTTCGAAGAGTCTCGGTGTGAGGTAGTCAAATAGTTTTTCTCCGGTGCGACGCTGAAGGGCTGACGACAGGATGAATGTGCCGAGGGTGTTGTAGCAGAACAC
>CAZULD010000019.1:0-22203 GCA_964621135.1 uncultured Bacteroides sp. | reverse complement strand
AACCTCAGAACCGGCCTGAGTGAAACGGAAGATGTTGTCGATAAATAACAAAACTTCTTTACCACCACCGTCTGAATCGCGGAACTGTTCAGCTACTGTCAAACCTGACAACGCAACACGTAAACGTGCACCCGGAGGCTCATTCATCTGACCGAATACCAAAGTAGCCTGCGATTGTTTAACTTGCGACATGTCAACATCAGCAAGATTCCACTGATCTTTTTCCATGCCCTCTTTAAACTTATCGCCATATTTGATTACACCACTTTCGATCATTTCACGCAGAAGGTCATTACCTTCACGGGTACGTTCACCAACACCGGTGAACACAGAGAAACCGTCATGTCCCTTAGCAATATTATTGATCAGCTCCATGATGAGCACGGTCTTACCAACACCTGCACCACCAAAGAGACCGATCTTACCACCTTTACTATACGGTTCGAGAAGGTCAATGACCTTAATACCGGTAGCGAGGATTTCTGTTCCGATTGTAAGATCTTCAAATTCCGGAGCCGGCTGGTGAATTGAACGGAGATTATCGCGATTAAGTTCGGGAAGATTATCGATGGCGTCACCAATAACATTGAGCAGACGACCTTTTACTTGATCACCGGTAGGCACAGCAATAGGACGTTCAAGGCTATCGACACGTAAACCACGACGGAGACCGTCGGTGCTCTCCATTGCGACGCAACGGACAGTGTCCTCGCCTATATGCTGTTCTACTTCGAGAATCAGCATAGTCCCGTCGGGACGGTCAATTTTCAAAGCTGTATAGATTGGCGGTATGATGTTATCGTCGCCTTCAAAAATAACGTCGACAACAGGGCCGATTACCTGGGCTACTTTACCGAATTTTTCGCTCATTGCTTAGAACTGTTTGTTATCCTACCGGATAATATGATTGTTAATTTAAATCTACTTTTATAATATCACCGATTAAAAATGCCAACCGAAAACGATGATGCAGACCATCAATGCAAGATTGAATAGATTTATCGGGAGAAGGTATTTCCATTCAAGAGAAAGAAGCTGGTCGATGCGGAGGCGCGGGAAAGTCCATTTGAACCAAATAATGACAAATGACAACACAATAGCTTTACCGATAAACCATACAACAGATGGAATATAATCCATAATATGGTTGAAAGCATCCCAACCGGGGATATGTAGAGGCATCCAGCCACCGAAAAACAGCAGAGACGCAACACCTGCGACAATAAACAGATTGAGATATTCCGCGAGATAGAAAAATCCAAAATGGATACCGGAATATTCAGTATGGTAACCCGCAGTAAGCTCGCTTTCCGCCTCAGGAAGGTCGAACGGGCCACGATTAGTCTCAGCAGTACCGGCAATCATGTAAATCACAAAGGCAATCAGAGCAGGAATGTGACCTTTAAATATAAACCAAAGATTATTTTGCTCTTCAACTATTCCTCCTACCGACATCGTTCCAGCAAGGCAAACCATAGTCAATACGCTAAGGCCGATTGACAGTTCGTAGCTGACCATCTGCGCACCTGAACGAAGGGCACCGATAAGTGTGAATTTATTGTTACTTGACCATCCGGCAAGAAGAATGCCGAGCACTCCTATCGATGAAACTGCAACAAGGAAGAAAATACCGATATTGAAATCAATAATCTGAAGACCATTACCCCAAGGAAGTACTGCAAATGCGAGCATTGAGGCTATGATCACAAGGTATGGAGCCAACGCAAAGAGAAACTGGTCAATATGGTTAAGATGGATAAGTTCCTTAATAAGGATCTTAAACATATCTGCGAAACTCTGGAGAAGTCCCCAGGGGCCTACGCGATTCGGACCGATACGACACTGAAATGCTGCACACACCTTACGTTCATAATATATGTAAAACAACGCAAGCAGCGCGTATACGAGCAAAAGACCTACTCCAATTAAAACACATTCTACGGTCGTTGTGAGCCAACCAGGCAAAAATGACAGCAGAAAATTATGGATAGCGTCGGTTATTGTTGAAAAATTATACATAATGCTATGAAGTTACTGAATTATCACTGTGTTACAATCGTAGGATCAACGGTCCATATCAGGAACAATATAATCGAGAGAACCGCCGATTGTAATAAGGTCGGCAATCTTTGAGCCGCGTGTGATATGGTCTACAACACCGGCGAGTGGCAAACATGGAGGCGCCAGTTTGAGACGATAAGGTTTTGTTGCTCCATCACTTTCAATATAAACGCCGAAAGCTCCGCGACAACCTTCTACTACAGTAAACCAACGCCCTACCGGTAATTTAAGAACTTTGGGGACTTTTACACAATATTCTCCATCAGGTATATTATCTACGAGTTGGGCAAGGATCTTTGCAGACTCTTCCATTTCACGCATACGCACCTTGAAGCGAGCCATCGAATCACCCTCTGTAGCAGTCACTTCCTCAAAATCGAGTTCGGGGTAGATACTATAAGGACGAAGTTTTCGCATGTCACACGCCCAATTAGACGCACGGCCAGAGGGACCGGTAACAGCATATGAAATTGCATCTTCGCGAGAAAGATAGCCAACACCTTCCATACGATTTTTTGCAATAACATTTCCGGTAAATATTTTATTATATTCTTTGATATTCTTTGGCAGTACATCAAGGAGGGCCTTTACGTCTTTCTGGAAATCAGGAGCAAGATCCTGCATAACGCCACCGATGCAGTCGTAATTGAATGTCATGCGGGCACCGCAAGTCTTCTCCATGATATCAAGAATCTGCTCACGGACACGAAGCGTATAGAATAACATTGTAGTGGCTCCGAGGTCCATGCAGTAAGTACCGATAAAGAGACAGTGAGAAGCTATACGCGACAATTCATCCATCATTACTCGGATCACCTCTGCACGGCGAGAAATCTGGATACCGGCGGCCTTTTCAATAGCGATACATAGGCCATGATGATAATTATGAGCCGAAAAATAGTCCATACGGTCCATAAACGGAAGAGTCTGAGGATATGTCAGGTCTTCACAGAGTTTTTCGATACCGCGATGGATATAACCCATATAAACATCAATCTTCTTAATCTCTTCACCGTCAACCGCCGTGCGGAAACGGAGCACGCCGTGGGTAGCAGGATGCTGAGGACCGATATTTATAACGAATTCGCCGGGTTCGAAAACAGCGACTTCTTTCTTTTCTATTTTTCCGTCAGGGAGCTCTATATAGGTATCGGTCATATCGCTCTGACGTTCATTTTCTATCGAAACTTCATTGGTTTCGGCGTAATCCTTTCTTAGTGGGTATCCTTTCCAATCAATAGCAAGGAAAAGACGACGCATATCAGGATTGCCTATGAAAATAATACCAAAGAAGTCGTAAACCTCACGTTCGTAGAGACACGCTACTTTCCATACGTCTGCTACAGAATGAAGCATCGGACGTTCGCGATCAGTAGTTGCAACTTTGACCCCTACCATCTTACCGCTATGCGCAGACATAAGATAATATATACATCCAAACGAATCTGTCCAGTCCATACCTACGATTGTAACGAGGTAGCTCATCGGACACTCGGAATCGTCACGGAGGGCAATGGCAAGATCATGCCACTGTGAATCAGGAATACTGATCATAAGCATATCTTCCCCTTCGAATGTTGCGTCGGGGAATTGCTTGGCGATCTTTTCTTGAAAATTAGCCATATATAGTTAATTGACTTGCTTAATTTTACAATGTGGTTAAGTTTCAATCCTCGACGCCCTCAACGGGATGCGTAGCGAGAAATTCGCGCTGTTTCTCCTGACGGTTAACGCCTCCGAAGAATTTTTCGACTTTAATCTTGCGCGACAACTGCATAATGCCATAAATCATTGCTTCTGGACGAGGAGGACATCCGGGAACATATACATCTACGGGCACAATATCTTCTATTCCTCGAGCAACGTGATAACTTTTCTTGAAAGGCCCACCGGAAATAGCGCAACTTCCGCAAGCTATCACATATTTTGGTTCAGCTAACTGATCGTACAATCGACGTAAAACCGGAGCCATACGATTGACGATTGTTCCTGCGACCATAATAAAGTCGGCCTGACGAGGCGAGGCACGTGCAACTTCCCACCCAAAACGAGCCATATCAAAGCGTGCCGCACCAAGCGACACAAATTCGATACCGCAACAACTGGTAGCGAAAGTGAGTGGCCATAAAGAGTTAGACCGCCCCCAGTTGATAAGTTTGTCAAGAGAGCCAACTATAACGTTAGTTCCGCTCTCTTTCAATTCTTGAACGAGCTTTTCGATGTACTCGTTATCTTTAAATGCCTCATAGGGCATGCTCTTAGTTGTTACTTCCATTCGAGAGCTCCTTTCCGCCAAGCATAAACAAGGCCCAGCACTAAGACGCCAAAAAATACAGCGATGCTGATAAGACCGTCAACTCCAAGTTCGCGCATGCGCACAGCCCAAGGATAAAGAAAAACGGTTTCAACGTCGAACATAAGAAAAAGAATAGCAAAAAGATAGTATCCCACTTTAAATTGCGACATACTCTCGCCTCGAGTCGGGATACCACATTCATAAGCCTCTCCTTTTTGAGGGTTAAATGATCGAGGTGAAATCAGCTTTGCTATCCACAAAGCAAGTGCAACTAAGGCAAAGCCGGTCAGCAGGGCTGTGATAGCCAGCATACCGCTATTAGTAATGCCAAAAATGTCTAGAACTATCATATTGATCTATAATAATTTATCAAGCAAAATTCTTCTTTTAAGGCTTTAATAGTTTTACAGACAGTACTCCATACCGTCCGATTTTACCGCAAAGGTAGTCAAAATATAGCAAAAACCACAATGTTTCCTTAAAAACTTTTTAACAAAATGACGTGCATAGAGTACGTAAATGGCCATTATCTCCAATCTATAACTCTCCTTTTACTCTCAATTGAACTTTATGCTATCCTATTCCATGAACAATGTCGGATCTAGAAGTTTCCCTTTATATCTCATTTCAAAATGTAGATGTGGTCCGGTAGAATTACCTGTTGAGCCTACCAACCCTATAGGAGTCCCAACTCCCAATTTTTCTCCTCTTTTTACCAAAATTTTCGAGAGATGAGCATAGCGCGTTTCGACTCCCGACGAATCTACAACACAAACATAGAGTCCATATCCTTTAGGATCATTCTTACAAGACTTAACAACTCCCGGCAACGCTACAATAACCGTATCGCCGGCTTTACTCTTCAAGTCAACTCCATAATGTACCGCAGTCCTTTCGGGATTGGGACCGAATGTTGAAGTGATTTTTCCACTGACAGGACGCCTGAATGCTCGTTTGTCAATAACAGGGAGTTTACCTGAATATAATCTATTGGTAGCGGGACGTGATCCCAAAATCAAAGCAGTACTGTCAATTTCTTCTAACGATGAAATAAAATCAAGAACCGATAAAGTTTCCGGAACACTATCATTGGATGTTGGATACGATGTCTGCTTAGCCGACAAGGATGAAACAAAATCCAATACATTTATCAAAACAGCAGCGGTATCTTTAGGCTGCACAGGATCAGTTTCAGGGGGCGCTGAAATAGTTAAGACCGATGTGGGGGAGACATCGGCCTTAACAGGTTTCTTTCTATTTTCCAAACCGATCAAAGGTATTGTAGCACCAATAAGTGTCACGATTAATATTGATCGGCGTCCCATCAATTATTCTTGATGTTATCTGTTTCTTTAAACTTATTTTTAAACTCACCTAATTTAGGAGAGAGGAAGAGAATCCATGCAGAACTTGCCACAAATGCAAGAAAAACAAAACCAATCAGAATCATAGCCTTACTGGGCTTGGTTGGTTTAATAGCCACAGTAGCCGGAGAAATTACCGCGTAGACCGGAGTGGCTTCTTGCACCTTAGCTTGCGCCTGCTGGACACGGGTTGCAGTTTGATTATAAAGAGAGAACGCAAGTGAGGCCTCATTAGCTAAACGCTCCATAACCGTCTGTGCTGACTTAAATGCTATACCCTGATTGTGATCAAGATAGTCTGCATATGCTTGTTGTGCTGCATAATAATTCGCACGAGCCTCTTCATTAAGTTTCTCCGCATATCGGAGATCATTACGAGCCTTATTCGTACGATAATCTGTGATATACTCTTGAAGTCGCGAAACCACGGTATCGGCAAGCATAGCTGCCACCAAAGGATCTTGCATCATAACAGATATAGTAATCACAGATGTTTTAGTATCAACATTCGCAGTTACACGTTTACGTAACGCCTCTACAAGTAACGATTCTTTTTGAGTCAATTGGAATGTATTCAGTTGATGGTCACCTGAACCTTCATCATCCGAAGATTTCAACAATCCGATGATCTTACCAGGAAGCCCGAGTATAAAACCCCACCAAGGTGCAGATGTTTCATCCTCAAGATATTGTTTTACCGTAAAAGTATCTTTATCCTTTTTTGTTTCAACTTTGACATCAAACAATCCAGTCATAAATGGTACGGATGACAGGACATCCGGATATAATTGGGGATACACAGCATCTACTCCATTTGCTCCTGGAGCCGACAAACCGGCCATCGAAGCCAAAGATGCCAATCCTCCGCCTGATGCCTTTGCATCCACCATTTCTGGAGCAAGCACCACAGATGAGGTGTACTCTTTCGGAATACTAAACGCTACTATCAGACCTATCACCAGTCCGATACCACACCACTTCAACACCTTCTTTCGATGGGACCAGAGAGTGGTGGCCAACTCCATAATATCAATTTCAGACTCTTCTATATCTGTATCTACTTTGCGATTTTCTTCTTGCATGTCTCAGAATAATATTATGGATATTACTTAACTATTGACGCAATTGCGGCTGACATCGTACCAAGAGAGGCAATACCGGTTGTAAGAGATACAATCTTAGCCCAATCGACACCCTTTCCTTCGGATTTAGAGGGAACTATGATTTGACACCCTGGTTCAATGGGAGTAGAACCTTTTGCACGTGCAACGCTACCATTCATATAGACAATAAAAGCCTTATTCTTTTTCGCCGTTTGTCCATAACCACCAGCTTGATCAATATAATATTTAACCTTCTGACCCGGTTCATATACTACGGTATTGGGATACATCACATCACCCATAATCTTCACCGTAGACTGCTGCTGTGGAATAAACAGACGGTCACCTGGTTGAAGAACAAAGTCATAGTGAGATCCGGGATTATCAAGTGCCTTCTGGAGATTAATACCTACATTATAATATGGAGCGACATCAATTTTATTCATTGAGAGAGAATCCTTTCCTTCACCCTCCTGATTGCTTAGCACCAAATTCACAGCCGCTTTTCGCGCTGCGACTTCATCGTCACTCATACGACGAGTCAGATATGCACCCTTAATATATGCATTGTCAAGCAAACCTCCGGCTCGGCGGATAATATCGGTGATTCGTTCATTTCTTCGCTCCAGAACATAAGTACCACCAAAAAGAATCTCTCCTTCTATTGAAACTGTTTCCTGTGCTTCATAGCCCGGGCTACGGCGGACCTGTACATGATCATATGGTTCAAGGATAAAGCCCTTTGCCCGACCCACAGCAAGTCCATTCTCTATAGAAACCGAATAAATGCGAGACAATTGTTGAGTTTGCTCTGTAGATGTAGGATCCACTATTCTGCGGGCGATATCAACGCGTGCGGTTGATGCTCCTTCAAGGAGACCACCTGCGCGGAAAATAAGATCCTCAAGTGTAAAATGTTCCGCATACGGATAAACTCCCGGCCGAGCAACCATACCGTTGATCGTAAAAGATCCACGTTCCTGAAGTTCATGAATGCTTGAGATTGTTAAAACGTCATTACGTTTAAGTTCTATATCTGCCGCTTGTCCAGCAAGAATTGCACCGAGATCAAGAGCCAAAACCTGAAGTTCCAGATTAGGACCTTCACGATATAGAAGTGCACGATCAAGATATGCATCATCCATTAAGCCATCCGCTTTATCAATAAGCTGGCTTACGGTATTGAGATCACCACCGATAGCAAACATTCCCGGACGATATACCGCGCCCTTCAATTCGACACGATTAGCATAGCGATCAAGAATGGAACCAACGGTTACGATGTCACCATTCCTAAGTTGATAATTTTCGAAATCGGCACGATCAATATTGTACAATTCATTTTCACTGCCTGATTGACGTGCAAGACGAACATTTTCAGAATAAGCATCTCCAGTAAAACCACCGGCATAATCAATCAAAGTCTTAATTGATTCATTCGGTTTAATTTCATAGTACATAGGACGTTTGACGTTTCCACTGATGTCTACCAACGTTTCATAGGGGGGCACAATTATCACATCTCCTTCCTGTAGACGGATATTACTATTGGTTTTACCATTAAAAAGGTATTCATACACGTCTATCCCGGCAATTTTCTTGCCATTTCTAAGAACTTGAATATTGCGCATCGTACCTATGTCGTTGATCCCACCTGCACGATACAAAGCATGGAATACGCTTGAGAAGGGCGACATGCGATATGTACCTGGAACGGCAACTTCTCCCATAAGATCAACCTGTATAGATCTCACCTGACCAAGAGTCACCTGAATATCTGTCTCAGAATCATCCATCCCTGCATATTTCTTAGCAAAAGCATTTTTTATATGCTGGGTTGCATCTGCAATAGTTAATCCATTAAGATACAACGGACCGAGTTGCTGTATTATAATACTACCTTCCGGAGATATAGTTCCTCTTACATGATCCTCAGAAGTACCCCATATATCAATGATAACCTCATCACCGGGACCAAGGCGATAATCTTTCGGAGTAGCGAGATTGTTACTTGGCTCGAATGTCAATGCTTGTGAATTAAAGACATCATGTCCATATATTCTGCGAGCTGAGACTCGGCCATTTCTACCTTTATCAAGCTCTCGAGTAACATCATCCATTGAAGCTGACGTCATATCTTTTGCCACATCATGACGCCGTTCAGCATTACCCGCAGCAACAGTCTGAGTAGTCACTGAATTTTCAGTGCTCTCCTGAGCATCATATGCAGCTTTGATACGTTCAGCTTGCTCAGGCGTTACGCCTTTTGCGAGTAGTTCCTTACCTATCTGCTGCTGACTTTTACCTGCAGCTATACCGGCTTTTACATATGCAATAACTTCCTGATCGGTCATCGCAAACGCCGACAATGCTCCCAGGAGAAGCATCGAAAGCAGTATTCGTTTAATTTTCATAATGTATTAAGCAAATTACGTAATTTTAATTTTAATACTTCCCCTCGAATTTAATCGTAAAGTCAGACCCTTTATAGTTACAATGGAACTCAAGAGTCGTACCTGTTATAAAATCAACCGTCCCTTTTAATCGGGATATCGGGAACATCTCGAAAGGTATATTATCATATTCAGGAGTCAACGCCTCTGACTGAAGCTCAATTATACCGTTATTAATCGATATCTCCACACTCGGGAACACCAGATTCAATGACGGCATATTACTGATAAACTTTGCATTATATAGATATATATCAGCTTTAGATTTCTCAAAATCAAAATCTATCCAATAAGTGGGCTTATTTTTATCTGTCACTGCTTCATCCTCCTCCGGACAATAAGCAACTCCAGCAGGATTGGTAGATATAGTTTTACCCTTCATACAACACCCAACAATTTCCACCGATGAACCCGCGGTTTGAGATTCATTATCAATCACAAAATCATATTGTATTCCGGGGGCATAAGTTGTACCATTAAAGACATCAAGAACCATAAATTTCAAGTTCTTAAACGTAGGAGTTGTCGTTACCCCAACAATTTCGGGAGAGATATTCGAAACATCAATTACCTTCCACCCATACTTATTATATTGCCAAGAAAGGCCAGAGAACGTCATTTTAGGGATACGCAGACCTGTTGTACTACCTGCTTGAGGCAAAACAATTCCGGTAATAGTAAGATCGACAGTGTTATTTGAGTAATTAAACTGCGCAGCGAATGACAAATGATCAAATGACTGAGCTCGACTATCCTTATCCTGTGCATAAGATAGACAGTGACCAAGAGTCTGGTCTGTCACCACATCTTCATTAGAAGAAGTACATGACGCGACAAGCAGCAGAGATAATAGACTTGCGATAACGGTTTTAAAATATTTCTTTTCCATTAAGCCAGAGAAATTCTGATATTTAGCGTCTGCAAATTTAAGAAAAATATTCCGTTTGCCAAATGTTACTCAAATATTAATACTGAAGGTAGCTCCAATTTGCCACGGCCGGCCCCGCTGAACGAACGCATTACCTATCGAAATAAAGTAAAAAGTATTGTATTTTGCTGAAGTCAAATTCTCTCCCCATAAGCGTAAACACCATCTATCCTTTGATAAAGCGGCAGTTGCGCCAAGGGTCGCATAAAAATTCTGCTTCTCCGTATTTGTTTCATTCCAATAGATGTTTCCCACCCCTCTGACATTAACGCCTAACGAAGGCTTCACGCCAAACACCTCTATAGGCATAGTCCAATCAGCTCCCGCAAAAAAAGTTTGTGCTGGGGCATAGGGCAATCTTTTACCTTTATAATTTCCACTTGCATCAGAAAATTTCTTAAACGTAGCATGCGTATAGCCATAGCTTGCTCGCAATGTAAAATCAGTACATGCTTGCCAGATAGTTGACACTTCCACACCTTTACTATACGTCT
Organism: uncultured Bacteroides sp.; assembly: GCA_964621135.1. Taxonomy (GTDB): domain Bacteria; phylum Bacteroidota; class Bacteroidia; order Bacteroidales; family Muribaculaceae; genus CAG-873. Next base: position 11,504 of record CAZULD010000019.1, on the reverse strand, counting down.
GTCCGGCATTGGTCATTATTCTTCCTGTTGTCATTCCTGGAGGGAACATGGTCAACTGCTGATCTCTACAATCGATAAAGAAAATGGTCACATCAGCAGTTAACCTACCATTCAGCCATTGTGTTTTCACTCCTAATTCATAGTTCCAACTTTTTTCCGGCTTATAACTTACAATCTCATCAAGATCATATGTCATCGACAGTCCCATATACTGCATAATCCTTTGTTGGAGTACATCACTGAACATTTGAGTATTATACCCTCCGGATTTATATGCCTTTGTTATAGTTGCAAATAGCTTTTGACCATTAAAGCTGTATGACGCACCGATTTTAGGCAGTAATTCCATATAATGGTCATGCAACCTACCACGATCATTTATATTCAGAGGAGTATAACGGAATGGTTCCAAGGAACCATCATCCGTCTTTCGGAAAGTCTCATAACCCGTATTACAGTGACTATGATGTGACAAACCCACCCATTCACAATCAAACCTCAACCCGGCCTGTAAACTCCAGCCCCCATTTTTATATGTACTCTCATGGTACAACGCCAACCCACGGGAATATTGTTTAAAATCACTACCGAGCGTAAAACTACGGTCATCCCACTGTATTGGATAGCCCGGATTTATTTCATTCCTGTGCGCTTCAATCAATTGACTTATTCCTGTATCATAAAAAGTCACAGGAGCATCCATATCGCTCGACTTTGAGAATGCGAACACACCACCAAGCCATTCATATTTTTTACGGGATCCCTTAGTAAATAAATCCTGCGTAAACGCCCACTCCTTACGTTTCTGGATCAATGTAAAGTAGTCCTCGGGGAGAAAATCTTGATCGAGCGTCATATTATCATTGATATATTGCGTCGTGGTAACAGACGTTACAACTACTCTCTTACCGGCCCACGCCACGGTCAAGCCATCAGAAAAATTAGTCCTTCGGTAAAAACAGGTATCGTTATAAGCAATTTGACCGGTTTTCAATGATTCGTATGGATAACCACTCTGACTGCCCGTCGACACTGCTGCAACATTTGTCATTGACAACCAACTATGAGGTCGCCATCCAAGTTTCCATCTTAGCGTACCATTTCGTTCCACTCCTACCTTTGATCCATTATATTCATTCCTGTACTCACCATCATTCATGGTAAACATACCGGTCAACGATGAACCTATTTCATTGTTAAATAGTTTATATAAACCGACCGAAAACCTTGCATCATTAAATCGTCCATAGCCGACCAATGCCCGTACTCCTTCAAAGCTCCATGGCGATAAAGTACGTATGTTAACTTGTCCACCCATCGTATTTCGCCCATTTAACAATGATTGAGCACCCCTTAGAATCTCTATACTTTCAATATCAGTTACATCAAAGTCATAAGAATCCTTATTCATTATCGGTACATTGTCAACACTTAGACCAATAATAGGTTGATCCATTCTTGCACCGAGGCCGCGTACATATATGGACGAAGTCATTCTGGACCCGTACTCGGGAATATAAAAATTGGGGGCTATCTCACTGACATCTTTCAGACTAATGATGCCATACCGCCTAACCATACCTCCTGTTATTTTTGTTGTAGGAGCAAGTTCTGCCACAGGCATTTGTTTTACTCCGACGACCTCCATCTCCTTAAGATCCCGATGTCGAATACTAACACTGTCTGTCTGACCGGCATACACTGAGACGCTTACTCCCAGAAATATTGATAATAGAATAGAATGCTTCATTTCACCTACAAAGGTACATCAATTTATCAAAATATTCATTAAATTACCCTCTACTTAACCTACAATTAAAAATAAATCCGTAATTTTGATTCTCAATTACTTTTATATGGCTTCCCTACCTGCCGAAAACATAGAGTTAATCCAACGATTACGCGATCCCGCAACATGTCGTGAAGCCTTTGGTGAGGTTATTAAAATCTACACCGAGCCTCTCTACTGGCAAATACGACGGATGGTGCAGTCTCATGATGACGCAAACGATCTGCTCCAGAATACATTTCTGAAAGCATGGTCCTCAATAGAAAATTTTCGAGGGGAAGCCAGACTCTCTACATGGTTGTACAAAATCGCCATCAATGAAAGTATAACGTTTTTGGATAAAGAGCGTAGACGTCTGAACATATCTATTGACGACCAGGAAGCGGCATTAGCCCGGACTATCGAAGCCGATCAGGATTTCGACGGAGATGAATTGCAGCGTAAACTTCGTTGTGCAGTTGCATCTTTACCTGAAAAACAAAGACTTATATTTAATATGAAGTACTTTGACGACATGAAATACGAGGATATTTCTAACATTCTCGGTACCTCCATTGGAGCACTTAAAGCCTCCTACCATCTTGCCGTCAAGAAAATTGAGAACTTTTTTTCAGATTCAGATTAAACGCTTGTGTGAAAACTCAGTCTATACAATATTAAAGACTCCTCTCTACTCATGAACATGAACGAATCAAAAAATATATTAACTCAAATAAACCATAAAGACGGCCTGACCGTACCTGAAGGGTATTTTGACGATTTTGCAACTAAAATGGTTAATGCATTACCACACCGTGATGAAGCAGAATCGCCGGACACCATTATTTTGCCAACGCCAAACTTATGGACTCGCATTCGACCCTATGTATATATGGCTGCAATGTTTGCCGGCATATGGTGTATGCTCAAGATGTTTTCGCTCATGGCATCTCCTGGTGATGAGGCAAGCCACATCGACCGCAATCCGATTCTGGCCGAAGCTCTGCGGAGTGATGTTTTTATAAATGATTATGTTATAGATGACGTCCATCAGCTTGATATTATTGATGATATGATAGAAGATGGTCTTGATCTGACTATGCTTGATTTTGATTCCGATTCAGACCGCGAAGTGTCGTTTATTGATCCGGCAGCGGTCAACATAACTGACTGATTACATTTTGCGCACTATGTCCAGAATTTTCACTTTAGGTTTTATCTTACTTTCAGCTATTTCATTCAATTCGTTTGCACAACAAACACGATCGGATGAACCCGACCGCCAGAAATGGATTCTTGAAATCCGTAACTACAAACATGAATTTTTAGCCAAAGAACTTGATCTTTCAAAAGACCAACAGAAAGATTTCTTCGAAGTATACGATCAAATGGAAGATCGTTTGAATCAGCTTAGCGAAGATACTCGCCGACTCGAGCAGGCCACATTATCGAACCCTGATGCTTCCGACGTAGAAATTGAAGCGGCTACCCGCGCAGTCTATGACATGAAGGAAAAAGAGTATAAAATAGAGAATGAATTTTTTGAAGAATTCAAAAAGACACTAAAACCCCGCCAGTTGCTGCAACTAAAAAGCGCAGAACGAAAATTTACTCAGCAATTAATGAATCATCATCGTCGCCTTAAGAAAAACGACGTTACCAACAAGAAGAAATAGTATCTTGATATCCATGACGCTAAACGTCCCTTCGACGGTTAGCGTTATTACTTTACATAACACCTCATTACTAAAGCCAACGACATAAACATGCAATATCACGACAATATAAATGAATATATTTCAGACGCTATTAAGGATAATTGGGAGAACCTTGCCCTAACAGATTTCGACGGATCATCGTTTCAATATAGAGATGTCGGACGCAAAATAGCCAAACTCCACATATTATTTGAGGCAATAGGCCTGAACTCCGGTGATAAGATTGCACTTTGCGGAAGAAATAGTGCCCAATGGGCCATAGCATTCATGGCTACAATAACTTACGGAGCGGTCGCAGTTCCGATTCTCCATGATTTTAAAGCTGACAACATACATCACCTTGTAAATCATAGCGAGGCTCGCCTTTTATTTGCAGACGCATCAACATGGGAGAATCTTGATCCGGAAGCTATGCACAATCTTGAAGGAGCACTCTTGATCAATGACTACTCAATACTGATATCCCGTAGTGACAAATTGGAAGAAGCCCGTCATAACTTGAATAAATTGTTTGGAGACCGATATCCGGAACGTTTTACTACTGACGATATCAGCTACTTCGTTCCGTCAGCAGATCGTCTTGCTCTAATCAATTACACTTCAGGTTCTACAGGTTTTTCCAAAGGCGTAATGCTTTCATATGGTAATCTATGGTCAAACGTTCAGTTCTGTATTGACGGTCTGGATTTTCTTCTACCGGGAGATGGGCTCGTGTGTATGTTACCCCTTGCTCATATGTTCGGACTAATGGTTGAACTTCTTCACCCGTTTGTTAAGGGTTGCCACATATCATTCCTTACACGAACACCCTCGCCAAGAGTTATTATGGAGGCCTTCGATCGTGTCAAGCCCAAACTCATAGTAACAGTACCATTAATTATCGAAAAAATTATCCGTACGCGTGTTTTCCCCATGCTTGATAAGCCTCTGATGAAAATTCTACTGAATCTCCCGATAATTGATGATAAGCTCCTCCATAAAATTAAAGATAAACTGACATCTGTTTTTGGTGGAAACCTTAAAGAAATAATTATTGGAGGTGCAGGACTTAACGCAGATGTTGAGAAATTCTTGCGACGAATTCAATTCCCTTATACGGTCGGATATGGCATGACTGAATGCGGCCCGCTTGTTGCGTACGCCCAATGGGATATCCAGAAAGGAGGTTCTTGCGGTAAGACAGTTGACCGCATGGAAGTGCGCATCGATTCGCCGGATCCGGTAAACACACCTGGCGTATTATGGGTTAAAGGAGATAACGTAATGCAGGGATATTATAAAAATCCGGAAGCTACAGAAGCAGTTTTTGATGGCGAATGGATGAATACCGGCGATATCTGTACTCTGGACTCTGACGGATTCCTTTATATCAAAGGCCGAGACAAGAACATGATTCTCGGTCCGTCCGGCCAGAATATATACCCCGAAGAGATTGAGATGCAACTGAACGCATTGCCCTACGTCGCTGAATCTTTAATTGTTGATCGTGACGGTAAACTTATCGCGCTCATTTACCCCGACGTTGAAAACGCTAAGAGACAAAACTTGTCTGATTCAGAAATTGCTGATATTATGCAGCAAAACATTACGCAACTTAATGCTAATTTACCTGCTTATAGTAAAATATCCGCCTGTAAAGTTATGACAGAGGAGTTCGAAAAAACACCTAAACGCTCTATCAAGCGCTATCTTTACCAACATTAACGGAGAGAACGTCTCTGAGGGGCCACCAACGATTAAAAAATTTAAATAAATGAATTTTAAATAAATGAATCCTGTAGACTATATTGCTTCCCTAAAAAATAAAATACTTTCGGGTGAAGTTATTACTGAATCAGAAGCATATACTTTAGCTGATCTTATGCCCGCAGCCTCTAAAGAAATCCGTGATGCGGCTGCAGACATAACCGCTACACTATGTTCTCGCTCTTTTGACTCATGTTCCATAGTCAACGCCCGCTCGGGGCTTTGCAGCGAGAACTGCAAATGGTGTGCGCAGTCGCGCCATCATTCAACCGGCTGTGAAACTTACGACCTAATCAACCACGATGAATGCATGGCTGCCGCCCATGACAACCATTCAAAGGGCGTACGACGTTTTTCGCTCGTCGCCAGTGGACGAGCCGTCAAGGGGAACGCTCTAAAAAGCATGTGTGCTCTCCTTAGGCAAGCTAAAGAGGAGACAGGCATCTACACTTGTGCTTCTCTAGGTCTGCTTGACAGCGATGATCTGCAGCAACTTTGGGATTCTGGGGTACGCCGTTATCATTGCAATCTTGAGACTGCACCCTCTCACTTCCACAAACTCTGCACAACACATACTATTGAAGATAAAATTAGAACCATCCAAGCGGCAAAGAAAATCGGATTTGAAGTTTGCTCGGGAGGTATAATCGGCATGGGTGAGGATCGCCGTCAACGCGTGGAATTTGCTTTGAAGCTCCGCGAAGTCGAGCCTCACTCTATCCCCATAAATATTTTATCTCCTATTCCTGGCACCCCCCTTGAGCATCAGGAAGCAATTAGCATTGACGACATCCTTGATACCGTAGCTCTTTTCCGTTTTATCCATCCCCGCACTCAACTCAGATTTGCCGGCGGCCGAAAGCGTCTTTCTCGCACTGACCAACTTGAAGCGCTACGCATCGGCATCAATGGAGGAGTGGTAGGAGACCTACTTACAACCCTTGGATCCACAATCGCTGAAGATAAAGACCTCATAAACGAAGCCGGTTACGAATTTTAATAACAATGGATATCACTAACGCCCTACGTAAACTGATTAAATCGCTTGCAGACACCAAGTATCGGCGTCGCGAAGGTCTGTTCGTTGCCGAAGGTGTAAAATGTGTTTCCGATACTGCCGGCTCATTTAACTGCCGTTATCTTGTCGCAAAAAAATCTTGGATTGTGGAAAACATGGAGTTAATCAATCGACTTGAGCCTCAAGATATCATGGAGGCTACGGGTGATGATCTCCGGCAGATGTCCTCTCTAAGTACACCATCTCCGGTAATTGCAGTTTACTGTATACCGGAGCAATCAGAATTATCACTGCAAACGATCGCAGTTACTTTGAAGGACAGATTAGTCGTTGCACTCGACAGAATTCAGGATCCCGGAAACCTCGGTACAATTATACGTACTTGTGATTGGATGGGGGTCACAGACATTATAGCATCTCATGATACCGTCGACATATGGTCTCCCAAAACGGTTCAGGCTACAATGGGAGCTATTGCACGCGTCCATGTCAGATATTGCAATCTCCCTGAAACTCTTTCCAATTGGCGATCACCCGTTTATGGGACTTTTCTCAACGCTCCCAGCATTTACACTGCCGATTTATCAGCTAACGGAGTGATCATATTCGGCAACGAAGGTCAAGGCATATCAGATGAAGTCGCAAAGGTAGTCACCCACCGTTTACTGATTCCGTCTTTTCCCCCTGAACGGCCAACCTCAGAATCTCTAAATGTTGCGACAGCCGCCGCAATAACCCTTTCTCAATTCCGAAGTCGACAGCTCAGATCCCGAAACTAATATGGCAAAAAAGCAGATAAAATCCATGTGGTTCTGTACCGAGTGTGGAGCGGAATCATCAAAATGGGAAGGTCGTTGCCCAGTTTGCGGACAATGGAATACCATGATAGAAGAAAAAGTCGCTGTTGGTCCGTCCAAATCACCTTCACCTGTAGCAGGTAGAGGTCGCGATAAAGCTCGAGCGGTTAATGATATCCAACCACTTGACCAACCACGCGTCATAATGCCGTCGACAGAACTTAACCGCGTTCTTGGTGGCGGCCTCGTTGCCGGGTCACTTGTTCTTCTTGGAGGTGAACCGGGTATCGGTAAGTCAACTCTGGTTCTGCAAAACCTATTGTCAATAAAGTCCAAGACTATTTTATACGTATCTGGAGAAGAAAGTGCAACTCAACTTAAGCTCCGAGCAGACCGCATTGGGCGAGGTAGCGATAATTGTTTCATAGTCTGCGAAACATCTCTTGAAAATATTTTCTCCCACATAGAAGAACTTAATCCCGGGATTCTCGTAGTTGACTCTATCCAGACCATAGCCTCGGATGCTCTCGAATCTGCTGCCGGAAGTGTAAGTCAGATTCGCGAATGTGCGGCGCGTTTGCTTGCTTACGCGAAATCAAGTGGAGTTCCGGTATTGCTCATAGGACATATTACAAAGGACGGTTCCCTGGCCGGACCGAAGGTATTGGAACACATCGTCGATGCTGTGCTTCATTTTGAAGGGGATCGCCAGTATATGTACCGTATTCTCCGGGCCATAAAAAATCGTTTCGGAAGCACATCTGAACTCGGCATCTATGAAATGGGACGACGGGGACTTCGGGAAGTGGCTAATCCCTCTGAAATGCTAATGAGCCATAGCGATGAAGAGCTATCTGGGGTATCTGTTGGGGTAACTGTTGAAGGAAACCGCCCATTCCTGATTGAGATTCAGGCTTTAGTCAGCACCGCAGCTTATGGTACCCCCCAAAGATCTGTCACCGGATTTGATAGTCGCCGCCTTAATATGTTGCTTGCTGTCCTTGAAAAACGAGTCGGATTCAAACTCGCCCAGAAAGACGTCTTCCTAAATATCGCAGGTGGCTTGAAAGTCAATGACCCGGCACTTGATTTGGCTGTAATATGCGCTATTCTTTCGAGCAACGTCGATATGGCTATCGGCCGCGGATTTTGTATGGCAGGAGAGATCGGACTTACCGGAGAAATTCGCCCTGTAACTCACATCAGTCGTCGCATTGCAGAAGCAGCTAAACTTGGCATGACTGATATTATTATTCCAGGAGGCAACCTAAAAGGAGCGGAAACTCCTCCAGACGGTATACGCATCCATGAAGTAACGAAAGTCGAGGAAGCGTTCAGGATTTTATTTGCTTGATTTCTTTGTGAATATTATCCTTAACATCACAGCGGCAGCTAAGGCCCAAGGATAATATAAGTAGGGCCAAGGGTCGCCGGGCGAAAGTCCGGCTAAACCAACGGCCAGTAGTGTTTGCGCTCCGTAAGGCAATAGACATTGGGTGATACATGAACATGTATCGAGTAAACTCGCCGTGCGGGCGCCGTCTATACCATAATGATCAGCAATCTTTTTTGACAATGACCCTACTGTGATAATTGCAACCGTATTATTAGCTGTGCATATATTTACGGCTGCCACTAAGGTTGCGATGGACACTTTAGCTCCGCGAATACCTTTGATGCGACGCGTCATCTGTTGCAAAAGAAAATTTATGCCTCCGGTCTCTTTTATAATGCCTAACATTCCGGCCGATAGCAACGTAATGATTATAAGGTCACCCATTGAACTCACTCCTGAGCCCATAAAACCGGCAAGATCTATCAGTGAAAAATTTTCTGCAATGGTAGCAATTAGTACGGCTGACACAATTCCTGATGTCAGGACAACGGTAACATTCAAACCGATCAAGGCAAGAATAATAATTAAAATATACGGCACCAATAACAACAAATCGACGTCTGCCTGAACAGAAATACCGGTACTTTGCGCGCCCAACATACCATAAACCAAAAGTGTTAGCAATGCTGCCGGCAGAACGATTTTCAAATTACTTTTGAACTTTGCATTCATAGCCACAGATTGGGTTCGCGTCGCTGCGATGGTAGTATCAGAGATGAAGGACAGATTATCACCGAAAAACGCGCCTCCGAGAACAGCAGCGACAAACAGCGAAGAATTTCCACCACCTCCGTTTGCCAGATCAACCGCCAATGGTACCAACGCCACTACTGTCCCGACTGAAGTTCCAATAGACATAGATATGAAGCAAGCGGCAATAAATATCCCCGGCAACATTAATTCATATGGCAGCAGTCGCATAGTAACATTCACGGTCGCCTCAATAGCGCCAATTTCTTTCGCAAGTGAAGCAAAAGTACCAGCCAAAATAAATATCCATATCATGTATATGATATTAGATGATCCGGCTGCCCGCGAAAACGTTTCGATCCTACTGTTAAGAGATTTTCCCCTATCTATTATCACGGCCCAAACTGAAGCGGCAATAAACGCAACTGATAAAGGCATTTTATAGAAATCTCCTATAATCAACGATACGACAAGGTATAAAATTAGGAATACGGCAATAGGTGATAGCGCAATAAGACCTTTGCGCAAAGAAATATTAGAGTGAAAAGTTGATGTTTCAACAGATTGAGTAATCATACCTGCAAAGTTACTTAATATTTATATTTTTTCGGAACAAAACGACCGCGAAAGATGTTTATATATCGAGCACGGTATGAAAGGGCGTGCTACAATCGACCTCTTGATGGTTGAATGTTATATAATTCTGCAAGGTTGCTCCTGGATTACCTGTTGGTGATTAGGAGCAATTTTGTATTTAGTCCCCTGATAAGCTACTGAATATCTTTAAAATTTTTGAACCATAGACAGAATTCATTGCCCAGCGGTTGTTGAGATCCGACCATTCGTGAGCAGTTCCGCGCCTGATATGACTAAAGCGAGGATCTATCAGCTTTTCTCCGTCTGGCAGATCATCTTTAGAAGCATAGGCATAAAGATGTTGTATATGTGCAGTGACACCCTCCTCAATTGTATCAAACTTTGCTCCCGTCACACCAAGTTTTACGACACCCAATCCACAATAATTATGGTAGGAGGGTTTTACGGCTGTTCCTCTGTCAAATCTGAACCAACCCGTTTCGAGTATCGCTTGACAGAATGCGATATCACCGCGAATGCCGTAACGCTCACCGACTTCTATATATGCTTCTGCTATTTCCTGATCGAAGTCTGCATTATGTTTTCTTACAAAAGCAGTCATCGCCTCCGGTGAAATTCTGCTTTGCCCACATATTGCATAGTCGTTTACGTCATCAAGATCACTGAAATCTATTCCTTCAATTTCAGCCTCTATAGCTTCATCTAAAGAATCATAGCTAACGATTTCGACGTCATCGTCCACCTGACCCCAAGAGTACATAAAAGTCAATACGACAGATAATATAGATGCGACATATCGTTTCATCGATAACAAAGTTAGCAATCTTTTACGACGACACCAAATTTTACTGATTTAACTGATCCTTATTGAAGTTAGACCCTTTTAACCACCTTGAAGGCTACAATCATGTTTATTACTTTAGGAATGGTCGTTTATAGCCAGCCATTGTGTATTATAAAATAAGTATTTACCTTTGCAAAGGTAATAAATTCAATGGTTATATTCATATTAATCTTCAGACATAATGAACAAGATCATTCTTTCACTCCTTGCAATCTCAGTAGCACAGCTACTGACGGCACAGACACTTGAAAAGATGAACTGGTTCAATGAACCAGCATCTTGGGAAATCAACGATAGAAAACTGACAATGACAGTAACACCCAAAAGTGATTATTGGCGCGTATCTCACTACGGTTTTACTGTTGATGATGCACCCTTCTATTATGCCGAATATGGAGGTGAGTTTGAAGCAAAACTTAAAGTTGCCGGAGACTACAAAGTGCGTTTCGATCAGGCCGGAATGATGATTCGCATTGATCACGAAAATTATATTAAAACAGGTATCGAATTTGTCGATGGCAAATATAATCTCAGTACTGTCGTCACTCATCATACCTCCGATTGGAGTGTAGTTGCTCTCGACCGACCCGTAAAAGAATTATGGATAAAGGCCGTCAGACGAAAAGATGCTATTGAAATTTTTTATTCTTTTGATGATAAAGAGTATTACATGATGCGAAATGCATGGATGGAAGCTAACCGTCCGGTGAAGGTAGGAATGATGGCTGCATGTCCTGATGGAGAAGGATTCACGGTTACATTCTCTGATTTCACGGTCAAACATCTTCCCGATGCAGTACGGACAGAGTGGCTGAAAGCCAATGCAGACTAACTTTCTAAATACTAACGATACAACGTAAAACACTTTTTTTCAACGCAAAAACAGTTGGCCGAGATTTATCTCGGCCAACTGCCTACGTTTCAACTATT
>CAZULD010000018.1:21391-22893 GCA_964621135.1 uncultured Bacteroides sp. | reverse complement strand
TCGTAGACAAATGGGATACGCCTATCATGATCAGCCACGGCGAATATGATTACCGTATCCTCGCTTCTCAAGGTATGGCAGCGTTCAACGCAGCCAAACTTCGCGGTATTCCCGCCGAAATGGTTATCTATCCTGACGAAAACCATTGGATCTTGAAACCGCAGAACGCCATCATGTGGCAGCGCCTCTTCTTCCGTTGGTTCGACAAATGGCTCAAACCCGACGCTAATAAAGAATAAAACGATCAACAATATAATTTAAGGGCAGTGTAACCGACATCGGTTACACTGCTTTTTTACACATAGAATCCAATTATTAAAATTCAGTAGAACTATATGATAAATAATGCGTTGTAATAGTTAAAGCAACAATTCAACCATTAATTTATGAATAGACTTATACTTTGCGGATTACTCGGCATTTCAGGTTTCGGAATCTCTACTGCCGCTACTCTCACGCCTGACGAGGCACTTGCACGTCTTGAGGACTCGGGCATGCACCGAATGCCATCAGCAATCAATCGTGCGCCATCGATGACATACAAGTCAACTATCGGCAATCTTTATGTATTTACCTCTGGGAAGGGATATTCAATATTGCCAAATGATGACCGTGTGCCGGCTCTTCTCGCCTACTCTGAGTCAGATGATTTCTCATTAGACGGAAATCCTGAACTTGAATATTGGCTCGGTTATTACAACAGCCAGATTGACTATCTGCAGGCAACCGGAGCTGAAACAACCGATGCAAACGGTTCCTGGCGTACAGAAAGAGCGGAAATTAAACCGCTTATTACAACAAAGTGGAATCAAGAATGGCCATATAATATCCTTTGCCCCAAAGTAGATGATCATGAAACCGTGACCGGTTGCGTCGCAACGGCAATGGCTCAAGTGATGAAATATCATAACTATCCGGCTCATGGCAAAGGAACCTATTCATATTATTGGGAACCAGGCAAAGAAGAATTAAAATTTGATTATGAGAACACAGCTTTTCAATGGGACCAGATGACTGACACGTACGACTCCAAGAGCACCGAGGAGGCTAAACATGCCGTAGCCGAATTAATGCTCGGATGCGGAATAAGCGTCAACATGCATTATGAACCGGGAGGCAGCGGAGCTGCTACAACCCGAATGGGCGAAGCTCTGATCGATATATTTGATTATTCACCATCACTCTGGATGCCTAACCGTACATTTTACGGATATAACGAATGGGAAGGTATGATATATGCTGATCTTGCTGAAGGATTGCCGGTGCTTTATAGCGGTGCAGGAACTGACGGAGGCCATCAATTTATCTGTGACGGGTATAGTAGTGGCGGTTTCTTCCATTTCAACTGGGGCTGGGGCGGTCTCAGCAACGGCTACTTTCTCCTGACAGCATTAAATCCCGATGATCTTGGAGTCGGAGGGGGTGCCGGTGGATTTAACACCAGTCAGGTAGCGACGCTCGGTGTCCGTCCTGCCAAATCGGGAGACACTCCCACTTATGTG
>CAZULD010000018.1:2399-21291 GCA_964621135.1 uncultured Bacteroides sp. | reverse complement strand
AAATGGTCAGAAGTGCGTATGCCTGTAGGCTATCCGGCAGAGATCACTGCAACAGTTACTGACAATGTAGCAAAAATCGAGGATGAAGCCGAGGCTAAAATTGTCATCCGAGATATAGAAATACCCACTGCCGTTTACCGCAACCATGAATTTCCGATGCCATTCACGGTCGAGAATAAGGGTGATCTTGAATTCTACAGTACGGTAACACCCTATATACTTGATACAGACGGTAATGAAGTTGCCAAATCGAAGTTCCGTCCACTTGACGTTTTTGCAAACGCATCGGAGCGTATAAAAGATTATGTTGCAAAATTTACCGTGATTGAAGGCAAAGAATTCCCGGCCGGAGATTATAAACTGGTGTTCCGCGATGAAGCGGGCAAGGAAGTCAGCGAACGTATAGATATTACAATTGGAGTCAACGATGACAAAACAGAGATAGAAATAACAGGATTGACTCTTGACGAAAAAGACCCGATAACAGATCCTACGGCAGTAAAATTCACATTTAGAGTCGAATGTAAATCGGGTGTGTACTTCGGATCGCCGCGTGTAGCGATATTCCCGGGCGACGGCGGATATGAACTTTACAACAAATCATCAGAAAGTATTTATTTAACTGTAGGAGAACAAAAGTACGTGAGCGTGATTACCGATCTTTCAGAACTGCAAGACGGACACTATCAGGCCGCAGTCTATAGTGGAGGCGTTATTATGGCCGAAGGTCTGCACTTTACCCTTGACCGACTGCAGACAGGATTAACTGATCCGATCTCCGACAACCTAAACGGAACCGGAACAGTCTACCGTCTCAACGGTGTAGTTCAGAAAGGATCACTTACCCCCGGACTATATATTATCGATGGGAAAGTGGTGCTGACTCAGTAAAAATAAATATATTGGACAATGAAAAACAAGACTCCGGAGCCGTGAAATAGTTTCGGAGTCTTTTCAATTTTGTTGCTAACGTAGGTTTGAGCGATTACAAACGGCCCATCTGCTTGAGTACAAAAAGGTATTCATCAAGTTCCTTTGCCGAAGGATGAACGACTATGATCTTCCCGGTCTTATCAATAAGGAAAGTCGTTCCACCCCCGTTACCTACACCGTTAAGCATCCAGATATTATTCTCATCATTGAGTTCAAGATAAGTTTTCCAAGGATAGCCATCCTGCTCGACAGCTCTTTTCATATCATCGGCATACTGTTCGCGGGCTATACTGATGACATTGAAACCATCGTCCTTGTATTTTTCATAAACGGGAATATATTCCATTGACAATTTGCGACATGGGCCACACCACGACGCCCACAGATCAATCAGTGTAACTTTTCCGGCAGCGAGTTCGGACAGGGATATTTTCTCTCCGTTATCAAGCGTTATGTTATAGTCGATATATTGATTCCCCGGTTTCAACTGCTCGGCTATACGCAAGGCTTTGATCTTATCATGATAATAATAATCAGGGCGATAATCAACCAGCAGATTATCATACAATTCACAGAACCGCTTCTTCCTATCCTCATCGTCACGGCTATACTGAAGGGCATTGTAAACTTTAGTGAGAGCATACAGAGAGGGCTTCGCAGCATAAAATTCCAATTCCTTTTTTGACAACCCTTGCTCTAAACTATCTCTAAAAGTCCGAAAGGCCTTGTATTCGGGAGAATAAAAATCACCGGATGATAATTGTGACCGCAGAGATAAAAGTTCTTCAGGGCCAGCAGATTTCATTTTTCCCAACAGTTCTTTGCCTTCTTTGGTAAACATATTATCATCACTGATCGTGCGACCCTTTTCATTGATTAAGTCATAAACAGGAACGATCATCTTTATCATCTCAGTCGCAAGCATTTGATCAGGATGAGAACTTGAAACTTCAATCATTTCACCGCGTGAAGGAATATTAAAATTGACCGTTCCGTCAAAAGCGAAAAAATTGCCGTTTCGCCATGAACCGTCAAGCAACTCATTAAACGGAATCAAATCATAATATCCATCTTTATCAGCATGAAAATCATACGAAAAACGGCCATTATCGACAGGGATAGATATGAAATGGTCGACCGTGCGGAAATCTTCAGTTGCCTCCATAACAATAAGTCGGCCAACAAGCGAATCTGTCACATTTCCTTCGAGATGACAGGTAACAGTACCATCAGAGAGAGGCATATCAATACTTATTCCTCTAACAACAAAAGCTCCGGGCATATCACTCTCGATAAAATCAAAGCTATCATCTTCGGCAGACAGTGCGGCAAATTTCATGACAAAAGGAATTCGTCCAGAAACACCCGGATATACCTCCTTATCAAGCTCTAAACCATCACAGCTATCAATTTGTAAGATCTTACCACTCCGATTGCCCTTGATGTAAGATCCTGAACTTATTTTTACCCATGAGTCCGGACGACTATAGAGATCGGCAAATACAATAACCGAGTCGCCTGTAGTCTCTACACGACGAATATCAAAGTGGCTGCTATTATTAAATTCATAATACGGGAAATCGACAGCCGTTTTTGCCTCGGAGTCGAATGACATTAATCCGAAAGACATAAAAAGAGATAATAAAAAAGGATACGTTTTCATAAGATTGAATAGATTTAAATTTACTTAACGTTTTTTTTGCAAAGTTAATTTTATTTTGCAATATATGCAAGAAAAAATTCAATTTAAATCCAGAGGATGGTCTTGTTCTGAGGGTAAAATTTTGTGGCGAAATGATAATTAGCTATCTTTGCATTGATATGAAACGGATTGCATTAATATTGTCATTAGCGTGGTTGCCATTTATGGCTGTCGGTCAAAATGAGATACCGGATAGCATGATGATTTCATATCCTCAAGGCAATGAGCCTCTTGATACAACGAGTATATATTACAATTTTGACCGAAAATTTGCCGAGTACTCGAATTCAGTTCTCAATAACGGATTATACTCTGACACTCTCTCATTAAAAGACTTTAAAACCGACATTAATATTATACCGGCTGGCTTAGAACCGATCTCATCGTGGCGCAACGGCTACTTCTATGCCGCCGGAGGCATACAGACCATGCCCGGACTTATGGCGATAAATTCGGGCAGGTTAAATGTAGAACAAAATCTGGGAGCGCTGAAAGTAAGCGTTTATGGGGTGGCAACAAAGTACGGTTACTTCCGGGGATTGCAAACGTCCTACGGATTTGGCGCAGACCTGACATATCGTTTCAATGAAAGGGTGAGCGCAACCATTTTCGGAGAATATCATTCGGGAGTTAAATTATTTAATCCGGCGATGGCCGGTTATGTAAGCGTCCCACGATTCGGCGGCTACATTGACTACTCTTTTTCGGATAAATTCGGAGTTGAGGTCGGTGCACAGGGGTATCGGTCAATGCTCACCCGACGAATCGAAGCACAACCAATCGTAAAACCCTATTTCAAATTATCCAAGAATAATAAAATCGGGATTGATGTCGGCGGCATATTGTATCAGATGCTAAAGAGCAGTAACTCCAATTATATGCAATCACACAATCCGACAATAGGGCCACCCGTTCAAAAATTATCTCAGGCAATGGGATATTAAAAAGGAGAGTTATGTCGAAGATCGCATTGAAGAAGGAATTGGCAGGTTTGTCGCACGAGCAGATAATTGATGTCGTGCTGACGGCTTATTCGGCAAACAAAGCGATCAAAGATTATTTTGATTTCTTTGCTGATCCGGATGTGGATAAACTTTATGACCGGTTTATGCGAGAAATTACGAAAGAAATCATGCGCGGTAAATATCGTCAGTCCACCGCCCGTATATCGCGTATTCGTAAGTGGCTCAAAGATTTTGAAGGTTTTAATCCCGGTGTCGAACGTGTGCGTGATCTTCGTTTAGCAACAATAGAACGCCTGATAGAACAAGAGAAAATAAAAATATACTCCGACACACTTATCCGAGGTACACTGAAGTTACTGAATGACACTATAATATATGCCGACCGCCACCTGATCTTCGACACAACGATGGGTGAAATCGAGCGTATAACAGCCGACACAACCGACCGTAGCCGTCATTTCAGAGCTTTTCTCAAACGTAATATAGAACTTCCCCAGCAATGAAAGAATTAAAATGTCCTAATTGTCAGCATGTTTTCACTGTCGACCACGACTTGTTCGAATCGCTTGCCAACCAAGTGCGTACAGCGGCATTTGACGATGAAGTGAAGCGGCGCGCTGAGGAAATGCGTCAACGCATGAATCTCGAAATACAGTCAAAGACAAAAGAGATAGAAAGTAAATTTGCCCGTACACTCGGCGAAAAAGAGTTAGAGATCTCGCGACGCGATAATAAAATAGAACTGATAAATCAGAAACTGTCGGCTGCGACGGCTGAAAAAGAGGCCGAGATGACTAAGAAACTGGCTGCGCGCGACGCAGAGATTGAAAAACTGAAATCTGAACTCGCCCAGACTGATAATACACGCCGCATAGCTCTGCTTGAAGAACGGCAGAACAGTGCGGAACAGTTGAGAAAGAAAGAGAACGAGATCGCCGAACTGCGCAACTCAGTCGCTACCGAACGCAACAAGGCGATCGAACGAGAAAACAGTCTGAAAGAACAACACGACCTCGAATTGCGTCAGAAGCAGGAGATTATCGACTACTATAAAGACATGAAAGCGAGGCTGTCGACCAAGATGATCGGTGAGTCGCTTGAAGTACACTGCCAGAACGAATTCAACCGTATGAGAGCGATGATGTTCCCCAACGCATACTTTGAGAAAGACAATGACGCGCGAGAAGGCAGCAAAGGAGACTTCATCTTCCGTGACTATGCCGACGGTGTCGAGTATATCTCGATAATGTTTGAGATGAAAAACGAGGCTGACACCACGGCGACTAAGCATCAGAATGAGGATTTCTTCGCCAAACTCGATCGCGACCGAAATACAAAGGGTTGTGAATATGCCGTGTTGGTGTCGTTGCTCGAAGCCGATAACGAGCTTTACAACGAAGGAATAGTCGATGTATCATACCGCTACCCTAAAATGTATGTCATACGGCCTCAATTCTTTATGGCCGTAATCTCAATGCTTACTCAAGCCTCGCGCAAGAGTGTGGAATACAAACTCGAACTTGCCCGTGCGCGTCAGATGTCAATCGACGTTACGAACTTCGAACAGCAACTTGATACATTCCGCGACGGTTTCAGCCGCAACTATCGTCTCGCGAGCGAGAAATTTCAAAAGGCTATCGAAGAAATAGATAAATCGATTTCACATCTTCAGAAAATCAAAGAAGCATTAATTGGTTCGGAGAACAATCTCCGCCTCGCCAACGATAAGGCCGAAGCCCTGACCATCAAAAAGCTGACGCGTGGCAATCCGACAATGAAAGCCAAATTTGACGAAGCCCGCAACAACCGCGTCGATCTGGAGTAATTTCCGGTACCACTTTTGAGCTTAACCCTCATATTGCGTCAAAACGACAAATGTTTTGACGATTTAGTTACAAAAGTATCTGATTAAAATATTTATACTTACTTTTGTGACCAGATCACTATTTATACTTACTCATAGGAACTATATTTAACCATTAGATTTATTGTATGAAAAGAATTTTTACTCTAATTTTGCTAATCAGCGGATTCTTAGCCGCTTCCGCATTAGAACGCGAAAAAGTAGATGCAGTTACCCAAGCTATTCAGCCTCCAGTAAGACCAGCATCGAATTGGGTAGACATTGAAGACGAGTGCATACTTGTAGACGACATCACAACCGGAATGTATCCCGATCTTGATTGCGGAATTCTAAGCTACGAAGTGATGATGCAAGAAGATTTAAACAATCCCGGTCTTTACCGACTCGTAAATCCATGGCAATTCTGGCCTATGCTTCCAATTGCCACCAGAATGGGAGCTACGGTAAATACATCTGACGACTTCTATATAGAAATTGACGCCACAGACCCGGATGTAGTAAAAATCTATCCTCAGGATTCCGGACTTGCAGATGAGGAAGGTGCAGCTATCATATCCTCGACCTATTGTCTTAAAGATGAATTAAAGCTCAACGAAGCTCAGGCAATAGCTCAATCCGGATATCTTGAAGATAATGTAATCCACTTTGAATTTCCCGCTTCAATCGTACTTATCATCAACCGTATCGGATACCGAACGAACGGATCAGGCCGTTTTGCGATAGTGTTGCCGGGCGGAGAACTTCCGATTGACTATTCTTTTGAAGTTGAAGCGGAGGAATTATTTGTGCCCGATGAAGATTATAAATATCATTATTATGTTGATGCCGAAGATGACCGCATTCCTGAAATCCGCTGGATGCTTACAACCGAATATCCTAACTCGACTGTTCTTGAACGCATAGCAGAGGAAGGTAATGTCTGCGAAGTAGGTGATGACATTGAAGTTTCAGTCGCAGATATTGATGCCCGAATGGCTTATGTAACTTTTGTAAGTATCGACGAATACGGTGATTATCAAGAAGAACACATATTCGACGTTTATCCTCCTGCAAATCAGTCGTCATGGGAATATCTCGGGAAGGCCACACTGACCGAAGACTTCTTCGCATCATTCTTTAAAGATATTGAGTCAGAAACATTTGATGTTGATGTAGAGGTGCACAAAGAATTCAAAGGTTATTACCGTATAAGCACTGCTTTTGAAAACTGGACTTACGCAGACCGTTTCATCCAACGTGAAGACTATCCCGGATATATCTATATCAACATAACCAATCCAGAACGCCCATACATTGCCCAGAGTTTTGTAGGATTTACAAAGGACGGTAAAGAATTATTAATGAGCAGTAAATATAGTCAGAGAGCAGCAATGTTCGGACTAAAAGTCGTTGAAAATCTTCGTGAATCGAGTGGAGGCGTATGGAAGGACAATATTCTGACTTTTGACCCGGAACCAGGTGTATTCATGCGCCAATCAGGTTCTGATAGCTGGATGTATGTAAACGCTCCCACCAACCCTGAATGTGACGTAAAAGAGTATCTCACCAATCCCAATTACGATGTGCCCCGTTTCCTGCCGGGTAAATTCAAACTGGACATGAATCGTGCACTATCCGGTATTTCTGATATTGACATTCCGATGTCTGAAGAAAAAACATACTATAACCTTCAGGGTATAGAAGTAAAGAATCCTTCGAACGGTCTTTATATAGTGCGTAGTGGAAAAACAGTCAGCAAAGAATTTGTAAAATAAGGCAACAATTATTATACATTAAAAGCGGTGTGTCGGATCAAATCTGACACACCGCTTTCAATATAATTGATTACTTTAAATTTTTATCAGTCTATCTTAATTACCAAATAGTTTGATAGGCTCCAAAATGCATCAGGATTAGTGATGACGAGTATCTTCTGGCCGTTGTCATCGTTGATCACATAAGAACCTTCGGGTTGGTTGGTAAGCACCTCTGCCTTCTTTGAATGGAGCGCGATGCGAGTAAGCGTACGCTTGTCAGCAGTTGAGAAGAAACTCTGATCAAAGTCACCTTTAAGAAGTTTGGTCTTGCGGAGGAAACCGGTCTCGATAATGTTGCGGTCTTTCAACTCCTTCTTACTGCCGATAGCATAGTAACAAGTGTTCAGTTCATTTGCGAGATCGACATTTTCCTGTTGGGCAATGTTGCGCTCGTCTGTGACAGTATTGACTGCAGAGTTCAGCGAATCGACAGCGGCATCAAGTTCGCCGATACGGCGCTGGGCCTGCCCGAGTGATTCTTTAAGGGTAGATATTTCCTGTGTCTGTGCATCAATCTGAGCACGCAGACCTGCTATGGTCTGACGATGCGTATTATTTGAAGCATTGGAGGCGGCAAGTTTCTTTTCGAGTTCTTCGAGTTTAAGTCTGCGGTCCTGAAGAGTCTTCTGAATGGCTTCGATGTCAGAAAGAACCTGAACGCGTTGAGAGTCAGTTTCAGATGGGTTGTTATTGGAGACTGTCAGAATATTTTCGAGTTCCTTAATCTGACTCATGCCCTGATTAATTTCACCGATAAGAGAAATCAGGCGGTCTCTATCGGCTACTGCAGAGGCAAGTTCTTCGCGAGTAGCGTCTGCACTGACTTGCTCGTCCTGAGCACCGGTTGTTTTCTGCTGATTGCATGCAGTCAGCCCCAATACGGCTACAAGACTGATGCTAAAAATCTTTTTCATCATAATGTGTTTCTGATTTATATTTATTCTTATGAATTTTCTCTTCAGTAACTGAAGGTTTACCTCCAACAACTATAACAATCTCTCCTTTCGGCTGGTTCAAAGTAAAATATTCGACAAGCTCAGCAAGAGTTCCCCGAACGGTGGTTTCATGGAGTTTGGAAATTTCGCGAGAAACAGAGGCAGGACGGTCAACACCGCACAACTCACTAAGTTGCTCAAGGGTCTTGGTCAGACGTAAAGGCGACTCATAGATAATAAATGTCCGGGGATCTTCGGCAAGAATTGAAAGACGGGTCGAGCGACCTTTCTTGGGAGGAAGAAATCCTTCAAAAACAAAACGATCGCACGGCAGGCCGGAATTTACCAAAGCCGGTACAAAAGCAGTTGCTCCCGGCAGGGTTTCAACCTCGATATCGTTGCGGCGGCATTCACGCGAAAGCATAAACCCGGGGTCGGAAACTCCGGGGGTACCGGCATCAGATACAAGAGCTATCACCTCGCCGGATTTAAGGCGTTCGATAATCTGTCCGACGGCGGAATGCTCATTATATTTATGATGGCTCGCCATCGGAGTTGCAATATCGAAATGTTTCATCAATGGAGCACTTGTGCGCGTATCCTCTGCCAAGATAAGTGAAGCATTCTTAAGAACCTCTACTGCCCTCGGCGTCATATCCGAAAGATTACCGATAGGCGTAGGAACGATGTATAATTTACCACTCATGAACGATGGGCATTGAAATTATTACGGACAAATTCGATAAATTCGTTCACGGCCTCGCTATCCATATCCCAGCCGAGCGAAGAAACCACATCACAGGCTTTATTAACCGACTCGCATTCGCTCAGGCGAGCGAGAAGAGCATTCATAGCTTGTTCGTCTCCGCCGAAAAGCTCTCGACGGAAACGAAAACGATCATTAATGGTCAACGCCTTGCGAAGATCTACTTTATGCATTTGAACTTTTTGCAATGGCGTAGATTCAGTGACAACCTCCGCAACAATTTCTTCAGGAGTTGGAGTGACTTCGACGACGGATTCTTCGACTGATTCGGCGGCATCCTCGACTGGGGCAACAGGTGTAGTATCCGGAATAGGATTCGGCATTGACTCTATGTGTGGAACTTCAGCCACCGGGACTGTTTCAGGCATAAATGTCGTTGTCTGAGGCGCAGCCTGCTCTTGAGTCTGAGGAGATGATTCAGCCGACATAAGCAGACACAATATATCGCGAAGTTGAGACTGGCGTTGTTCTATTTCATCGCATAATGAGAATGCGCGTGCGAGTAATTGATCTTTGTTCATGATTATGTTATGAGAGTTTTGAGATACTAAAGAAAGATATCAGACAACAGTTCTTCGACCGCCTTTCGAAGTTCGGGACGCTTGCAGAAAAAAACGTTGACAAAGATAACGACAACATGGGTCGGATTTCCATCCATATCAAGACGATACCCGGCGTAGCTTTGAACAGCGTTCATACTGCCCGTTTTCAGTGCAAGACAACCCTTCAGAGGCGACTCGGCGAGGAAGGTCTTCATCGTGCCGTCGAGACCTGCACGAGGAAAAAAGGATATATATTCCTTGCGCATCGGACTCCGAGCCATCCATTCGAGCATATCAGCGATGAACCGAGGTTGTACACGGTTGCCTCGTGTAAGACCACTACCATCGAAAATAAGAGTACAATCCGTATTGAGCCCTCGTCCCCGCCATAAGGATTTTTCACGATCAATAGCTGCGTCACGAGTTTCTTTAGGCGCAAGAGCGCGCAACATTCCTTCAGCAAAAAGATTATCGCTGCGAACCATCAGACTGCGAAGTATTTCGGTTGCGACGGGAGATTTATGACGATAAATTTCGCGTTGTGGGTCGTTAGCGTTCGACATGGCTTGATCGCCAATTTTAATTCCGGCGCCCTGCAGTTTATTTACAAGGACGCCTTTCATTACTGCTGCCGGATCGGGCATAGTAGTAGACAGCGTCCACTTCTTTCGGTCCGGTTTGCGGCTGTAGACATTAAGGTCGTAAGAACCAACACCGCGAATTAATTCCGTAGGGCCGGAATTGTAGACAACGTTAACCTTAAGGCCGGGAACGGGGGGATCAGTCTTGCCTGTCAATGGTTCAAGAGAGACGGTATTATCGTGATAATTAAAGTCAAAATGGCCGGCACCATAAGGCCAGCCTATGTCCTCGATCTCCCAGCGAACCACAGGTCCGGCATCCTTCATCGTTTGGATAACAATAACAGAGCCATCAATAGCCGTTATGCCATCACGCTTAAGAGCAGCGACGATTGAGTCACAGAAGCCAACATTTGCCGGGAAATTAACACTCTCTAGTGTTGGGTCTCCTGAAGCCCGGATGATTAAGTCGCCATGCCAACGTCGATCTGCACCTACCGAACCGCGTAAGACGACAGGAGTGTAGAAACGATAATCAGAACCTAACAGACTCAAAGCCGAAGCCGACGTCAGAGTCTTCATCACGCTGGCCGGCGTAAGGGCAAGTTCACTATTGAGATCATACAGCACTTCGCCGGTCTCGATATTTTTGATATAAACGCCTATTGACGTGGCGTCTTCGCCTTTAATGCCGAGGAGATCCTGAGCTCGGACTGTAAGCGAAGCAGCAAATAAGGTAATGACCGCTATTATATAATTGAGATATGCAGGCATGGATATTATTCGAATAATGATTTACGAAGTTACGAATTTTGTGCAAAAAAGCGGCCTCCTCTCGCAAATAATCATTATTTTTGCACATTGAAACATTAACATCACATATTATGAACCGATCGTCCCGCATCAGGGACATCAAAACAACATAGACCAATGGCAGAAAACATCGAACGGGAATCTACCGAAAAAAAAGGATTGAATTTTGTCGAACAAATAGTGTATGACGATTTGCAGGCCGGCAAGAATGGCGGTCGTCTGAATACACGATTCCCGCCCGAACCTAACGGCTATCTGCACATAGGCCATGCAAAGGCCATCTGCATGGACTTCGGTGTGGCAGAAAAATTTGGTGGAACCTGTAACCTCCGCTTTGATGATACCAATCCGGTGAAAGAAGACGTGGAGTATGTAGATTCTATCCGTGAGGACATCCACTGGCTCGGCTTCGACTGGGGCAACCGTGAATATTATGCATCAGATTACTTTCCCCAGCTCTATGATCTCGCAATCCGCCTGATCAAAGAAGGAAAGGCTTATGTCGACGATCAGACATCGGAAGAAATCGCAGCCCAGAAAGGCACGCCGACTATTCCCGGTACGGAAAGTCCCTACCGCAACAGAAGTGTCGAAGAAAATCTCGATCTCTTCCATCGCATGAACGAAGGTGAGTTTGAAGAGGGTGCGCGTGTTCTCCGTGCAAAAATCGATATGGCCTCGCCAAACATGCACTTCCGCGATCCGATCATGTACCGCATCATAAAGCATCCTCACCACCGCACCGGCACAACATGGAAGGTCTACCCGATGTATGACTTCGCCCACGGTCAGAGCGACTACTTCGAGGGTGTCACCCACTCTATCTGCACGCTGGAATTTGTGCCTCACCGTCCGCTTTATGAATATTTTGTAAAAGAGCTGGCCGATGAAAGCTACTGCCCCCGACAGATCGAGTTCAACCGCCTTAACCTTACCTACACAGTGATGAGCAAACGTAAACTGCTACAGCTCGTCAAGGAAGGTCTTGTTGCCGGGTGGGATGATCCTCGAATGCCGACAATATCCGGTATGCGTCGCCGCGGATATACACCCGAGTCAATCCGTCGCTTCATCGATACCATCGGCTACACTAAATACGAAGCTCTCAACAGCGTTTCGCTGCTTGAGCACGCCGTTCGCGACGATCTCAATAAAAAAGCTACCCGTGTTATGGCTGTGCTCAACCCTGTCAAGGTCGTAATCACCAACTATCCTGAGGGACAGACCGAAACAGTTGAGATGGAGAATAATCCGGAAGAAGAAGGTAGCGGAACTCACAAAATGCCGTTCTCTCGCGAAATTTACATTGAGCGTGACGACTTTATGGAAAATCCGCCTAAGAAATTCTTCCGTCTCGCGCCGGATTCCGAAGTGCGTCTGAAGGGTGCATACATTATTAAATGTACCGGCGTACATAAAGATGCCGACGGCAATATTGATGAAATCTACTGTACCTACGATCCCGAATCGCGCAGCGGTATGCCCGGGGCAGCCCGTAAGGTAAAGGGCACGCTTCATTGGGTTTCTGCACCTCACGCAGTAGATGCAGAGGTACGGCTCTACGACCGACTCTTTAATGTTGAGAATCCTGCAGCCGAAACTGAGCGCGATTTCCGTGAATTGCTCAATCCCGACTCACTCAAGGTGGTAAAAGGCGTGAAGATCGAACCTTTCGTAGCCGAAAATAATGAGCGGGGACGTAAGTTCCAGTTCCAGCGTGTAGGCTACTTTACGCCCGACTACGACTCAACGCCCGAAGCCCCTGTATTTAACCGCACTATCGCGCTAAAGGATAGCTGGGAAAAAGAACAGAAGAAAGCATAATGCCTGATAACAGCAACGATCGCCGCGAAGAGCTCTGCAGCCGCTTCCGTCAGTCACTGGCATCACCCAACGATTCATCGCATTATTTCGATGAAGACGAATTGATTGAGATTTTCGACTATGCCGGAGATCTCAACGATGATTATCTGCGTTGGGAGGCAATGTTGTGTGCGGCGCGTTATTATCCTGACAGCGCGGCGATGAAACAGCGTCGTGCCCTGCTCTACTATACCTTCGGAGACGATCTAATCTCAAAATATTTGAGCGACAATTCTGCTCAGCACGGTGTACTGTGGGACATCAGCCGCGCACGCGCAGCCAATCAGCGCGGTGCAAAGGCTGAAGCGGCGCTTGACCGAATCCTCGCCGACTACGATGAATTTGATGACGAGGAAGTGATTCAACTTGTCGATCTTGCTACTTCCCTCAATCAGACTAACTGGCTGCTCTCGCGTCTTGACTCACTCCGCAACCACGTCACTTATCTACCCACCCTGCTCTACGAGATTGCTGTGATGCTCGAACTCGAAAAGCGTTATTCCGAGGCGATCAAACTGCTCGAAGAACTCACCGATCTCGAGCCGTACAACGAGCAGTACTGGTTTATGCTGGCTCAGGAACATGATCTGAATGACAATGTCAACGGCGCTCTGCAAGCCCTTGACCTTGCGCTTGCAATTCTTCCGGAAGACAAAGCAATGCGCTTCTATCACGCACGCTTACTTGCCAGAGAAGACAATACTCGCAAACAAGCGATCAAGGCTCTTGAAAAATTAGCAAAGGAATATCCCGAAGATGTCGACATCAGTCGTTTCTTGGCAGCATTGATCATCGAGTCTTCTGACGATCTGATTATGAAAGATGCTTCATATAAAGCGGCCGATGTTCTAAATAGATGCTATGCACTCAATAGAGGTAATCGCCAGTTGGCTTCAGATCTTATGGCTGTCAACGGAGCACCGGAAACTGTTTTGCTTGCAGATGTCGACAGCACTGATCCTCCTACGGATGTCAATGGCTGGATAGCGTGGGCCGCCGATCTGGAAGTACTCGGTGCTCATGATAAAGCGATACAGATACTCGAATATTGTAATAAGAAACTTGGATATAGACATCCAGCTGTCAACGAGGCACTGATTATCAATTACTTCCTACTTCAGGACTTTGACGCAGTATGCAAGGCATTTGAAACTCCGACCGTTGGCGAATCAACAGCGACGCCAGATGATGCCGCCTTAGTATTCGTGGCTTACGCAATATCGCTCGCAAAGGTGGGAAAGACAAAATCCGCAGCCGATTTCAGCCGCATGATCATGAAATTGATTGTTGAAGATGGCCCTGATGACATCACCTATGCGCTGCGGCGTTTAGGGGCAGGCTTAGTCCTGACAGATATTATCGAGCGATGCAAATCCCGCACGAAACAAGATTGGAGTACCTACGACCCACTCGGGATATGGTAAGCAACCTCAACTCCGCACAGACACATTAACGCTCAAATTTCTAAATATATGGATTTGAGCGTTTTTCGTCTCCGATAGTTGTAAAACGGTCGTGACCGGGAAGTACTGCTGTATCGTCGGGCAGAGTGAAAAGTTTATTGCGGATTGAAGATGACATTGTACGGTAGTCACCTCCGGGAAGATCTGTGCGCCCTACTCCGCCGCGGAAAAGCGTATCGCCCGCAATTAGGAACTTACCGCTTGGGCAATATAGGCAGATACCTCCACGCGAATGGCCCGGTGTCTCTATCACTCTCAATTCATCTGAACCGACTTTGATAACGTCTCCTTCCTTAAGCTGAACGTCAATGGTCACCGGTTCGGCATTGCCATGCAAGCCGAACATGCGCATTTGCCCTGCAAGATCGGCTCCGAGCGACGCATCGCCTACGTTTGCCGCAACTTTCACGCCATAGGTATCATGCACATAATTATCTCCGAAACAATGATCAAGATGTAGATGGGTATTGATTACCTGTTTGATTGTAAGACCCGACACCTTAATATAATCATCAAACTCGCGACGCTCGGCGGGAGTGAACATACCGGGATCGACGACAATCGCCTCACTAGTATCGGGATCGGAGATCACGAAAGTGTTGACTCCGATCATATTGAATATAAATTGTTTTACTTTCAGCATATTATTTAAGATCTATGGGAACGTAGACTATCTTCTTCGTATCGAAAAAGTCTTCGTTGAAAAATTCATTAACAGGATATTCAAGCACTGGGAAACGCACTCCCCGGCTTTCATCTTCGAGATCGCCCCCTTTGAGACATACAAGTCCGGGAGAATAAAGATTATTTTTGTGAGGCTGGCGGGTAATATTCTTGACAATAAGTTTCACCAACCCGTCGAGAGGCATAACCGCACGGCTCACGACATAATCAAAGCGGTCATGACACTCTCCGATGTCGCCATGCTGGAAAGTTACGTTTGTAAGTTCGACAGCTTCCGCAATCTGTCGTGCAACATTGATTTTCTTACCGATGCGGTCTATCAGATGGAAGCGACAATCCGGATAAGCGATAGCAAGAGGGATACCGGGGAAACCTCCGCCGGTGCCCATGTCGAGAATCGTAGTGCCCGGAGCGAGCGGGCCGAGAAAACGGGCTATCGCAAGCGAATGAAGTACATGCTTGAGATAGAGATTGTCAATGTCGCGACGTGAGATAACGTTGACTTTTGCGTTCCAGTCAGCGTACAGACCGGCGAGAGCAGCGAACTGATCGCGCTGCCTATCGGTCAAAGAGGTGAAATATTTCAGGATAGTCTCCATTAGATGCTTTATGCTAATAAAAACAATTTGTACGAGGCGAATGTTGGTGATATGAACATGCTCATTAATGTATGTAGTGCAAATTTAAGATATATTCGTTAATTTTGTAAAAACAAATTAAGACAAAATGATTAAGATTGGAAATTATAATACATTACGCATCGGTCGGTTCGTAGATTTCGGAGCGTATCTGACTGATGACGATAACCATGAAGTTCTATTACCCGCGCGTTATGTTCCTAACGACGCTGCTGTCGGCGATGAAATTGAAGTATTTGTTTACAATGATTCGGAAGACCGTCCGGTAGCTGTGACAGATCGACCGTTCGCGACGGTAGGAGAGTTTGCCTTTCTTCAGGTTGCTGAGGTCAATCGGTTCGGTGCATTCCTCGACTGGGGTGTGCCGAAGCATCTGCTTGTGCCGTTCGCAGAACAACGTCTGCGTATGGAAGCAGGCGGCATATATCCTGTCTATGTTTATCTAGACCATACAACCAACCGAATCTGCGCGTCCGGTAAACTCGAAAAATTTCTCGGAAACGTGATTCCCGAGTATCGTCCGGGCCAGCGTGTGTCGGCGCTCATATGGAAGCATACCGATATAGGCTATAAAGTTATAGTCGACAATCTTTTTCAAGGCATGATTTATGATAACGAGGTATATGCACCCCTCGAATTGCAGCAGACAATAACCGCCTACGTCAAACGAGTTCGTGAAGACGGCAAAATCGACCTCAGCATAGGGGATCGCGCAGCAAACCGTGTCGCAGAAATCGCAGACGAGATTCTTAGCCGACTGAAAAATGACAGTCGCCTTTCGGTCAGCGAGTCATCGACACCTGATGAAATCAAGGCGGCCTTCACTTGCAGCAAGAAGGATTTCAAAAAGGCAGTCGGAAAGCTCTACAAAGATCGGCTAATCTCCCTCAACGACGGAGAAATTTCACTTAACTAAATTCCAAAAATGATAATCATGAAAAAGATACTTCTTTTTTGTTCGGCACTGATTTTATGCTTAGGCTTCACCTCAGTTGCACAGCCAACTCAAACAGAAGATGGATCCGCTCCAGCAGACTCGGTCGTCAACGTAATCGCATGGTTTGCAAAGAACGATACTGCTGTCTACAAACTCAATAACGTCAGTTGGAAGATTACACCCGGTGATTCAACTGTCGAGTATGCTATAAGCAGCAAATTTATGATTACGGTTAAAGATTCGACAGACGCCGGGTATAAAATGGAAATGAAATATCTTGAGATGTCGAATGACAGCCTACCGGACAACGTTCTCGGACGCATTCAAAAGACTCTTTTAGACAAATACGCAAAGAAAATATGCAACACGCCGATTAAGTTTGAGACAGATAAGTTCGGGGCAATTACTGAAATCACGAACTTAAAAGAAATCAAAAAGCAGATCAATTCCATTATGAAGGATATGATCAAGCAATTGGAATCATCACCGGAGATGAAGGAAGCTAAAAATTTAGGAATAAACACAAAAGCATTAATAGACAATTTTGACAGCGATCAACTTGTTGACCAAAGTCTTGAGGAACTTAACATGTTGTTTACCTATTACGGTTATTCCTTCCCGATTGGTGACAAAGCCGTTCATTCAGACGCGACTGACACAGAATACGAAACGATGACTTATATCTCAGTATTGACTAATGATGAGGGACATTACAGAATAGCAGTAGATGAAATTCCGGAGATCCCGGAGTCATACATAAAAGAGATTGCGACGCAAAATGTGATGAATCTCGTTAGCTCCATGCCGCCTGAAATTCAGGAAGAAGCCAAACAATCCATAGAAAATATCACCGACTATAAAGTATCTGTTTCGAATTACTTCCAAGTAGATTATTATCCTGATGGCTGGCCCGGATTAGCCTTCAAACAGGATAGCTCGGTCATGCTTGACCGAGGCACTGTAAAACAGACCACAGTTGAACTGGTAGACTTTAAATAAAAACAACTATGAATCGCTCAGGCGTTATTTCGCTTGAGCGATTCTACATATCGGTCAATCCTGTGAAGTTCTTTGGGGATATCAATAGATTGGGGACAGTGCGGAGAGCATTGATTACAACCTATACAATGACTGGCCTGTCGTAATTTAGGAACGGAACGATCATATCCCACAAGGAAGGCTCGCCGAGCCACTGCATAATTTTCTGCACGGGAGTTTTCAGAAATATTACCTTCATTGACACATTTATTGTAATGAAGCAGTATGGAAGGTATATCTATGCCGTAAGGACAGGGCATACAATATTTGCAGTCGTTACATGCCACAGTCGGATATTGGACGATAAGGTCCGCTGTATCATAGAGAAATCGCAATTCTTCGTCAGACAGAGGCACGAGCGGGCTATAAGTCCGGAGATTATCCTGAAGATGCTCCATATAGGTCATACCGCTCAAGACCGTCAGCACTCCCTCTGGTGAGCCGGCAAAACGGAATGCCCATGAAGCTACACTATTTTCGGGTTCACGCTGTTTCAGTCGAGTAGCCACATGGTCGGGAACATTTGAAAGACGTCCGCCGAGTAGCGGCTCCATTATCACAGCCGGAATACCTCGCTTCTCCAATTCACTATAAAGATACTCTGCATCAGTATTCCGTGGATTCAATTCCTTGGCATGCTTCCAGTCGAGATAATTAAGCTGAATCTGCACAAAATCCCACTTGTATTTATCGTGATTGGCCAACGCCCAGTCAAAGACGGCTATATCTCCATGATATGAAAAGCCGAGATTCTTTATCCGACCGGCTTCCCGCTCGGCCATAAGGAAGTCAAGCACACCATTATTAATATATCGAGCCTCGAAGTCTGCCATACCGTTTCCACCACCGATCGCATGCAGGAGCATATAATCGATATAGTCTGTCTGGAGTTCTTTGAGAGAATTTTTGTACATATTGATCGATGCTTCGCGGCTCCATGTCTGTGGTGCAAAGTTGGACAACTTGGTCGCAATATAATATGTGTCGCGCGGATGACGCGATAGAGCTATACCCGTGGCCCGTTCCGAACGCCCTTTACAATAAGCTGGCGAGGTATCAAAATAATTCACGCCATTAGCCAGCGCTGTATCGATTAAACGATTGACAGTTTCCTGATCTATTTCGTCATCGCCCTCTTTTTCGCCCGGGATAGTCGGCCAACGCATACAGCCATAGCCCAAGATTGAAACTTTTTCGCCGGTTTTAGGATTTACGCGATATGTCATCTCTCCATCGGGCACAGAAGCGGACTTAGACACTGATTTGGATTGCGAATCACATCCGGCGAGGGCAAGACCTGTCACAGATGCTCCGACACCAAGGCGGCGAAGGAAATCACGTCTATTTATATTTTTAGTATTTAATTTCATGA
>CAZULD010000018.1:0-2299 GCA_964621135.1 uncultured Bacteroides sp. | reverse complement strand
CTCCTGCAGGGCAAACGTCCGAACAACGGGTACATTCAGGACGGCAATAACCCCGTTCGTATGACGACTCGGGCTGCATCATCGATGACAAATCAGCCGAAGGGCGTAACACTCCTTCGGGACAAACGGATACACAAAGTTGACAGGCAGTACAATGAGATTCGAGATTTCGAATGCTTGCTGCTCCGGGAGGTACAATCTTGGTCGTGCGCACAGGCTTTTTCTTGTCGACTATTACAGCAAGGCCACCATCGACAGTCTTCTCCTCAGCGCGAAGAGCGGCTGCCGTAGCCATAGTTGCCGCAACGGTAAAGAACTGCCGGCGACCATTATTTCCCGCTATATTCTCGTCAGATTTATCCGACAGTGATTTATAAGACAGAGGGCGCGTATAGGATATTGCTCCTTTATGGCACTTGCCTATACAATCAAAGCACGTTACGCAGCGAGAGTAGTCGATAGTGTGCTCTTTACTATTGATGCAAGCAGACTTACAATTACGCGCACATAGTCCGCAACTGTTGCATTTGGTCGTATCAATAACCGGACGCAACAACGAGAAACGAGAGAAGAAACCAAGCACCGTGCCGACAGGACAGATTGTGTTACAATATGTTCGGCCATTTCGCCACGCTAACACACCGAGAATAACGACTGTCGCAATAGCAACCAAAAGAGTAACCGTGCCTCGCAGCCAGATGTCTACAGTGTAAAACGCGTAACTGTCATGTGCTTCAGCCCACCTAGCCAATAAATTATTTATCCACGTCCAAACAGGAGCAAATAGGCTTTGAACTATGCGGCCATAAGCGCTGTACGGTGCTAACAAAGCCACAAAAGCCCCGATTCCCGCAACAATAGCAATAGCCATCAAAGCGAGCATTGTGTAACGTAGAACATTTTTTGCCGGCGAATATGAGTAACGGTTTTTCTTACTCTTTCGTCCAAGCCATCCGAAGCCGTCCTGCATTATGCCGAGCGGACAGATTATCGAACAATACAATCTACCGAAGACAAGAGTCAGGACTATCAGCGCTACGATGACGCCTACATTAAGAGCAAGCAACGCCGGAATAAATTGTATCTTGGCCATCCAGCCGAACCATGCGTGAACCGAGCCGGTGAAATCAAGGAAAAGAAGTGTGACAAGTACAATGCTTATACAGGCTACGATCTGACGGATTCTTTTCATCAACATTTGTGTTTGACGAGATTTATGTGGTGATATAATGATTGAGTCTATGCAAAGATAGTGATTATTTGTTAATTTATCGTTTATTAAACATAATAAATCGACTATTCGGATGATATAAAACATTCTTTATCGAAGATATTTATTAAATTTGCATTCACAAGACAATATCCGGGTAAACATTGCCCGCAAACTCAATTTTTTCGAATAAATGTCACGATTAATCCCCGCTATCGCCCTTATGGCACTTACCGCAGCATCTTGCTCCAAACAGACTAAGCTGACTTATCCCGAGGCTCCGTCTGATGACACTGTTGACAACTACTTCGGCCACGAAGTTGCCGATCCGTATCGTCCGCTCGAAAACGATACTGCCGCAGCCACCCTTGCATGGGTAGAAGCAGAAAACAAGGTTACTCAGGATTATCTCTCAAAGATTCCTTTCCGCGACAAAATCAGGACTCGACTTGAGCAACTCAATAATTATCCCAAAGTCGGCATGCCATATAAAAATCACGACGGGAAATATTATTTTTACAAAAACGACGGCTTGCAGAACCAATCCGTACTCTACCGTTCGGAGACACCCGACGGTGAAGCTGAAGTTTTCCTTGATCCTAACAAATTATCCGATGATGGCACCGTAGCTCTTACAGGTGTTTACCAATCTCATGACGGAAAGTACACCGCATATACAATCTCCCGCAGCGGTAGCGACTGGACCGAAATTTATGTAATGGACACCGCAACAGGTGAGCTGCTCGAAGATCATATCGAATGGGCGAAATTTACCGGTGCAGCATGGCAGGGTGACGGTTTCTATTACAGCGCATACGAAAAGCCGGCAGATGGTAAAGAATTTTCCAATGCCAACGAGTACCATAAAGTTTATTATCATAAACTGGGAACCCCGCAGAGCGATGACAAGATCATCTACGAAAACCGCAACGAACCGCTCCATTTTCATAGCGTTGATATCACCGACGACGAATCGACACTTATTGTAATGGGAGGCGGTGCCGGAAACGGTAACTCACTCTATGTAAAAGATCTCACCAATCCTGCATCGAAATGGATCACAGTCGAAGAATCGCAGGATTATGATAT
>CAZULD010000017.1:14312-23490 GCA_964621135.1 uncultured Bacteroides sp. | reverse complement strand
ATTTTATGACAACTTTGTCTACCTTATTTCCTGCACGGACAACATAGACACCTGCTGCGGCTAAGAAAAAGTAAACTTTTTCCTAGGATAAATTACACTATGCCTCCTAATCTTATTAGATATATGCCTTCTCAAATAAAGAAATGAAAGAGAATCTGGGCGTTACCACAGGTAACGGTGGCCGGAACGGAGAATGCCGGGAGCTGCTGCTGCGCCTGAAATGAGATAGCGGACGGCGCGGAAGAAGCCGGACTGGCGAGACCGGCGTATACGCCACGCCTTTAGGACGAGACGAGGTGCAAAAGTATATGGATAGGCAAGGGTAATGTAACAACCTGTGGCACGCATGTTCCCGGGCGAAAGAGATTCGGTTGTACCGGTGGAAAGATCGGGATGAGTGCAAATGTTGATAGGTATAAATCGACAGTTGAAACCGCGACGGATTGCGGCAAGGAGAAACAATTCATCATCTGCTCCGATAAACCGCTTCGCCCCTGCGCCGAAGTCGGGGTGACAGCGAAGATCTCCGAGACGAGTGCGACGATATGCAATCTGATAAGCTGATACCCAGTAACCGCGTGGCAGAGGATCGCCTAGACTGCATTCTTCAGCGGGATAGACCGGTCCTGACGGATGCGTCGCTTTGAAACAGGCAAGATCAAGATCCGGATTTTGTGCGAAAGTCTCAATAACTTTAGCAAGTTGATCGGCGGTATAGATTATATCGTCGTCGGCAAAAAGAATAATATCGGCTGTGCAATGGTCAATGGCGTTGTTTCGATTGACTGCAGCACCTCGAGTATCTGTTCGGTAGACCAATATATCCGGTCGATGAAGGGGTTCTGGAAGTAGAGCTCCGCCGTCGTGTTGCCATGAAAGTATATAGCGCACGCCGTCGAGATGGGGGAGATGCATCGATGCTACCCGTTCGATACCATCGGTTCCATAGGTGATTAGCGCAAGGTCGAGAGTCAGCATTATTTTAGTCGTTTGGTCCAGAAATCAAGATAGCGCCGGGCGACCTTCACGCAATCATTATGGCACTCGACAAATTCACGAGAAAGACGACCGCGTTCGGGAATCAAATCAGGATGAGTCACTATTTCATCAAGTGTTTCGACGAGGGCGTCGAGGTGAATTGGTGCGTTAATGATCGGACGATTATTATATTCGCTTATAAATTCGTAATACTCTGGTTCTCCTCCGCTGACAACATTAAGTCCATAGGCCATAGCCATAAGTGCGGTAGTGGCGGGAGTATAACTATAAATTTGGTCAAGGACTACATGCGCGCTTCGCAGCAAGGCGACAAATTCGCTGAAAGGTCTATTTTCAACTAAAACAAGTTCGGCACGCCCGGGATGACGGTCGATGACGATGCGTGCGGTTTTTTCAAGCAAATCTGAACCTTTGACAAGCATGCGACGCCGGTCTCGACCTAAAAAAAGACGTACCGGACCGATTGGATCTGGATAATTGACCGGTTCGTAGAGATCGAGGTCGATAGGAATACCTGTGTAGGCTATCTTGTCGGATGGAAGAGCCCGTTCGAGAGCACAATGGTATTCGTAGAGAACGGACGTCGCACCGTCGATATTATCATAGACGTGGCGATGGTAATTGATGAGATCCGGGGAGTGCCAGGCGTCCCACTCATCATGGTTAGCGAGATAATGTCGGCCGGGATGACCGTCAACAAACCATTCGCTATACCGCAGCGGAGAGTCAGGGGCCTCAAGCATGTCGAGAAAGGGGAGGTCCGTGCTCATGGCATTAAGAAAGATACTCCCATTCTCGCGACGGAGACGGTCGAAGATGATTTTTAGGCGGGACGGCTTGAGAGTGACGAAGTTCGGATCATTGATTGAAACTATATCATAGCCTTTGAGTTTGGACCTCAACGATGTTGACAACTTTAGGAAGAGTTCCAGACCTCCGAGTTTACCTGGGCGGCGGGATATGTCTATGTCGCGATCGCAATTTTGCCAAGTAGAGCCGTCGGACACGAGGGTGACATCGCAACCGAGACGCCGCAAACCTGTGGCAAGCGTTCGCTGGCAGTTGCTATAGTCTCCAAGGAGGAGTATTTTGACGTTCTGACCCATGTTTTTTTAACGCCGCAGAGGTTGGTTTTATTATAATATAATGGTAACTTTGCGACCGTTATGGACTCTTTCGCACAGTTTCTGCAAGATTGGCATTCTCTCGGGCTTGCAATAGGCCTATGTACATTTTTGATTATCGGATTGTTTCATCCGATATGTATAAAGTGTGAATATTATTTCGGAACACGTTGCTGGTGGTGGTTCCTGATTCTCGGACTCGTCATGTGCGGTGTCGCGATTGCAGTAGAGGACGTCTTTCTGTCGACGCTTGCAGGTGTGGTCGGATTTTCGTCGTTCTGGACTATAATGGAAATATTCGAGCAGCGCGAAAGAGTCAAGAAAGGTTGGTTCCCGATGAATCCTCGCCGGAAAGATGACTATTCAAAATGAAAATTCCGCGACCGGGGATTTCAGCAGTACATTGCCTCAATCTCGTGAGCGTAGCGATTGTTGATAATCGGGCGACGAAGTTTAAGAGTGTTTGTCAATTCGCCTGACTCAATCGAGAATTCTTTCGGCAGAAGAGTGAAGCGTTTGATCTTTTCAAAGTTAGCAAACCCTTTCTGCAGGCGCTCGATGCGCTCTTCGATCATCTTCTTTATCTCAGCATTCTGAATAAGCTCGTCAATGTTTCGGAATGCAATTTTTTTACGGCGTGCATACTCCTTTAGCGCTTCGAACGCCGGAATGATAATCGCAGTGACATATTTGCGCTGATCACCGATAACGGCAACTTGCTCGATGTATTTATCTTCGCCGAGACGACTCTCAAGAGCTTGAGGAGCGATGTATTTGCCATTGCTTGTCTTGAAGAGGTCTTTAAGTCGCTCAGTCAGTATAAGTGCACCGTTTTCGTCAAAGTGACCTGCGTCGCCTGTGCGGAACCATCCGTCGGCTGTGAAGGCTTCAGCGGTTGCTTCGGGTCGGCGATAGTAGCCGCGCATGACAGTAGGACCTTTTACAAGGATTTCACTTTCGTCACCAATCTTGACCTCGACTTCGGGCATTGTTGTACCGACAGTGCCGAATTCATAGCCATAAGTTGGAAAGCATGTAACTGTGGCAGTCGTTTCTGAAAGTCCATAGCCGATTACAATGTTAACGCCGCAAGCATGGAAGAATTCGACGATATTGGCCGACAAAGGTGCTCCTGCAGTCGGGAATATATTGCCATTGTTAATACCTATGGCGCGTCGCATGAATGAAAGGATGCGTCGGTCGAAGAAACGATATTGCATCTCAATCCAGCGAGGTGCTTTTTTGCCAAAGCGCTGATAACGATTGTTACGTATAGCACCTATTTTCAAAGCCCTCTTGACCATCAATTTCTTAATGCCGCTCATCGAAGAGATTTTTTCTTGAATGGCAGTATAAACTTTCTCCCAGAAACGCGGGACACTGCACATGCAGGTCGGTTTGATCTCCCGTATGACGGTTTGAATCTCCTTGGGATCAGAGTTGATGGCTACGCGAATGCCAAAATCAAGGCAATAGTATGTCCATGCTTTTTCGAAAATATGGCTTAAGGGTAGGAAGCAGAGCGAGCGATCATTCTCTGAAAGTGTGTCGAGGCGGAGATGATGGATAGAAATCGCCGCATCGAAGCAACTATGCGGGAGAATAGCTCCTTTAGGTTCGCCTGTGGTGCCGGAGGTATAAATAAGTGTGGCGATATCTTCGGATGAAGCATCGGCTGTGCGCAGATCGACAGCTTCGCGACACTGCGGGGATGCGGCTTCACCGAGTCTGATCATATCTGCAAAGCGGATGGTCATGTTATCGTCATCATCGAGCACGACAGAATCGTCAAAAGTAACGATCGTCTTTAAAGCCGGGCACTCAGCGGCGACATCGCGGACTTTTCGATATTGATCAGCATCTCCAACCATAATCATGGTGGCACCGGAGTCGTTGATTATGAATTTAACCTGATCGCTGCTACTGGTTGCGTAAAGCGAAACCGGAATTGCTCTGTTGCGGAAACATGCAAAGTCCGTGATAAGAATCTCAACACAATTTGCTGAGAATACATTAACCATTGATTGGGGCTCAATGCCCATCGTTTCAAGAGCGTAGGCCATATTCAAGACCTGACGGTTAAGATCGGCCCAGGACATGGATGTCCATGAAGAGTCCCCTCGTTTCTTGTAGCTGATTGCTTCGCGAGAACCATATCGGAGAGCTTGTCTCGACGTTAAATCAGTGAGTATATTGTGCATAAATAGTGTACGATGTTTATAAAAACGGTGCAAAGTTACACCCTTCGCTACATATACAACAATTTACGCGGGACTAATTGAGGTGTTGTTAACAAATATTGCCTGCTTGCACATTAATTGTAAATAAAAGTTAAACAATCGAACCGGTCATATTGTAAAAAATTTCAGACTCATGAAGTAGGTTCGTGGCTGGGTCGGTCCATAAAAGTATCCGGAATCACGAAACTCTCCACGGTCAAGATCTTTCTGAAATGCGCCGGTGAGATTTTTGACGCCTGCGCTAAGCTGCATGCGTAATTTGCCACTTAACGGTATAGTATATGTTGCCTTTATACCCAGTTCGAAAAAGTCAGGCGAATGGTAGAGGATATCTTTGTCAAGATATTCGTAGGGGTAATCTACGGGAATTTCGTCAATCACGGGTGCATAATGGGGAACGTACATACGTCCGGTATATATGCCGGATAGGGATAGTTCGAGTCGTTTTAAGGGACGTCCTGTCAAAGTAAAGTAACCGTAATAATCGGGCGTACGAGGCATCTGACGGGTCGGATCAATAGAGGGATCTTCGCTCCAAGCCTCAAGGACGTTGTAACGGCTGCGTTGGGCCGTGAAGCCGAGTTGAAGAGAATAATCGGTATAATTGAATTTGAAGTCAGTGTTTAATCCGTATACCTTGGCTCCGTTGCCGTTTCGGCGCTCTTTGATTGCATTACCGGCATCATCGTGACCAAGCATCTCAAGAACGAAGACGTCGCGCAGCTCGGTATAAAAGCCTTCGACAAGGAAGTCAGCAGAAACATTGCCGAGCATGACATCCCAGTCAACAGAGCCGCTGAAGCTGTTCGACCGCTCGGGTTTGAGACCGTCGGCGAGACGAATCAGGACACCTTCGCCTCCGACGGCGGTGACGTGGAGATCCTCATCATAGGCCTGTGGTGCGCGGAAGCCCGTAGACCATGTCGCGCGCAACTGCCACGCTTCGGTGGGCCGATACAGCAAGTTTATGCGTGGACTCAGAATAGGATTGTCGATCAGATTATGCTCATCCAACCGTAACCCGGCCAAAAGTGTGAAGCGGTTGATTTTCCATTCGTTCTGAGCGAAAGTTCCAAAGATGCCGACATTTTGTTTCATATCACGCCCATATCCGGTCATTATGTCGTGGAGGCGATTGGTCTGATATTCAACTCCGGCGGTAAAAGTAGCTGGAGCGAATGCAACATGCTTGAAATCTGCGCTGAACGTCGCTCCAGAAAGAAAGGTTATGTCGTTGGTCTTGCCGTAGGCATCAGGATTCTGCTGGGCGCCGTAGTAGCTGTTTCGGTCTATATGCTGTGCGGATGCATAAACGTTTAGACGACGAGAATAATCTCGCCAATGTTGAACATAATTCAGTCCGCCGCTATTGATATAATGCTGAGTTTGTTCGGTGATATCGGTCTGAAATGGTTCGAGATCGAATTTGTTACCGCCACGTCTGAATTCATATGTGTTGTGATATTCGAGTGTTAGACGTTTATTTTCGTCAAAGCGGTAATAAGCGTTGAATCCTAAGGTATTTGAGTTCAGTTTGCCTATTTCAGAAAAGCCATCTCCGTCATGATCATAGGGATTTCGCTTGCGATAGGTTTCATAGAATGCGATTCCATAATGATTGTCCGGCTCAACTATGGTGGCATTGGCGGCCACGCTTTCTTCCCATGATTTGCCGTTGTGATTCTCGATGTCGGTACTGACCTCGAAATGGTTGTTAATAGCTTCTTTCGTGATGACATTAA
Source organism: uncultured Bacteroides sp. (assembly GCA_964621135.1). Classification (GTDB taxonomy): domain Bacteria; phylum Bacteroidota; class Bacteroidia; order Bacteroidales; family Muribaculaceae; genus CAG-873. The sequence goes on along the minus strand of CAZULD010000017.1, from coordinate 17,385 downwards.
TCGTTCCGCCGACGGCATTTGCTCCGAAAAGTGCCGAACCTCCACCACGCACTACTTCTATCCGCTCGACCATATTGACTGGCATCTGCTCGAGAGCGTAGACGCCCGAGAGGGAACTTACCACCGGACGGCTATTAATCAGGACTTGAGAGTAGGGGCCTTCAAGGCCATTGATACGAACCTGAGGGAAACCGCAGTTTTGACAGTTGTTTTCAACGCGTAGTCCGGACTGATAGCTAAGAGTCTGTGCAAGGTCTGTTGAATTGACCGTTTCAAAAAGTTTGTTATTAAGAACGCTTACTACAACCGGTGCCTCACATCTGCGCACTTCGTTACGGTTAGCTGACACAACCAGTTCATCCATATTGACACTTGACGGACGTAGCTCGATATTGACAGTCGCGGGAGTTTTATCCGATAAGTTTACCGGAATTTCTGCAGCATCGTAACCGATCATAGAGGCTTTGACCACGACTGATTTTCGAGTGGACTCTTGATTGGTGAGAGTATACCGCCCGTCGATATCTGTGATAACAGAAATGTTATCTTCAGGTACGGTAACGAATGCGTATGGAAGCGTTTCGCCGCTGTGCTTATCTGTAATTACACCTGTTATGGTGTAAGCTGAGGCGATATTATAAAGAGCCGTAGCTATAATGGCGACGGTATATTTTAAAGTCATGATTTGGGAAGTGATGATATGCAACAGATTTGCGCTATAGAATGTAGCGTATAGCAGTTGACGTTGAATGACAGACGGACCGATCCGAAAATATGTTGTCGGTATCCGTAAAAATAGCTGGAGTGTAGGGCGTTAATTCGCCTAAAAAGAATTAAGATCAGGCAAATGGCGGAGCACGTCCTTCGGCGGTGTGTGCATTCGAATCATCAGGTCCAGTAATAACAGCACCCGATTCAATAATTATATAGGTATCCGGTGAAACAAGTTCGGGTACATCGGCAATAAGGTCAGTCAAAGCAGTAGTCGCGATTACCGTGATGGCTTCAATTTCTGCGACGGTGTGCTGACAGTCCGGATTATTGAATGGGTGGGAGTGAGAGATGATGCGGTCTCCAAAAACATGGGTATGGTAGCAAAACATACGACCGCTCTGAAAACTCAAGAACAGTAGCAGAAGCAGTGATGCTATTATACGCGAGGTGTTTTTGGACACTTATTATTAATTGAGGTTGCTGTTTCGAAGTGCAAATTTAAACAAAATATGTGAAACCATAGCCCTGAGACTTGACAAACGCTTTCAAATGTATTAATTTTGCAGTTCATTATGGCAAAAAAACGGGCAAATCACATTTCGACCTTCGGATCTCAGTTGACTGCAATAGTCAGTGTCTCGCTGGTGCTTCTAATTCTTGGAGTTCTGGCGGTCATCGCGTTGGCCGGTCAGTCCGGAGCTGAGATTTTGAAACGTAATATCGGTTTTGTGGTTAAAGTTGAGCGGAGTGTGAATGATGTAGATCTCAATCGTCTCAAACAATATTTTAATACGGCTCCGTATGTAGACTCTTATATTTTTTCATCGGCAGATGAGATTATGGCTGCTGAATCAGAGTCTCTCGGCGACGACATCGCAGGACTGCTTGATGTCAATCCGTATGGAGCAGAATTTGATATTAAGGTGACGACGGAATATGCGTCTGTTGACAGTATAGAAGCCCTTAGTGTGATTCTCTCGGCAGATCCGGCGATAGAAGATATAATGACTGAGAGTTCGTTGATTGCCACAGTAAACGATGCACTTGGCCGGGCGACTTGGATTCTCGCGGCTATTGCGGCAGCTCTGCTGATAATATCAATAGTTTTGATTAATAATACCGTTCATTTGGCGGTATATTCACGTCGGTTTGTGATCCACACGATGAAGCTCGTAGGAGCGACCGGAGGTTTTATCCGCAGGCCATTTGTGGTCGCCGGAGCTTTGAACGGTGTGATTTCTGCCTTTGTAGCTACAGCACTATTGATCGGAATGTTAGCTTACGGTGCGTCAGTTGATCCGTTATTGGCAATGTGCTTTTCACCGGAAATATGTTGTATCGTCGGAGTAGGTCTGCTGATCTGCGGCGTTGTTATCTGCACTGTTGCATCTCTGTTGGCAACAAACCGATATTTAAGAGCGAACTACGATGATATGTTCATGAAGTAAGCAAAAGATAGATTTCAATATTTATAAAAATGAAAAAAGAAAAAACTTCTGATATAATAAGGGAAGACGCCAGCACAATGCCGCTCACCCGAAACAATTTTATCGGTATCGCTGTAGCAGGCCTTCTCATTGTCGTCGGCTTTATACTAATGCTCGGTGGCAGTTCGACAGCAGAAGAATATAATCCTGATATTTTTAGTACTCGGCGTATCGTCGTTGGGCCTATGTTGGCTTTTATCGGTTTTGTCGGTCTTGCAGTAGCTATTGCAATCCGTCCTTCTAAAAAATAATTATAAACATACACACTCTTGCAATGAATTGGATTGACGCCCTTATTATGGGTATTGTACAGGGTCTGGCTGAATATTTACCTATCAGTTCGTCGGGCCATCTTGAAATCTGTCATGATCTTCTCGGTCTTGAATTATCCGGTGCCGAAAGTCTTGAATTTGATGTGATGCTTCATGTTGCAACCGTCCTTAGTACTATAGTTGTGCTCTGGAAGGAATTTGTGCCCCTGTGCACCTCTTTTTTTACGTTCAAACGTGATGCTAACTTTAACTATGTCATCAAGATATTGGTTTCATGCATCCCGGTGGCTGTTGTCGGACTCTTTTTTAAGGAAACAATCGAGGAATTTTTCGGCGGCGGTCTCGGAGTTGTCGGTATATGCCTATGCGTAACTGCTGCTCTGCTTGCGTTTTCGTATTTCTTCAGAACACGAGAAACATTTGCGGCTAAAAATCCGGCTCAAGTAGGCCGTGACATAACGATGCTTGATGCTTTCATCATCGGCTGTTCCCAAGCTGTCGCAGTGCTACCGGGTCTGTCGCGATCAGGTACCACGATCGCAACAGGTATTCTTTTGGGCGATCGTAGGGATAAGGTTGCGCAATTCTCCTTCTTCATGG
>CAZULD010000017.1:0-14212 GCA_964621135.1 uncultured Bacteroides sp. | reverse complement strand
GGTATTCTTTTGGGCGATCGTAGGGATAAGGTTGCGCAATTCTCCTTCTTCATGGTTATTATTCCTATCCTCGGAGAAGCTCTTCTTGATTTGAAAGACATCATAACCGGCGAAAGTGTAACTGAAGCTGCAATCGGATGGGTTCCAATAATTGTCGGCTTCCTTGCTTCGTTCATCGTTGGCTGCGCAGCATGCAAGTGGATGCTTGAGATAGTAAAGAAAGGTAAGCTCGTATGGTTTGCTGTTTACTGTCTGATTGTCGGCATAATCTGTATCATTACAGGATTCTGATATGAACTTTGTTGATGGCGAAATAATCTGTGTCGACAAACCTCTGGGCTGGACATCGTTTGACGCAGTCAAGCGCTTGCGAGGTGCAGTAATGAGGCGTCTTGGCGTTAAGAAATTCAAAGTCGGACATGCAGGAACACTCGATCCTTTGGCTACGGGTGTGATGATTGTCTGTACCGGTCGCGCTACAAAGCGCATCGAAGAACTTCAGTCAGGCGTAAAAGAATATGTCGCCACAATTGCTCTCGGAGCTACAACGCCATCGTTTGACCTCGAGACAAAGATCGACGCCACCTATCCGACGGATCACATCACCAGAGAATTGGTTGAGTCTGTGCTCCCACGTTTTCGTGGACGTATAGAGCAGATACCCCCGGCATATTCAGCATGCAAGGTTGACGGTAAGAGGGCATATTCGATGGCTCGCAAAGGTAAAACCGTAGAACTCAAACCTAAAGTGCTTGTGATAGATGAAATCGAAGTACTTGATTTTATGAATAATAGTCTTACTATACGCGTGGTATGTAGTAAGGGAACATATATCCGTGCGCTGGCTCGTGATATCGGAGCCGCTCTTGGATCAGGTGGACATCTAACTGCATTACGCCGTACCAGAGTAGGCAATATTTCAATAAATGATTGTCTGAGTGTTGATGACGCTGTCAACATGATAGCAACTACTGAGATCGAGATGCCGGATGATCTTCAAACTTCTGAATAATATAAACCAAAGCAATAATATATAACTGATAATTCACTATGAAGCTATCTCAATTTAAGTTTCGCTTACCCGAAGAATTAATCGCTCAATATCCTATCGATCACCGTGACGAAGCCAGAATGATGGTTGTAAACCGTAAGACAGGTGAAATCGAACACAAGGTATTTAAAGATATCCTTAATTACTTTGGAGAAGGAGACGTGATGGTTTTCAACGATACCAAGGTTTTCCCTGCGTTGCTCTATGGTAATAAAGAAAAAACAGGAGCGCGTATCGAAGTGTTCCTGTTGCGCGAACTCAATTCCGACAATAAGCTCTGGGATGTTCTTGTTGAACCTGCCCGTAAGATTCGCATCGGTAATAAACTCTACTTCGGCGACGATGAGTCAATGGTGGCTGAAGTTATAGATAATACAACTTCCCGCGGACGCACTCTGCGTTTCCTCTATGACGGGCCTCATGACGAGTTCAAAAAGGCTCTTTATGCTTTAGGTCACACCCCACTGCCTGAATATATAAAGCGCGAATCAACTCCCGAAGATGCTGATGCCTATCAGTGTATATTTGCCGAAAAGGAAGGTGCAGTCGTTGCACCGGCTGCAGGTATGCATTTCTCTCGTGAATTGCTTAAACGACTTGAAATAAAAGGTGTAGAGCAGGCTTTTATTACTGTCCACAGCGGATTGGGCAACTTCCGTGAAATTGATGTGGAGGATCTTACCAAACACCGCATGGATTCAGAGCAGATGGAAGCGTCTCAGAAACTTGTAGACACAGTTAATCATGCTAAGGATAATGAGAAACAGGTATGTGCAGTTGGCGCATCTGTTCTCCGTGGCATAGCGACCGCAGTTAGTATGGGCGGTCACATGAAAACATATGACGGTTGGACTAATAAATTCATCTTCCCTCCGTATGATTTCACAGTTGCTACGGCATTAGTCAGCAATTTCCACATGCCTTATTCCACTATGCTTATGATGGTTTCGGCGTTTGGAGGATATGACCTGGTTAAGAAAGCCTATGAAGAGGCTGTCAAGGAAGGTTACAAGTTCGGCGCATACGGTGACGCCATGCTGATCATCTGACAGTTGTTTCGCGGATAACGCGTGCGATCAACTCTGGTTCGAATCCGCGTGACACACCAAATCTGAATAACTTTGTGCGACCGTCATATGTGTCGCTATCCTGAATAGTCTTGGCCTTGGTCAGGACTATTTTTTTTAGGATCGCCATATAGTCTTCAGGATCTATTCCTTCAATAGCTTCGGAAATTATATCTTTGTTGAGCCGCTTCTGATATAGAGCAAGAGATATTTTACGTTTACCCCAATGTGAGAAATAGAGCTTATCACGAACGAATGCACTACAGAACCTACGATCATCAATATACCGCCGTTCTATCAGTGATCTGACAATCCGTTCTGCGTCCGAACTTCCGATTGCCCAGTTAGCGAGTTTCTTTTTTGCCTCTCCGGAGCAAACCTCACTTCGCGCGCATTGATCCTCAAGACGGCGGAGTGCTTTTTCTGGTGTTATTGGTGTCTTAGCTCTGATCATCGTTTAGTTGCAGTTGCGAAACGGTTGCGACCTAAATAATCCCGAATAATAGTAATGTCTCCATAGCCTGTCGTACGAAGAACTTCCTTCAGATCGTCTGCGAAACGTGGATTGATTTCAAAAAATAACATTCCGTTATCTTTAAGGGCGTGATGTCCGTATTTCGCTATAGCTCGATAAAATAACAGGGGATTGTCCTCTGGAACGAACAAGGCATTATGAGGCTCGTAAGCCAGCACTCGATCATCCATCTCCGACATTTCATCGGGTGCAATGTAAGGAGGGTTGCTAACGATGAGGTCGTAAATATCACTATCTTTTTGGGGGAGAGCTAAAATATCTGCTTCCCGAAAATCAACAGATACTTTAAGCCTTCGACCATTCTCAACGGCAAGATCGAGAGCTTCATGACTGATATCGATACCCGTAACATTGGCAAAAGGTAGGACTCGTGCCAACGCTATCGCTATGCATCCGCTCCCGGTTCCGCAATCGAGTATGTTCAGATCACTGCGTCCACGATAAGCATCCACGACAAGATCAACGAGACCTTCGGTTTCAGGCCGAGGTATCAGGACGCTACGGTTTACTTTGAAATCCAAGCCATAGAAACGCGCACTACCGATAGCATACTGAACAGGTTCTCCTGCGAGAATCTTAGCTACAATATCGTTTATTCGTGCTTCAGTTTCAGGTTCGATAGTGCGGTGAGAATTCACCACCAAATCAGTTCTCGTGATACCTCTGACGTCCTCGAGGATTATTGCTGCGGCCGACCGTGCCTCACTCTCACCGAGAGGTTTGGCAAGAGCTGTTTTTATCCGTTGGTAAACTTCTCCGATGGTCAGTTGAGTCATCCCTGTTTTCAGTCTATATCAGGTAAGTCGTCGGGATTGATATCTTCCTCCCATTCGTATCCATCGTCTTCGCCCCATTCGTCGGGAGATATTGACTGGAGGTCTTCTCCTTCTTCGTCTTCGGGCATGGGTCCGTTTTCAAAGATGAACTCGTCTTCCTCACGCACGCGATGACGTATATCGAGCGGTCGATGAACTATATCGACAGTCGCAACATTGCTTTCATCGTTGATTGCTGTCCAAAGTACGTCTTTGAGGCGGTCTATGCCTTGACCGGTGACTGCTGAAATAAACACATGGGGCACATCTGCCGGCAATGTTTTTTCTATCTCAGCGATGAGTTCGTCATCCAGCATGTCGCTTTTAGAAATGGCAAGTACACGGTATTTGTCCTCAAGCTGAGGATTGAATTGGCGCAATTCGTTGAGTAGAACGTTATATGCCTCCGCAATATCATCTGCATCAGCGGGCACCATGAAAAGCAATACGGCGTTACGTTCAATATGACGTAGGAAACGCAATCCCAGTCCTTTGCCTTCACTTGCACCTTCTATGATACCGGGAATATCGGCCATGACAAACGACCGATTGCCGTGATAACTTACGATGCCGAGCTGTGGCTCCATTGTTGTGAAGGGATAGTCGGCGATTTTCGGACGAGCGGCAGACACTGCAGAAAGCAGAGTTGATTTGCCTGCATTGGGAAATCCGACAAGACCTACATCTGCAAGCATCTTCAACTCAAGGATAATGGACTTTTCTATTGCCGGTTCGCCGGGCTGTGCATAACGGGGAGTGCGGTTTGTCGAACTCTTGAAATGCCAGTTACCCAGACCTCCGCGTCCTCCTCGCAGAAGTTTTACCTCTTCGCCGTCTTCGGTCACTTCGCAAAGAAATTCACCTGTTTCAGCGTCGTAAACTACTGTTCCGCATGGTACTTCGATAATCACGTCATCGCCATCTTTGCCGAAACTACGTCCACCGGAACCACTCTGACCATTGCCTGCATAGATATGACGGCGATATTTAAGTGGGAGGAGAGTCCACATATTTTTATTGCCTTTAAGGATAATATGGCCGCCGCGACCGCCGTCACCTCCGTCGGGACCCCCTTTAGGCACATATTTAGCTCTGTAGAAGTGTCGAGAACCGGCACCGCCCTTACCTGAGCGGCATAATATCTTTACATAGTCTATGAAATTTGAGTCTGCCATAGTGCGTTAGATGTTAGTATGTTTGTTATTATCGCTCATATAGCGGTGATGACGCATTATCTCTCCGGCGTGACGGAAATCTACGGGCGATCCGATATCGATCCATGTTCCGTTGACAGGGAAAAATGTAACCTTACTTCCTTCACGGATAGATTGCTCTATAAAGTCAGTGGCATCAATGCGTACGTCGCGTTTGAGCTTATTTAGAAGATTGTTATTGATTAGATAGATACCGGCATTTGCGTAATAAGAATATGCCGGTTTTTCTTCGATTCCTGTGACCCGGGGACCATCTGTGGTAAGAATAGCATAAGGCACGGAAACCTGATAAGGAATGACCGCAACGGTTATATCAGCATTCTCAGAGATATGACGAAGATACAGATCTTCGAACGATAAACTTGTGAGAAGATCAGAGTTCATGACTATGGTCGCCCCTTCGTCAGGCCGGCTGACTAACGATGCAGCCCCGATAGTTCCCAATGGTTGCTCTTCGCGCACACACTTCACTTTTACTCCGTCGATCGGTTTCTGGAAATGCGCTTCTATTTTTTCGGCAAGATAGCGTGTACAAACAGTGATGTCAGTTATACCGCATGCGATAAGTTCGTCTATGTTGTAGTCGATGATCGCTTTGCCGTCAATCTTAAGAAGTGGCTTGGGTGTGTCGAGTGTAAGGGGACGCAATCTTTCGCCTTTACCACCTGCCATTAGCAGTGCGCTCACTGGCAACATACTGCGGCAATGATCAAGATCTATTACTTTGACCAGCCGTTTTTTGCTGTCAAGCACCGGAAGTACCTTTATACCATTCTGACGGCATTCCCTAAGAAGCATTATGTCCGTTTGGCCTTCAGCGAGCCACTTGAACGATCTATGGGTGATTTCGCCGACTTCGGTGTCAAGCCCGTAGCCGGATATCAGGGCACGACGTATGTCGCCGTCTGTGACTGTGCCTGTTACACATCCTTTGCTGTCGGCTACAAAGAGTGTCATCTCGCTACCCGGTAGATTGTTGAGGCGATTTAATGCTTCAAGGATTGACTTCTTGCTGTCTATGATATGTTGCTGATACTTGCTGCGATCCATAGCGTAATTATAACGGCTGACGGCTTTAAATGGTTTGTTTCATTATTACTTCGGCTATCAGCCAATCTGTGGGAGTATCAAGATCAATGCTGCGTTCACGTTCCATGACAAAGGGAATGCGCTTTTTGAATTCGCCTAATCGCTGCTTTCTAATTGAATCGGGATTGATTACATATACCGCGCCGTTATATTCCCAAACTTTCGGAACATCCTGACGATGAGTATATAAGCCGTCTCCCTTGGATATGTGGAGATAACCCGTACTCGGTTCGGTCTCAAAACAGGTATAATAGGGGTTGCTTGCTGCTTCGGTTACGCTCACAACCATATCAATGTCATCATTGTACAGTGCGAGAGCTCCGTTTATGTCTGTGGCAGTACGCATAGGCGATGTGGGTTGGAGCAAGACGATGCAGTCATAATCTATACCTACGCTATCCGCATAATCCATTGCATCCAGAATAACTTCGCGGCTGCCTGATGTATCAGTAGCGAGTTCGGCAGGACGCATGTAATGCACCGCCAATCCGAGACTACGCGCTGTGTCGGCAATCTCTTTGCTATCTGTCGACAGTATTATGTGGCTGTCATCACCTCCGCTTTCTCGGGCAGCGTCAATTGAGTAAGCAATGAGGGGCTTTCCGCAGAGAGGTTTTATATTCTTCCCCGGTATGCCTTTGCTGCCTCCGCGAGCAGGTATAATATATAGAGGTTTCATCTTTTTATATCATGAAAATGCTTGATCTTAAGTTCTTCAGGATCTGCCTCCAATATGGCGTGTACCATAAGATCAAGGGTATTATGTCTAAAATATGGGTTGTTACGGGCGGCGGCTTTAACTTTCATCTCCTCACTCATTGCCAGCGTGATCGCAGCGTCAATGTCTTCGACCGTAGTTCCGCAATGGATGACAGTTTCGGCTGCTGTTCTGCCTCGTTGGCGCATACCGATATCTATCGACGGAATACCTGCCGAGGCAACCTCTACGATACCGCTTGAGGAATTTCCAATGGAGAATTCTGCATATTTGAGAGCTGAAAGGTAGCGTTTGAGTCCGAGCGATCTGACCAATTTGACCTTCTCCGGACGAGCTAATGCATATTCTTCGATAGCCTCGATAATTTCAGATGATCCCACGTCATTGTTGGGATAGGTGAGAATGATCTTTAATTCAGGATGATGGTCAAGTGCTTGCAACATTGCCCGGCATTGTTCGCCCGGACTGCCCGGATCGAGAGTTGAAGGATGGAATGTAGCCGTGACGAATGGTGTGGAAAGATCAAAATTAAGTTGACTCGACAATTCCTCCCGGGTCAGCAGGTCAACATTGCTCAGATTCCAGACTCCGATTGCTCCGGTATTGAACACTCTCCGGGGATCTTCCCCCATCGCTATCACTCTTTGCCGATAATCTTCGGTTTCAGTTAAATGAATAGCTGATAATTTTGTAATTGCATGGCGAATCGAATCGTCGATCGCACCTTCGGAAATAGTTCCACCGGCAATATGGACAATGGGAATCTTGAACATTACTGCAACCGTGGCGACTGAAAGCATTTCGTATCTGTCGCCGAGTATGATGATCAGATCAGGCTTTAGGTCTGTAAGGACTTTGCTAAACCCAGTCATACATTCTGCCATTGCTGCAATGCGTGCGTGCGGGCTGTCAGCCTCGCTTTCCATTGGCACGCAGATCGGGGTAAAACCGTCGGAAATTATATCGTTGACGGTCATACCGAACTTCTCACTCAGGTGCATATTGGTAGCCACGACGGTTAGTTGGCAATCCGTGCGGCTGTCCAAAGCCTCGGCGAGAGGCGACAATAGACCCCAGTCTGCGCGGGTGCTCGTCGCTATGCAGATTTTTCGTATATATCCGATTTTGCTACTCATCGTTTAGTGATGTAGATCTTTGCAAAGATAGTAAAATTGGTTAAATACCGCATCATTAACGCGTAAAATTGAAAACAATGCACAGCTTTTTTGTAAGCGGAAGTTAAAGCGTGCTTAAAATTTGTTTTTCATCGCTTGATTGGTTAACTTTGTTGTCTCTTTCGCGAATGTATGCGTCTGAGTTTAAACTATTGATTTTATTATCGTTAATAATCTTATGAATTCTATCAAATCTTTCTTTGTTGCTGCTGTCGCATCGTGCGCTTTATTAGGCATGCAGTCTTGTGTGAAAAATGATACTCCATCTGTGCCTGCAACTTATGTCGATCTAAATAGTGCCAATATTCCTTATACTACGGCCGGATACTGGGCGTATTGCTATGATATAGCCACGGGAAATCTTGTGGTCGACGGTGTGTCTTTCTCCCATAAGGCATGGGCTGACGAGTGGGACGGTGTCTCATATCCTGCATGGAATGGTTTTTGTCCTTCGAAGGTAAGCGATACTGAAGACCACAAGGATGACTGGACTCAGAATCAGTGGGCCTGCGTTGTTCCCAATCCTATGAACTATGTTTATCTGGTGGGTAACAGTGAGTCGGTCGTCAGTGAGAATCCCCTCGATAATAACAAGTGTGCCATTCGCATGAATAACTACGGTCGCTTTACACCGCAGTATATATCGGTTACTAATTCAACATATACTTATTACTGTGCGAAGGACGGATCTGCATTCAACGAGCCTTTTACAGCCGAGGATAATTTCATGCTTCATATCGTTGGTGTCCGTTCCGGTGTGATGACAGGTCACATGCGTTTGATGATGATTAATAATCTTCAGTTCCTCACTCAGTGGTATCCCGTTGATCTTTCAGGCTTCGGTGAAGTGGATGAGCTCTTGTTTTATGTTGATTCGACCAAGAAAAATTCTTACGGTCTGACTGTCCCGGCCTACTTCTGTGTAGGCGGTTTCGCTTATTCACTCCCTGCCGAGACTTCTGCTAACTGATCCGGAACGCTGACCAATGAAAATCGGCCATCTCGATTTGGGCGACCGTCCGGTAATGCTTGCTCCGATGGAGGACGTTACCGACGAATCATTTCGCCTGATATGTAAAGAATTCGGTGCAGATATGACTTATACTGAGTTTGTATCGGCAGATGCCCTCATACGCAATATTGCCGCTACCACCCGCAAACTCACTATCCGTGATGCTGAGCGGCCTACCGCAATTCAGATATATGGCCGAGAAGTTGGTCCGATGGTTGAAGCCGCCAAAATTGTCGAGCAGGCGTCGCCCGATGTTCTTGACATCAACTTCGGTTGCCCGGTGAAAAAGGTTGCCGGTAAGGGTGCCGGAGCCGGTATGCTTCGCGATGTGCCTAAGATGCTGGAGATAACTCGTGCGGTTGTCGATGCTGTAAAAATTCCTGTGACCGTTAAAACTCGTCTTGGTTGGGACCATAATTCAAAGATAATAGTGGATCTGGCCGAGCAACTTCAGGATTGCGGCATCAGTGCGATTACGGTGCACGGACGGACACGTTCGCAGATGTACACCGGCGAGGCCGACTGGGAAATGATAGGCCAAGTAAAGGCAAATCCGCGTCTGAAGATCCCGGTGATAGGTAACGGAGATATTACTGATGCAGATAAGTTGAAGCGAGCTTTTGATGTCTACGGAGTCGACGGCGTCATGGTCGGCCGTGCTTCTATTGGTGCACCATGGATATTCCGGGAGTTAAAAGCGGGTGTGAACGCAGACATAGCTATGCCGACTTTAGCCGAGAAGTTCGATTGTCTTCGTCGTCAGATTCGCGAGAGCGTCGACCGTATCGACGAGTATCGCGGCATACTGCACATCCGGCGCCATCTTGCCGCCTCTCCATTGTTCAAAAGTATCCCTAACTTTCGCCAGACCCGAATCGAAATGCTCCGGGCTTCGACATTTGACGAACTGCTTTCTATAATTTCACATGTTCAAAATGATATACTTCCCGCTCTAAGTTGATGAGACGTATATTTTCCATATTAGTATGTTTGACCGTCTGTGTTCTAGGATTGAATGCACAGACTGTGAAATCTGCGGATATCGACGAACTCCATGTCAGCGGCCCTTGTGCTCTAAGGGTGATTCACTCGCAGGATTCAGCCGGACTTTTGGCCGGACAGTTGTCTGATGCGGTTGAGTTCCGTAGAGTAGGGTCGGCGATGTACATTGCGGTCAATCCGTCGGCTGTCAAGGTCGGTCGACTCCCGTTGCGGCTGTATGTCGGTAAGACCTTATCCTTACAGTTGCTCGAACTCTCAGGTCGGGCAGAGGTGAGCGCCGACAGCATCTCATCGCAAGGCTATCTTTCCTTGGTGTCTTCAGGAGGAGCATCGGCGAATGTTACTTCATTATCTGCACCCAATGTCAATGTATCGCTGACGGGATCCGGAAAGATTAAGGTTTCGGGACAAATTACGGCATCGACCCTTAACTTTTCGCTTGTGGGGAGTGGCGTAATTAATGTCAACGGCCTTACGGCGTCAAGACTTACGGTAAGCCAACGCGGCAGCGGTAAAATGATCTTTGCGGGATCTTCGCGTGACTGTGACGTCGTGGTTCGAGGGACAGGCGTCGTCGATCTGCGTAATCTCGTTTCAGGCATGATGGATCTGCGTATGCTTGGTGCGGGTCACATCTATTATCCGTCGGGCGTACGTGTTTCGCTTTCGGGCGATAGCGAAAATATTGTTCAGGTAAAACCATATCAACCATTATAATATACTGTTATGAAAGTTTCAAAGGCCATTTTATCAGCGTTATTCATCGCTTGCTCAGCCTATGCAGCCAATGCTCAGTCAGCTCCATATAAACTTGATGTCGGAGATTTCAGCGAACTGAAAGTTCCGGACGGGATCAATGTTGAATATCGATGCTCTACTGATTCGGCCGGCTGGGCCTATTTCGAATGCGATCCTAAGATCGCCCAGATGCTTATCTTCACAAATAAGAAGAATTCGTTGAAGATACAGGTTGCTGCCGATGGCGCTAAAGTCACAGATCTCCCTACGGTCTATGTCTATTCGCTCACGCTTCAGAAAGTCGAGAATTCGGGAGACTCAACAGTTAAGGTTGTCCGTACATTGCCTGTTCGTGAATTCAAAGGCTCGGTCATAGGCAACGGTACACTTATCATCTCCGACCTTAAGACTCATCAGGCCGATCTTGCAATCCGCACCGGTAACGGTCACCTTGTAGCCAACGGCAAGACACGCGAAGCGAATCTCCGTAATGTTGGCACCGGTAAACTTGAGGCATCCGGCCTTCAGTCTGAAGTTACTAAATGTAATATCGTCGGCACAGGGCCTATCGATTGCAATGCTTCGGTGGCATTGAGTGTCACGGGCGCAGGATCAGGTAAGGTCTACTATGGAGGCACACCGTCGAAAATCACTAACCGTTCTATCGGAGTTAAGGCAATTTCGGTTGATACCAAACAGGTGTTCGAGTGATTTTTAGAAATGTTAAAAGTGAAAATGTCAGCCTTATTTATTTGCCTTTCGCTAAATAATTTTTAAATTTGTACATCTAATCCCATTACTTAAATAAATCTTAACGTGAAAAAATTACTTCTCTCTGCAGTTGCAGCCGCTTGCTCGCTTTGTGTTTCTGCGCAAAATGCCAGCTTTTCAGATGCAACTGATATCGATGACCTTGCCCTGATATACATCGGCGGACAGCAACGCCCCGACTGGAACAAGGATCTCTTCAAACCCTATGTCGTCCACACCTATGCTGACGGCTCTCAGTCCTGGATGTTCGACGGCTTTCTCATGATTGAATTTGCTGCGTATAATGATAAAGGCAGCATGGTTTCTTTTGGCGAGACCGGAAGCTGGGCAATCGATTCAAGACGTGAGGATTGGGAACGTCTCATAAATGTGCAGCTTGGCACTTATGACAACAACGGTTGTCGCGCTCTCGATAATTTGATCGATGACTATATTCCGATTCTTGGCGAACCGGGTCACAAACATAAAGTCGTGTTCACTCTGCCGATTGCAGAGACCAAGACAGACTATTGGGGTGATATTGACGGTAAAAGTCTGTATTTTACCAATCTTCAAGACCGCATTACCGCAATGAAGTGGTATGCCGACTATATTGAAGATCTGTGGAACAAAGCCGGCTTCAAGCATCTGGATTTCGACGGCGTATATTGGACCGGTGAAAGTTTCAGCGGCCAGGATAAGAACATGATTATCGAAATCAATAATTATTATAAGGCCAAAGGTAAAAAGTCATATTGGATTCCCTATCTTACCCGCACGAGTTCCGATGGAAAAGGCGATTTGAAACCTACTCAGTCGGCTGATATCTGGCAGGAAGTTGGCGTAGACGTCGCTTATGTTCAGCCTAACTACTATTTTCACTCATACATTGAGCATAAGGCTCTGGAGCAAACCGTAGACTATGCCTTTAACCATGGTATGGGTCTTGAACTTGAATTTGAAGGATATAACTTCACATGGGACCCGGTAAAGAAAGAACGTACGAAAGTTCTTGCAAAAAATGCAGAGTATCAGGTTGTAAGCGGTATGTATGATCAATCGCCGGAATATCACCAGCGTTTGATAGATTATATCGATTATTTTGAAGAATCAGGTGTGTTTGATTTTAAGCCGGTCGCATATTACACGGGGTATGAGGGTGTGTATGATTTCGAGACCTCCGGGAATGCTAAAGATGCTGAAGTCATGAATCGTCTGGCGTCTATCCTCAACGACCGCCATGTCTACACCGGATGGGATAAAGAGCCCCAACAGGCCGGAATTGACGATGTGATGCTTCCCGATCGTGTTTTGGCTTATGGTCTCGATGGTGAGATCTACCTGGCCGATGAGATTGCCGACTCGGCTGCAATTTATACTATCGACGGCCGGATGATCTATAAAACGTCAGGCGACAAACTCCATTATGGAGTCACAGTGCCTTGTCCGGCGGGAATTTATGTAGTTAAATCAGGTAACCGCAGTATAAAGGTTTCCGTAAAATAAGATTAAAGAATATGTTTCGAAGATTCGCATTAGCCGTATTGGCTGTTGTTTTGTCTGTTCCTGCATTTGCACAGATAGATTCTCCCGTGTTAGACCTTGCTCTTATCTGGATCGGTGGTCGTCACCGCCCGGATTGGAATAAGGAACTGTTCACGCCTTATCTGATTCATGAATTCCCTGACGGGCATAAGTCATGGGTTTTCGATGGATTCCTGATGCTGGAAGGTACTACAAATGGACCTCGCACCCCGGGTGAAGATTATGACACTTATGCAAAAAGATTATTTTCCTTCGGTGAAGTGAAGTCGATTGAGCTTGCTCATCAGGATATGTGGATCTGGTTGCTTGACCGTCAGCTCGGAACTTATGACGGCCTCGGATGCCGTGCGCTTGATGACCGCATCGGAGAACTGATTCCTGAATTAGGTGCTCCTGCGACCAAGCATAAAGTCTATCTGGTGTTGCCGATACCCTACCATTGCGATAATTGGGGTGAGATCGACGGACGTAAGCCTGATTTCTCCAAATATGATGATAAGGTGCTCGGCATGAAGTGGTACATTGACCTTATGATCGAGAAGTTTGAAGCCGCTAATTTCAAGAACATTGAGCTCGAAGGTTTCTATTGGCTTCGCGAGTCCATTGTCGACGGGGACAATGAGGTGGCCAGTGCCAAGGCTATGTGTGAGTATGCTCATTCTAAAGGTCTCACCGCATCATGGATTCCTTATTATCGTGCCCCGCATATTGCCGACGGTAAGTCTTATGGCTTTGATATCGTCCTCCACCAGCCTAACTATGTGTTCGATATGACAACGCCCGTTGAACGTCTTACCAATTCTATCGAAGACAGTTTTGAGTATGGCATCGGTATGCTTATAGAGTTCGAAGGCTACCATACAGAGGGTCTTGATGACGGCATTACTGATAACCGTAAGCTCGTGATGCAGGGTAATTCAAGCATGTACGGAGCTAATCCGGCCCTGTATAATCGTTTCCTCGAATACGTCGACAATTTTGAAGACTATGGCGTCTTTGACTTTATGCCGATAGGTTACTATGCCGGCTATCAGGCCGTATATGACTTTGTCCATTCTTCACATCCCAAAGATCAGGAGATTATTAATCGCTTGTTGTCATTTGTCGAGCAGCGCCATATTGACAACGGTTGGTACATACCCACGCCTGCCGGAATCAGCGAGGTGTTGGGTGACAGCCGTGCTACGGTCTATGGTGTCGAAGGCGGAATCTATATCTCGAATCTTGCTCAGGGAAAAGTTGAGATATTTACGGTTGAAGGCACGCCAGTCAACACTGTTAATGCTGTTGACGACTCGTATAAGTACGGTGTGACCGTAAGCTGTCCTCCCGGCATCTATATCGTCCGTGCCAATGGCGTATCGGCAAAAGTAGCCGTTCGCTGACGCGCTGTAAGCAAACTATTATCGACGCTCTGTGGTCTCTGCGATAAGAGATCATGGAGCGTTGTTGTTTTCCGTTTTCCTGTTTTCCGTGGCAGGGGGTGGAAAACAAGGAAAAC
>CAZULD010000016.1:19808-24171 GCA_964621135.1 uncultured Bacteroides sp. | reverse complement strand
GGGGCTGAAAAGTCGTCAGGCACGCGATATGTGGTTCGAAACGCAAAGCAATTCAATTCGCGTCGTTCGGATTACGCTCCGATGTACTTCGATAATTCCTATGACCGTCTCTACTTTACTACAACCAACGAGAAAGTCAATGGGAGCCATCGCAGTGAAATCAACGGTATGAAAAAGGCCGATATTTGGATGGTGACGAAGAACGAGCGCGGTCAATGGAATCGCCCCGAACCTGTAGAAGGTGAACTGAACTCGGAAATGGAGGAGGGCATTATCTCTTTTTCACCCGACGGATCGACAATGTATCTCACCCGCGCACGACGTGAGCCGCATTCAAACACTGCTGTGGAGATTTACACTTCTCAGCGAAGTGATGCACAGTGGAGCAAGCCGGTGAAATTTGAAATCACAGCCGACACGTTGTCGAGCTACGGTCATCCGGCCGTTTCACCAGACGGCAACTGGCTTTACTTTACGTCAGATATGCCCGGTGGATCCGGAGGTAAAGATATCTGGCGCATAAACCTTAAAGAGCGTGCAGGCTCGCTTGAGAATCTCGGCGAGTGGATCAATACGCCGGGCGACGAAGTGTTCCCTTATATGCGTGGTGACTCCGTGCTTTATTTTGCTTCAGACGGCCATCCCGGTCTCGGAGGACTTGATTTGTTCAAGGCGGTAATGACCAAATCGGGAGGTTGGAGCGTCAGCAATATGGGCGCGCCTGTAAATTCGGCAGGCGATGATTTCGGCATTACTTTTGGCCCCGGTGAAACGGGTTACTTCAGTAGCAATCGTGGAGATCCTAAGGGCTATGATCACCTCTATGCATTCGAACTTCCGGAGATTAAAGTCACGATCAGCGGCTGGGTACTCGACAGAGACGAAGAGCCTGTGCCTAATGCCGTAATAAGGATTGTTGGTAATGACGGAAGCAATCAGAAACAGATTGCCAAACCCGACGGAAGTTTCTCATTCCCTCTTGACCGCGGTGTAAGCTACGTTATGCTTGCGGGTGCAAAAGGTTATCTAAATGCCAAACAGGAATTTACCTCGGATCTCGCCGAGGAGGATGCCGAATACGCTGTTGACTTCATTCTTGCTTCGGTTACCAAGCCTGTGGTGATTGACAATATCTTCTACGATTTTGATAAGGCCACATTACGTCCCGAGTCGAAGACCGCTCTCGACGAACTCGCACAGGTGCTCCGTGACAATCCTAATGTCACTATAGAAATGGCCTCGCACACTGATCGTATCGGCTCGGATGAATATAACATTGGCCTTTCGAGCCGACGGGCGCAGTCGGTTATCGATTATCTTATATCTGTCGGTATAGACTCTCGCCGTCTCCAGTCGCAGGGTTACGGTAAATCTCGTCCTAAGACTATAACTAAGAAATTGGCACGCGAGTATCCGCAGTTCACGGAGGGTCAGGTGCTCGACGAGGAATTTGTAAATTCTCTCTCGCCTGAAGACCAAGAAGCTGCCGACCAGATCAACCGTCGCACCGAGTTCCAGGTTCTGTCGTTAGACTTCCAGATGTATTGATTATGCGATTCCGCACAGAGATTGAGCCCACGCGAGGCAGTTTCCGTATAGACCATACTGACAGCGTGGTGCTTCTCGGCTCATGCTTTACCGATCACATTGGTGCTCGTCTTGGTCGCGATGGGTTTGAGGTATGTTATAATCCCTTCGGCCCGCTTTATAATCCGATTTCTCTCGGACGCCTCGTTGCTGACATGATTGAAGGTCGGAAATATTTGCCGTCTGATTTTATGGTTGACGATGCAGGTGTAAGTCATTGTCTTGATTTTGCTTCACGTTATCAGAACGCGAATGCCGACCGCCTTGCCGAGCAACTTAATGCGGAGTTTACAGCCTTGCGGCAGAAGTTTGAAAAAGCTACTATTTTGATAATTACATTCGGATCATCGTTTATTTATACTCTTGACGGAACAGTAGGCTCCACGGTCGGTAACTGCCATAAATTTCCATCTAAAACATTCACGCGCATGGCGGTGGATGTCGATGAAATCGTTAGACGTTGGCAACCGATACTTGAGCATTTGCATGTTGCAGGTAAAAAAGTAATTTTGACGGTCAGTCCGATTCGTCATCTTGCTGACGGGTTACACGGCAATAAACTTTCAAAGGCACGTCTGCTACTTGCAGCGGATAAACTTTCAACGAGTGCTGATTATTTTCCGTCTTACGAAATCATGATCGATGATTTGCGGGATTATCGTTTTTATGAGCGTGACATGAAACATCCTACTGAGCAAGCGTGTGATTATATATATGAAAAATTCTGCGATTGCTATTTTGAGCGTTCAACATTAGCCGAGGCTATGCGTAGGCGCGAAGAGGCGCTCAAAGCTGCTCACCGGCCAATCATCCCCCAAGTATAAATACCTATTATCAATTCCGATGAATCTTACAATCAGTGATATAGCCAAAGTGTTGAATGTCCGCCTGTCCTCACCGCGGATCATAACGACCTTACTGACTGACAGTCGTTCGCTTTGCACTCCCGATGATACTCTTTTCTTCGCTTTGAAAACTGCGGTTAATGACGGTCACCGATATATCCCCGATCTTTATCGACGCGGAGTGAGAGCATTTGTAGTGGAAAGTGTCCCGGAAGTTATGGCAGGCATATCTGACGCTGATTTTTTCGTGGTGGAAGACACTGTTGCCGCTTTGCAGAAACTTGCGACCCATGTAAGATCACTTTATGATATTCCTGTGGTTGGCATTACCGGCAGTCGCGGAAAAACTATTGTCAAGGAACTTGTGTATGCCGCCTTGCTGAAGGCCGGTGTGCGAGTTGTGAGAAGTCCCCGCAGTTGGAATTCCCAGATTGGTGTCCCCCTCTCGGTGTGGCGACTCGAACGCGATACTGAGGTTGCGATCTTCGAAGCCGGAGTAGATTCTCCTGAGAGTATGGCTAAATTGCAGCAGATTATACGTCCTACTATCGGAGTAATGACTGTAATTACGGGCGAGCATGATAATGGTTTTGAATCTCGCGAGCAGAAGGTAGCGGAGAAACGGATTCTTTTAAAAGAGTGTGAAAAAGTGATCGAAGGCGATGACAACCACCGCGTCGCTGCTGAAATTATCACTTCACTCGGCTATGATCCCTCGCTGCTCGAAGGCATAGATGAAGTCTCTACGCGTCTTGATGTGCACGATGGCGTCAATGATTGCCTGATGATCTACGATGAATTTACTGCTGATTGTGATTCGCTTGGCTGTGCGCTTGACTTCATGTATCGCCGCCGAACACCTTCGCGTCGAAATACTTTGATTCTCGGCGATCTGATCCATCGTTCCGGTGAAGACCTCCACGATCTTTACAGCAAAGTATCATCACTGATCCGTATCGCCGGCATTGACCGCCTTATAGGAGTAGGGGAGGAGATAAGTCGCTATGCCGATGTTTTCGATCCTTTGATTGCCGGAGAGTTTCTACCGTCGGTAGATGCCTTTTTGGAAAAGTACGATATCTCCTGCTTCAACAGCGAACTCATTTTGATTAAGGGACAGCGAAGCGTTGGTTTCGATCAGATCCGTCTCCGTCTCGAGTCCCCGCGCCATCACTCAATACTCGAAGTAAATCTCGATGCAGTAGTCGAAAATTTTAACACTTACCGTTCATTGCTGAGACCGTCGACCGAAATGGTCGTAATGGTCAAGGCTTCCGGTTATGGAACGGGTGCTCTCGAACTTGCTAAAACACTTCAGAGCCACGGAGCTGCATATCTCGCAGTGGCAGTGATTGAAGAAGGCGTCGCATTGCGCCGTGCCGGTATTACAATGCCTATTATGGTGCTTAACCCTGTGACGACTAATTATCAGGCCTTGTTTGGTAATCGGCTCGAACCGGCTGTGTTCTCTGCTCGTGAATTGCAGATGCTTGTCGACGAGGCTCGGCGTTACGGAGTGAAAGACTATCCTATCCATATCAAACTCGACACGGGCATGCACCGTCTTGGCTTTATCGACAACGAGATTGACGAGTTGCTTGGTCTTTTGGAAGATAACAAGCATGTTACCGTGCGTTCGGTGTTCTCTCATCTTGCTACGGCTGACTGTCTCGATGAGAATGACTATACGGAAAGCCAATTCGATAATTTTGATGCTATGACGGCCCGTCTGGAAGCCGGATTGCCATATAGTTTTAAACGTCATATTTTAAATACTGCCGGTATCATGCGCTATCCCGAACGTCAGTATGATATGGTGCGTCTCGGCATAGGGTTGTATGGTATAAATCCGTTACCTCCCGAAGTTACTGGCCTTAAACTTCGCCCTGTCGCCAGACTTACCACCACAATTATCTCCCTCAAAAAATGGA
>CAZULD010000016.1:16585-19708 GCA_964621135.1 uncultured Bacteroides sp. | reverse complement strand
TGGCGTTTCCCTTATGAAGCCGGAACTCATGGAGGCGGAGCCTTTCTACTTTGTTACCTGTTCTTTATTTTTGTTATAGGAATACCGGTAATAAGTGCCGAGTTCATTATGGGCCGTTCTGCCAGAACTGGCATTTTTGGCGCGATGCGTGTGCATAGCGGCGGTCGCAAATGGGACTGGCTTGGATATTCGGCTATTCTGGCTTCGGTAATGATACTGTCATTTTATTCCGTGGTAGCAGGATGGACTGTAGAATATGCGGTTGAATCGCTTACAGGCAATCTTGCTGCCGTCGCCGACGAAGCCCGTCACATCCGCTTTGACCAATTTATTTCCGGTTGGGAACCCGTTGTATGGATGCTGCTCTTCCTCGTCGCTAACGCCGCCGTATTGCTCGGAGGTGTCCGTAAAGGCATAGAGAGGGTGAGCAACGTGTTGATGCCCGTGCTGTTTATAATTATGTTAGCTCTGTGCATCAACTCACTTTTCCTGCCGGGTGTAGGCGATGGTTTGGACTTCCTTTTTCATCCCGATTTTTCTGCTATAACTCCGACGGTCGTACTTGGTGCTATGGGACAGGCGTTCTTCTCTCTGTCAATAGGATTGGGGTGCATGTTGGTATACGCAAGTTATTTCTCCGATTCAACGCCAATCGTCCGCAGTGCGACAACGACTGCATTACTCGATACATTAGTAGCTGTGCTCGCCGGCATCATCATTTTCCCGGCGGTATTCTCATTCGGCATGCAGGCTGAAGCCGGTCCGAAACTCGTTTTTGAGGTGTTGCCGTCAATTTTCGCCCGCATGAGCGGTGGAGTGGTGTGGAGTTCACTGTTCTTCCTGTTGCTTGTCGTAGCTTCGTTGACATCGACAATTTCAATGAGCGAGATTTTCATAGCTTTTATGTGTGATGAATTTAAGATGCGACGCCGCAATGCCACCATCCTTTTGACTGTAATTTCAATGGTTTTAGGCACACTTTGTGCCCTCTCGTTCGGGCCGTTGAGTGATGTCACCATATTCGGAAAAACTATTTTCAATGCCTTCGATTACGCTACAAGCAATCTCTTGCTCCCTATAGGTGGCATGATGATAAGTCTGTTTGTCGGATGGAAGTTAAAACGAGTTGTCGTCCTGCGACAGTTGGCTGACCGAGGTCGTGTATCTCGTTGGGTAGTGACATGGATTATTATATCGCTTAGATTCATCGCTCCTCTCTGTATCCTTGCGGTATTCCTCTGGAATTGATGCGATTTTTTATTGTTTTTACATAAAAGCCTCGCGGATATTTGGCTGAAACATAAAAAAGTGCTAACTTTGCAGTCGATTTCGTAATCTCTGGCAGGACATGCAGCCTGCGTATATTGCGACTATTGTTAACATTTTAAATCATTTAGCTACAATGGATTTAATTAAAGTTGCCGAAGAAGCATTTGCAAGCGGCAAAAAGCATCCCGAATTCGGCCCCGGCGATACCATCACAGTCGCTTACCGAATCAAAGAAGGTAACAAAGAGCGTATCCAGCAGTATCGCGGTGTTGTTATCCGCATCTCTGGTGAAGGTAACAAGAAACGTTTCACCGTTCGCAAGATGAGCGACAATATCGGTGTTGAACGTATCTTCCCCATCGAATCACCGTTTATCGATTCAATCGAAGTTAACAAGTACGGTAAGGTTCGTCGCGCAAAACTCTATTACCTCCGCAATCTCACCGGCAAAAAAGCTCGTATCAAAGAACGTCGCGTTGTCGGCAAGTAATTGGTTTTACGACTTTTATCGAAATTATAAAAGCCTTGTCGATTTTCTTCGGCGAGGCTTTTATGTTTTCAATCTGTTCTTACGGCTAAAATTTCGTACCTTTGTATCCTAAACTAATCATTACTCATTATCCTACCTAATTACCATTTATGAAAAAATCCTTTTTCTGTGCCTTGGCGGTCGCTCTTGGTTGTATCGCCTTCAATGCCTGTAAATCGACTTCCGAACAGGTTGCTAAGGCGAAGCCTGCTTACGAAATCGTGACCTATGTCTACAACGGCGAGGAAATGATGCCCGATCCTTCGCTTGTTACGACTATCAATTATGCATTCGCCAACATTAACGAAACTCATGACGGAATCGTCATCAACAACGAGCCCCGTTTTCGCTCGATGGTCGATTTGAAAAAAACGAATCCCGATCTTAAAGTTTTGTTATGTATTGGCGGTACAAGTGACAGCGGTTTCTCTGAGGTTGCCGCTGATTCGGCAAAACGCGTTGCCGTTGCTGAAGACTGTGCCCGTATAATTAAAGAATACGGTATCGACGGCATAGATTTTGATTGGGAGTTCCCATGTGTCAGAGGTGGCACCCCTGACGATTATAAAAACTTCGAAAAGTTGCTTCGTCAGGTACGTGCCGGCATAGGTGATGACAAGTTGCTCACTCTTGCCGCCGGAGGTGATCTCGCCGGTCTCGATGTCGACAATATTCCGGCCTACCTTGACTTGCTCGACTATGTCAATGTAATGGCTTACGATCTCGGCGGACAGGCTCCCTGGCATCATACGGCCCTCTATCGTTCGGAGCGCACAGGTTGGCGATCGGTCGACGAAGTTGTTCAGGATTATGTTGACCACGGAATACCTTACGACAAGATGATGCTTGGTCTCGGCTTCTATGGGCGTGGTGACGATCATTATTACACAGGTTGGACCGATTCTAAGACTGCCCGTCCTTATGGTAATCTTACCGAGCATTGGGATTCTGTTGCTATGGTGCCATATATCGCCGACACTGCAGGCGTTCTCGTCGTAGGTTACGAAAATCCTCGTTCTATTGAAATTAAATGTGAATATCTCAAAGAAAAAGGTTTCCGCGGTGCAATGAGCTGGCGTACGGAACTTGACCTCGACAGCATGCAATTAGCACGAACAGTAGCCCGTTGTCTCCTCACTAATGAATAACCCCCTATATATGAAAAAGATATATCTTGTACTCATATTGGTTGCGCTAATATTGTTGCCCCTTGTCTTGCAATGCTCCAAAAAATCAGCCTCTGCAACGGCTTCAGATGCTGCCTCGGAATCATCGCCCTACGAATGCATCGCCTATGTATGGCAAGATGACGGTCCCATTCCGCC
>CAZULD010000016.1:5326-16485 GCA_964621135.1 uncultured Bacteroides sp. | reverse complement strand
GGAGATCAGAAACTCGTCACGGCTGCCATTGGCTTTCTGGGAAATGGCTTTGATTTGAAGGACGCGATGAATTATCTCGACTATATCAACTTGATGTCGTATGATATGGGCTGGCAGGCTCCTTATCATCACACTGCTCTCCGTCGTTCTGAGTTGGCCGGAGTTTCGACAATAGAAGAAGCCGTCGCAGCATGTAATAATAAGGGCTTGGAGAATAAGGACATAGTTCTCGGTCTGGCTTTCTATGGTCGTGGTAATAATAGTGATTTTCAGAATTGGACAGACTATCGCGATATCGTCAATCGCGATCTCGCAGCTGAGGGTATGACCGAACTTTGGGACAGTGTTGCCTGTGTGCCTTATATCGTTGACAGTGTCGGCACACTTATCGTAGGCTATGATAATCCCCAGTCACTTAGGATCAAGTGTGATTATATAAAGAAAAATGGTCTTAAAGGCGGCATGTATTGGCGCTCGGAGCTCGACACAGACGATCGAGAACTCACCCGCACCGTAGCTGCCGAACTGATGAATAACTGATTTAAAAAAGCTATGAAGAAAATAATTCTGATAATTACTGTAACAGCCGGAGTAATTTTTGCCGCATGTTCCGGAAAAAAGAATGTTACAGAAGAAGTTACATCGCCTGATTACGAGGTACTCGCTTATGTCTGGTCAGGAGGCAACACCCTGCCTGATCCCAATCTGCTCACCGCCATAAACTATTCTTTCGGTCGTGTGAACGCAGCGCGCACAGGTGTCGATATCGAAAACGAGGATCATCTGCGCGAAGTAGTTGCCCTCAAGCAGCAGAATCCCGACTTGAAAGTGATGCTCGCTCTTGGCGGAGGATGTTCTGAAGGGTTTACCGATCTTGCAGCATGCGACAGTTGCCGTAAGGCCTTTGCCGCAGATTTACGCCGGGTAGTTGACACCTTTGGTCTGGATGGAATCGACTATGATTGGGAGACTCCCGGTTTTCCTGATGGAACTCCCGAGGATGTCGATAACTTTATAGAGCTTCTTCGCGAAACTCGTGAGGCAATCGGTAAAGATAAAATTCTCTCGGTTGCTGCTATGGCAGGATTCATGGGAATGAAGATGCCCGATATTCTCGAATATGTCGATTACTTCAATGCTATGAACTATGACATGACTTGGACTCGTCTCGGTAGTCATACTTCCATGCGTGAATCCGAGGTTGGAGGCTTTGACTACAATGTCGAACGTTCTATGGCCACTTACAAAGATGCTGGTGTTCCCCCTGAAAAAATCATGCTCGGACTCGCATTCTACGGACGTGGTGATGGCAAGAATTTTTCGGAATGGACTGATTACCGCGACATTGTTCTCGCTCCGGGCATGGAAGAGCGCTGGGACTCTGTCGGTTGCGTACCTTATATAGTCGACAGTCTCGGTCAGTTTGTTCTGGGCTTCGATAATCCCCGGTCATTAAAAATAAAGTGTGACTATATTAAAGAACTCGGTCTGCGCGGTGCCATGATCTGGCGCACAGAAGAAGATAATGATTCATGTGATCTTCTTCGCACCGTGGTTCATGAAATGCGGAATAAATGATCGCATAAAAATACACTTTAAAAATACTCCCGACGCAGATCTTTGCGCCGGGAGTTATAATTTTGGTTAGGGGGAGGTTGTTTTTATTTCGTACGGCTCATCAACGTATTGTAGAACCAGAGGGCTGCGCCTGCGATAAAGAGTGCTACCAGTGCGGCGATCGCAAAAGTCTGATTCGTACTGTCGCCTATCGCTATGGCCGAAGCCCAACCGCCTGCCACTGCTCCTGCAATGCCTATGATGATGTCAAAAGTCCGGTTGCGACGGCCCGGCAGGAAATATGAGGCGACCACTCCGGCGATAATGCCTATTGCTATCCATGAAGCCCAGGCCCATAAGTCATAATAAAGAGGAGTCATGACAGTCTGTATTTTTTAGAATAATCCTGAAATCAAATTTACAACGGGAGTGATAAATTCGGGCTGAGTGAAGCCATTGTCACCCGAAACATCGGTGTCGCCTGTCCCAAGAGCGACAAATTGCCATACGAGAAGAAGGATTATCAGAATTACCGCGCCTATTGCTACCCATGTAGCTGCGCCGTTTTTACGCTTTGTTGTGTTGTGATGTGACATGATAAATATCAGTTTTTGAAAGTGAATGTTATAAATTCTTACCTCGTTTTAACAAGGTTCAAATATTAAACAAACTCAGATGTAAAAGGGTTCTGACGATTGACACAGTTTTTTTGAAAAAAGCGTTACCTCCAACCCGGAATATTTAGTAAATTTGTGGCTGAAAACATATACTAACCGAAACAACACTATAGATAAATGCAACTTTTTGAAAAGTTAACCGAAAATGCCCGGAAGCACAAACAGCGTATCGTGCTCCCCGAAGGCAACGAACCGCGTACGCTGACCGCAGCCGATCGCATTCTTGGCGACGACCTCGCAGAGATCTTCCTCATCGGAGATCCTGTTGAAATAAAGCGCATGGCGGCTGAATTGAAACTTGCCAATATCTCCAAAGCCGTGATTGTCAATCCGGCTGACGAATCGGTCATCGACCGCTATGCTCCCCTCTTCTTCGAACTTCGCAAAAAGAAGGGTATCACTATGGAAGAAGCTCGTCTGACGACTGCAAATCCTCTTTATCTCGGTTGCCTTATGGTTAAGGCCGGCGATGCTGACGGTCAGGTTGCCGGAGCTATGAACACAACCGGAAATGTGCTTCGGGCTGCCTTCCAGGTTATCAAGACCCAGCCGGGTATCAGCGTTGTGTCTGGAGCATTCGTTATGCTTCTGCCAGAAGGGCTGCCTTATGGCACTGATGGCGTGTTGGTTTTCGCCGACTGCGCCGTTGTTCCGGATCCGACGGCCGACGAACTTGCCCAGATCGCTATCTCTGCTGCACAGACCGCGCGCGACATAGCAGGAATCGAGCCCCGTGTTGCCATGCTCACATTCTCGACCAAGGGTTCGGCTAAGCACGAACGCGTCGACAAAGTCCTCGAAGCTACCCGTATCGCTCACGAAATGGCTCCGTCGCTCATCCTCGACGGCGAACTTCAGGCCGATGCAGCTCTCGTACCCTCGGTTGCCAACACCAAAGCTCCGACAAGTCCTATCAGTGGACGTGCCAACGTTCTGATTTTCCCCTCGCTCGAAGTTGGTAACATCGCTTACAAACTCGTTCAACGTCTCGGTGGCGTGCAGGCTGTAGGCCCTGTTTTGCAAGGCCTTGCTGCTCCTGTCAACGATCTTTCGCGCGGTTGCTATCCCGAAGATATTTACAAGACAATCATCATCACCTGTAATCAGGCAATTGGTCTTAAAAACAATAAATAAACTAATTATATGAAAATTCTTGTGCTCAACTCGGGCAGTAGCTCGGTAAAATACAAGCTAATCGACACCGATAGCGAATCGACTCTTGCCGAAGGCGGTGTGGAAAAAATCGGTCTTCCCGACGGATTCCTCAAATATAAAAAAGCTGACGGCTCAAAAGCCATCCTTGAACTCGGCAAGACTGATCACAAAGGTGCGATCGAAGCTATCCTCCGCCTTCTGACCGATCCCGTCGAAGGTTGCATCAAGTCTTACGACGAAATCGACGCCGTAGGTCACCGCGTGGTTCACGGCGGCGAAAAGTTCAGCGGCAGCGTGCTCATCGACGAAGCCGTCAAGCAGAAGATTAAGGAGTGCTACGACATTGCTCCGCTCCATAATCCGGCAAACATGATCGGCATCGAGGCCATCACAGCCCTCATGCCTGATAAACCTCAGGTCGGTGTCTTCGATACCGCCTTTCATCAGACTATGCCGGCAAAATCCTACATGTATGCTCTTCCTTACCGTTTCTATAAGGAAGACGGTGTGCGCCGCTACGGATTCCACGGTACCAGTCACCGCTATGTATCTCAGCGCGTTTGCGAGATACTCGGCGTAGACATCAAAGATCAGAAAATTATCACTTGCCATGTCGGCAACGGTGGTTCGATCACAGCCGTACTAGGCGGTAAGAGCGTTGACACCTCGATGGGTCTCACTCCGACCGAGGGCCTTATGATGGGCACCCGCGCGGGAGACGTCGATCCCGGTGCTTTGACATATTTAATGGCGAAGCATCACCTTACACCGGAAGAACTCCAGACTATTATCAACAAGGAGAGTGGTGTGGCCGGTGTCAGCGGTATCTCAAGCGATATGCGCGAGATCGAGGCTGCTGTCAAAGCCGGTGACGAGATGGCTACCCTCGCTCTCGACATGTACGAACAGCGCATCATCAAATATGTCGGTGCTTATGCAGCTGAGATGGGCGGTGTCGACATCATCGTCTTCACAGGTGGAGTAGGCGAGAACCAGACCGGCGTTCGTGAAAACGTCTGCGCTCCTCTTGCCTTCATGGGTGTGGAAATTGACAAAGAACTCAACTCCAAGACTCGCGGCACAGAGACCGTTATCTCTACTCCCGCATCGAAAGTCAAAGTTGTTGTCGTTCCCACCGACGAAGAGCTCATGATCGCCCGCGACACCCGCGACATAGTGTCCGTTATGTAGTATAAGTTTTTTAATAAGCCACCTAGTATAATTTCCATATACGAGGTGGCTTATTTTATGAGAAGTAACTAGAATATATTACTTAGAAAATATTAAAATTCGATATTTTCGCTTCATAAAAATAATCTTTTATTTCACTTTCCAACCAATGAGAAAGTCCAACTTCTGCATTTTCTATTTCTGCATTATGAAAAACCCAATGTGTCAATCTATACGAGGGTAAATCAGACCTATAAAAGTAAATTAGTGTTGGAGGAAGATACAGGTTTTGAATTTTACAATTTACAAATGCCTCATAATACATGTATTTAACACCATCTGCTATTGTAAGATCTTTAAACACACATTTATTAAATGCTTTTTCATATATTCTTTCACAAGTGCCAGGTATTTGTATATTTTCTAGGAATGTACATTCCGTAAATGCCCAACTTCCAATATATTCAATTTTATTTGGAATATATGAGATAGAAAGATTTCGACATCCATCAAAGCAACTCTCTGAGATGTATCTTAGTTCTTTAGGTAAATTTATTTGCTTTAATTTGTAACAACCAGTAAAAGCACATGTTTCTATTTCTCTTATTTCATCCGGGAGGACTATTGTTTCAATATCAGTGCCATAGAAGGCTTGGCGTCGGATTTTTCTAACGTTATAAGTTGTTCCCCAATAGTTTACTGGGGAGTAAATTTTTATATTAGATTTAAGCTCAGTTTCGTCAACTCTTACTATTTCGAGATGAGAATCTACTATTTTGTAGAGTACATAATCGAGATAAAATGAGTCATCGCTTACCGGGGCAAATATTGCCCCGGTAGAAGTCGTACCATCCGCATTGATGGTAATTGCTAGACTTTCTGAAGGATTTGCAGGCTCATTTACGGTATCGCTGTGAGATGTACACGCAATACAAATGGATAAGATTGTTAAACTCATTAAGAGTTTAATGGTTGGGAAGATGTAAATTTTCATAATGATTTTATTTAGTTTACCTTATTCGTTTTTGATTTTATAATCCGCTTTTTCAATATCGGGTACTTCCTGATAAGTTCTTGTTTTCTTGTCTCGAACTCACAGAAGGGAGATACAATAATTAAAGGATCAAATAATTCGAAGTTGATATTTACTACGAAATAGTCATTACACATTATTGTAGATCCATCTATATTTTGAAGATAGATTCGATATTCCAACTCTTTTTTGAACTTTGGCATTTTAGAAAATAAAATATCGTCTTCATCTACACTATTACTTATATCTATATAGGTCATTTTGGACATGAAGAAATCGACCATATTATCTTCCAATGCTCGGGCTAAATTCTTTAGAGAAAATAATATGCATATATCTGTTGGCTTGGATGCAAATTCAGTCCAGAAGAAGTAGTCATCATAGCCTTTCCATTTTGTAAAACACATTGCCGGAAAACCTTTAGTTGCCTGAATACGGTCTTTAAACCACTTGCATCTTTCGTTATATCTTTTAGTATGAGCTGGATCTATGTAAATTTTGAAAGGATTATTATATTCCCCCCGTTCATGACTATCATCAAATATATCACGGCGGAAGACTTTTAAAGTTCCATTTAATAGATCTTTCAGATTCTCTTCGCAAGTATATCTACAGAGGTTAATACCCGTAGTTTTAAAATCGCGATAACTAAAATTATTGATACAACCTATAGTTTTACTAATATAAATTGGGCTATACCGGGATTTATTGATCACATAAGGTTCACTCATATTTAATTATATTATGGCAACCCTTGTTCCTCCGATTGCGGATTAATTAAAAAAGAAAGCGTGGAACAATGTTCAGTTTATTCTTTACGGAGGCATCGCCAAACGCCCAATTCAGGAATAAACAGTCCACTCCCACGCCATGCCGATATACCGGACTCCCGTGTCTGGGAGTGGATAGACGACACGCATGAGCGCATTATTGACTGCTACTATCTCCTGAATTTTGAAAATTGGCGATTTCCCGTAAAGAGATAAAGCATGAATACGCTTCAACAATATGTCTGACATTGGTATACAAACCAATATCGAATGCGAAGTTACATAATTATTTTTAATTAATCAATGGACTATTAACATTAATGTCGTCACTCATTGAGTCTGTAAAAACTGTTAAAGGATAGGAGATGCAAATTTTTGTCGTAACTTTGTGGCGAAATAAACAGTCTTTATTCTACAATGACCCGTCGAGAATTCGAATTGCATTTCAAATCGCTCTACATGCCATTGGGTATGTATGCGCTTCGTATTGTCGAAGATGTCGAGGCGGCCGAAGACTTGGTGCAGGATGCATTCATGAAGGCTTGGTTGGCGGTAGAGGGTGGGGCTTATATAGACCGTTTCCGAAATTACATGTATCAGATTGTGCGCAACGAGTGCATCTCATATCTTCGCAAACAGAAAGAGACCGTGGGTCTCGATAACGTACCCGAGGCTGACGAGGAAACGGTCGATACATCCGTGCGTGACGCTCGCTTATGGCAGGCAATCGACAAATTGCCTGAGCGTTGTCGCGAAGTGTTTTTGTTAAGCAAGCGCGACGGACTTTCAAATGAAGAAATTGCCAACGAATTAGGCATTAGTATTAAGACGGTTAAAAATCAGATGACCAAAGCGTTTGCACGTCTGCGCGAGGCCTTGTCGCCGAATCATAAACCATTTTTCTTACCTTTTTTATTTTTACCATAGGACTTTCGGAGCTGCATAGCGTCATAAGGATAAAACCAATGATGTTATGAAACGAATATCACTAATTCTTGCTGTGTGTCTATTGGCGATCGGTGTGTTTGCTAGACAGCCGCAGCGCGGTTACCGCGGGTTTATAGACTGGGACAACAATCTTACGTCTTACACTGAGTGGACTCCGGATAATCATGTGACCTATTATTATACTGGCGTATCGACTTCTCACGGCTATCAGTTCAATCCCAATTTCTATCTGGGAGCAGGTCTGGCGCTTGAGTATAATAGACGCTCCGATAGCTTTTTCTTGCCGCTGTATTTACAGGCGCGCACAGATCAGAAATTCGGCAGGTTTACTCCTTTCGGAGATCTTCGTCTCGGCTATTCCTTCTCTGATGGCGGTGGCCTGTATGTTTGTCCGACTATCGGTTACCGATTTAACTGGGGGCGTAAGTTCGCGCTTAATCTCGGCGTGGGTGTAACCGTGAAATGTAGTTCACCCGAAATCTATAATATTGATTATGCTGAAGACTCTGACGGCTACCTCCATATCGTGGCTACTTACATGGGTCGGGAACACTACACTAAACTGATGTTTGCGTTCAGAGCAGGCATAGAATTCTGATTTTGCTAAAATGTTAGAAGATAAAGACATATCATTCGTGGTGAAACATTATCGCCGCGGAAGTTTTGCGACAGACAAAGCATGGTCTTCGCTCGAAATAGTGTCGCGACCGAAATGGCACGGTATGCGTGCCGCGGCTGCTGTAATAGTCATTGTCGTGCTGTCAGCGACAGCAGCCGTAGTCTACAATCACTTTAATAATAGTGTCGCGCCCGCTTCGCAAGAAGCATCCGGGTCGGAGACCATGCAATCTGCCGCTGAAACTGTAAGAGTGATTGATTTCGAAGAAACTCCGTTGACTGAGGTTGTTGACAAGATCAACGAGATTTATAAGGTTGAGATAGTCAACCTTCCGGCTGATGCTGCCGATTATAAACTTTCACTACGCTACGAAGGCACCGCTGAGGATCTCGTCGAGACTATCAATGATATTCTCGGTACTGACATGATAATTTTGTGGCCATGAAAAGAATTATCGTGATTCTGTTTGCCGGACTATGTCTGTCACTGGCGGTCTCCGCTCAGAAAGTGACGGTTCATGCTGTCAATCAGCCCGCTGCAGGCGTTTTCCGTTCTATTATGGAACAGACCGGCAAAAATTTTGTATATTCATCTGATGTACTGAAGGATCTTGTCATTACTGTCGATGCAGATAATGAATCGCTGAAAAAGGTCTTATCCAAGATGTTCGACGGTACGGCAATAGAATATAAGATCAAAGGCAACAATGTGGTGCTTAAACGAAAAACAAAGAAACTACCATCCGGCGATTCGCGTCTGAATTCGGCTAAGGATGCTGTCACCCCGTCTGCCAGCATACCTAAGGATGCAAAAATGCTGGAAGAGGTGGTCGTTGTGTCGCGGCTTGAGGCTCCGGTGGTCGAAACTGCCGAGATTGGTGCTAAAAAACTTACCCCTGATGAGGTACGCCGCCTCCCTGCACTTTTGGGAGAGCGCGATGTCATCAAGACACTCCAGTTTCAGCCCGGCGTCGTTCAGGGTACAGAAGGTATGGCCGGAATGCACGTCCACGGAGGCAATGCTGACGAGAACCAGTATATGCTTGACAATGTGCCTATATATCAGGTGAATCATTTCGCTGGACTGTTCTCTGCGTTCAATCCCGAGATCATCCGTTATGTCGATTTCTTCAAATCTTCTTTTCCCGCAAGGTATGAAGGGCGATTGTCCTCCTTTATGGATGTCAGGCTTAAGACCGGAATACCGGAAGGTCATCACGGATCAGCGCGACTCGGTCTGACCTCCGGGGCCTTCAATTTGTCTGGACCGCTGGGCCGAAAAACTTCGTATCTTGTTGGGTTGCGCCGATCATGGTACGATGTGCTGACTCTTCCTGCCCTCGCAATATTGAATGCAAAAACAACTGACGAGAAAGTTCGTTTCAGATATTATTTCATGGATCTCAATGCCCGCGTCAATCATTATTTCAATAACCGGCTGAACGCATTCGTGAGCGCTTACTATGGAAATGATTTTGTCCAGACAGGCAATGAGGATAAGGTGTTTGAGGATACTCGCTACTATGAAAAGGATCATTATGATTTCAATTGGGGCAATCTCGTGGTGCAGACAGGTATAAACTATCGCTTCAATCCGTCTATGTCCTCAGAGTTCACGGCGGCCTATACCCGCTATTTTTCTGATATGAAGCATCAGGATTTTTATCGCATAACTAATTCTGATGTGGTAACTGTCACTGACAACAGAATAAAGACCGACAATAATATCAACGACTGGATTTTCAAAGCGGATTTTGATTGGCAGCCTAACGATCGTTCGCGCATACGTTTCGGAGCGGGATATACCCGCCATTCCTTTCTGCCTTCGCGCACAGTGAGACAGTTCACTGTCGATGATAATATTTTTGCCTCCAGAGACTCATCAGGCACCTATGCTGCCAACGAACTGAACGCTTACATTGAGGATGATTGGAAAATATCCAAAACTGTCCGCATGAATGCAGGCCTACATTTCTCAGGATTTGATATAGACCGTAAGATGCACTCTGGCGTGTCTCCCCGTTTGTCTTTAGCTTGGCAACCAACCGCACTCACAGCAGTCAAAGCCGGTTACAGCCATACGACTCAGTATGTCCATCAGCTCACAATGAGTTATCTCTCGTTACCTACCGACCAGTGGATACCTGTTACAGGCAACTTCAAACCTCAGACCGCCGACAAGATTTTTGCCGGATTCTATTGGCAGACACCGGG
The DNA here is from genome assembly GCA_964621135.1 of uncultured Bacteroides sp. Taxonomy (GTDB): domain Bacteria; phylum Bacteroidota; class Bacteroidia; order Bacteroidales; family Muribaculaceae; genus CAG-873. The sequence goes on along the minus strand of CAZULD010000016.1, from coordinate 6,343 downwards.
TGGAGATTATGCAGTTTCGGCCGAAGGATATATGAAATGGATGCACAATCTGATCGAATATCGCGACGAATACTATCTTCGCCCTCCGCTCGAAAGCTGGAATTCTCAACTGACAGCCGGACGCGGCTCGTCAAAGGGCATCGACCTTAAGTTGGAGAAACGCGCGGGAAAAGTGACGGGACATATATCATATTCTCTCGCATGGGCCGACCGCACGTTTGCCGAGAAAAATGGAGGATTAACTTATCCCGCGCGATTTGACAACCGCCATATGATCAACATTGTTGCAAACTGGGCAATAAATAACAAGGTCGAACTTTCAGCGGCATGGGTTGGTCATTCCGGCAACCGTTGTACCTTCCTTCCGCAGATGTGGGAAGGCTGGAATACCGGAAATAACAATTATCACTATAATATTGAAGTACCGCTTCGTGCAAAAATCAATGATTACCAGTTGCCGTTCTATCACCGTCTTGACTTGGCATGCACTGTCAGGAACAGCCGCGGTTACTGGACTTTCGGTCTATACAACGCTTACTGTCATCTGAATACTATCGGTGTGCGGTGTGGCTACAAGGACAGAGTGTCATATGGCCCCAATAATGTAGTCTGGTATCACGCTGAGCCTGTTTTTCAAAAAGTAAAATTACTCCCTGTTATCCCTTCCGTATCATATACATGGCAATTCTAAAAAAAATCTTTCCGCTTTTACCGGCTGTAATTTTCACAAGCTGCTACGAGGATTTCAATCCTAATATTGAGATCACCCCTGTGTTATGCATCAACTCTTTGATCACGGCCGGCCAACCTATCAAGGTAAATGTATCGCGCACATGGATATATACTGACGAGAACGAAGCAAACCGCGAAGTCGATGATGCCGTTGTCTCGCTATATGTCAACGGCGATAGGGTAGAGGCGTCGTATATTCCCCGCGAAGGCGATAATATAACTATTGAAGTTGAGAGCCGCAAGTATGGTCGTGCCGAGGCGTCGGTGACCGTTCCGCACGCAGTA
>CAZULD010000016.1:0-5226 GCA_964621135.1 uncultured Bacteroides sp. | reverse complement strand
ATGTGATGGGCCGGAGCAGCCATGTCACCGTGATTGTATCCGTCGAGTTTGTATATTTTTACATCCGGATGGCCGACTTGACGCATCATGCGCCACATATATAAATTCTCTTCGTAGCGACCGAATAACTCGAGTTCGGCGTCGCCGGTGATGATTATGTAAGGCGGCGCGTCTTTGCGTACATGAAACAGGGGCGCTTTTTCGTCAATGTAGGGTGTCAGCTCACCTATACCTTTGCTTTTGCGGTCAGAAAAGTGGGTGATGACTTGGCCGCTGTAGGGAATAAGACCGGCGATACTGTCGGCATCTATTGAATATTTTTCGAGACGGCTTTTATCAAGCCCTATCATGCTTGTCAGGAAGCCGCCGGCAGAATGTCCGGTAACGAAAATTTTGGCCGGATCACCCCCGAAGTCCGCAGCATGAGTGAAGGCCCAGGCAACGGCCTCGGCTGCGTCATCGATACACTCGTCAACACCGACATTTGGGATTAGTCGATAATTTGGAGCAATGACTACATAACCCGCATCCATTAGTTCGGCCGGGACACTTTTATTGCCTCCGGTGAGGCCACCGCCGTGAAACCAGACTATAACCGGTAGCCCGGTAGCATCTTGATGGTGATGCACGTCGAGTTTGAGTCGCTCTTGAGAATAAGAGTCAGTCTTGACTGTGTAGGGGATGTCAAATTCTGTAGTGTAGGGTGACTCAGCTTTGGCTGTTGGCATTATTACTGCCAGAGCTATTAATGTTAAAATGCGGTTCATGTAAATTTTATGTAGATTGTAAGTCATAGAGACTCCTCGGCAGAAGTCTCTATGACAATATTTAATAATACTTAGGTTATAGCTCACTTGTCTTATTTGATCTTGAAACGCACTTTAGAACGGATATCGGCGGAAGACGCCCCTACCAAGGCCTCAAAAGTGCCGGGTTCGCAGACCCATTCGTGTTTATCTGCATCAAAGAAACTGAGAGCATCACGTCCGATTTCAAACGTTACATCAGTGGTTTCTCCGGGTTTGAGATTGACTTTCTTGAACCCTTTAAGTTCTTTAACCGGGCGATCTACTGACGATTTGAGATCAGAAATGTAAAGCTGAACAGTCTCTTTGCCTTCAAACTCGCCGGTATTGGTAACAGGAATAGTTACGACGAAGGTGTCGTCGGCCGAACCCTCGGTTTTGTCGATAGATGCCTTGCCATAGTCAAACGTGGTATAGCTCAGACCGTGGCCGAAGGGGAATGTCGGTTTTAATTTGTTTTTGTCGATAAAACGGTAGCCCACGAAGATGCCTTCGTTGTATGGCATATCAAAAACTTCGTTGCCGAGTTCATCAACACCGGGATGACCGGGGTACTCGCCCATCTTGTGTGCCCCTACCTGATCAAGCGAGGCATAATAAGTGTAGGGCAGTTTGCCACTGGGATTAACGTCTCCGACAATAAGACGGGCGAGAGCATTACCGGTTTCATTGCCGAGATACCAGGCCTGCATGATCGCAGGGACTTTGTCGGTCCACGGCATAGCCACGCCCGTTCCACTGATATTGATTACACAAAGATTGGGATTAACAGCAGCGAGAGCTTCGATTAGTTCGTCCTGACCGTAGGGCAGTTGCATCGATTCGCGGTCAGTGTCTTCGCAATCCTGATGATTACTCTTGTTGAGACCCCCGAAGAAGAGCACAACATCGGCATCTGCAGCTACTTTGAGCGCTTCGTCGCGAAGTTCTTCAGGTGAGCGCGGATCTTCGAGATTCTGGCCGGTAACGACACCGTTATATTCGCCGGTCGTATCACCGACATAGCCGCGGGCATAAACAATTTCGGCCTGATCTCCGACGCGATTTTTTAACCCGTCGAGGGGAGTGACTTCATATCGAGCTTTGAGTGAGGACGATCCACCGCCTACGGTCATCATCTTTATAGCATTTTCACCTACAACAGCGATTTTTTTGACCTTTGAAAGGTCAACGGGGAGAATATTGTTGCGATTCTGGAGGAGTACGACACCTTCCTCGCCTACTTCGCGGCAAGCAGCGACATGTTCGTCTGAGCCCATAGCTCCGAAAGGTTTCTGTCGGTTCATGGCAGTGCGGAATGTCAGTCGAAGCACACGGCGCACCTTATCGTCGAGTTCTTCCGTGCTGTAAGTGCCGTCCTGGATGCCCTTATAATAAGGCTCAGCTAAAAAATAATTGTCATAAGCATTTGACTTTCCGTTAGTCAGGCCGTTGGTCCACGATCCGAATTCCATATCAAGACCACCGGTGACAGCGGTACGGGTGTCGTGGACTGCACCCCAGTCAGAGATGACAGCACCGTCCCAATCCCATTCGCCTTTAAGGATCTGATTCATGAGAATGGGATTATAGCTGGCGTGTTCACCACGGAAGAGATTGTAGCCACCCATAAAAGACCATGCTCCGCCTTCCTGTGCGGCTGCGCGGAATCCGGGAAGGTAGATTTCATAGAGTGTGCGGTCGTCGACGATAGGGTTAGAGGTGTGGCGATTTATCTCGTTGTTGTTAAGCGCGAAATGCTTGACGCAGGCAGCCACGCCATTGCTCTGAACACCATGGACATAGGGGACGACCATTTGGGAGACGAGATAGGGATCTTCACCCATATACTCGAAATTACGGCCGTTGAGTGGGGTACGATATATGTTGATGCCCGGACCGAGGATGACGCTTTTGTTCCTGAAGCGGGCTTCGGAGCCTATACTTTTACCGTAGAGTTCGGCCATGTCAGGATTCCATGTTGCGGCGAGTGCGGTTAGGGATGGGAAAGCGGTACATGAGTCGTTGGTCCACTGGGCTTGCTCCCATTCGTCCCAAAGTACCTCCGGACGAACGCCCATAGGGCCGTCGGTACACCAGATTTCAGGAATGCCGAGACGCGGGACGCCGGGCGCACTGAATTTAGACTGTGCATGGATGATATTGATTTTTTCGCGTAGAGTCATGCGCGACAGTGCGTCTTCGACACGATCTTCGATAGGGAGAGTATCGTCAAGATAGACCGGTACGGATGCAGCCGCCGAGAGCGACGCGAATATTGCGACGTTCAAAAGAAGTTTTTTCATTATTTCAGAGTTTTGTTAAAAGGGCCCCGAAAAGCGAGTGATTCCGGAGCCCTTTCGTTCTACCTGTTGAATTGTAAATTACCTATTGGCAGGTATCGTTAGAGTTTTTCCATCTTGATTGTACCATTCTCGATGCCACCGGTGAGATCGATAGTCACGCGATAAATGGCTCCGTTTTCGAGGTTAACGCCATCAGCGAGCTCAAAATTACCGGTATTTTTGAGAAGTGTGTCCGTTGTGCCGACCATAGAGAGAGCCCCTTCGCCGAATTCGCCTCCCCAACCATTCTGATGGAAGAATTTGAACGAGAGGTAGTCGGTGCGGTAACGGTCACCATAGACTGAGCCTACTTCGGGACCTGCTGCACCGGTGAACTGGTAGACGCATGGTGATACCTGAGCGAGCTGATATGCCTGACCCGGATTCCAACCGAACTGACTGTTCTGAGAAGGCGAACCTACGCCCCAACCCATGAGCCAGATAGCACCTGAACCGTCAGACTGGAGGGTTATCGCTGAACCGTCCTCATTAACGCGCTGGGCAGACAGAGTGCCGTTAAGTTTGTCAAGAATGACATTATAGAAACCTGAAACCGGAAGGAAGGTGATATCGAAAGCGTCTTCGTCAAAGTAGAAGAAGTCGGGATCGCAATAAAGTTCGTCAAGAGCGGTAAATTCGCGGAAGTTGAGTTTGCTATTCTGATCAAGGCTTATTACGGTAGAGTATAGCGCATTGTCAGAAGTTGTCATTTTCTGCTCGTTGAGATAGATCGGCTTTTCTTCGAACTGCTGTTCGCCGTTGAACTCAACTCTCATTACGCCATCGTGAATACCCTGGGTGAGATCGACCGTGATGACATACACGCCGTTGTCCTGGAGAACGACACCGTCTTCAAGGAAGAGGTTGCCGCTATCGTGACCATTGACATCCTGACCTTTACCGACACCAATCAGATTGGACTGCGATACAAGATCTGCTCCGCCAAGTTCGACGCCCCAGCCCATCTGACCGAAGTATTTGAAGTTGATATTGTCGGTTGCGATAGTCTTGCCACCAACGAGGGTAATCTGATAGGTTTTCTCGCCTACAGGTGCCATACAGATGGCATTTTCAGTTGTCCAGCCTACCTGATTTGAAAGAGACGGATGACCGATGCCTTCGCCGATGATCCATAGAGCTCCGGTGCCATCTTCGTTGAGTGTAGCGGGATCGTTGCCGTTGAGTTTGTAGACACGGATATACTGACGACGGGTATCGGCAAGGAAGCGGTATTTTCCGTCATACGCATTGAAGGTCAACGAGCCGTCTTCATTTTTGAGGAAGAAGTCAGGATTAATCCACCAATCACCATAGTTGGGGAAGCCGTCGGGAACGATAAGATCGCCTTTTGAGAGGGTCATGTCGATGCTCATGGTGGTTTCGTCTACAGCCTGGAGTTTTTCTCCGTTAAGCGACATAATTACGAAGGGCGAACCTTCGAGAGTGAAAGTATTGAACTCGATTGTGTAACGTCCGGGAGTGGAGTTAGAGAACGGGATTGCGTTTTCAACGAAGGGTTTGATCTCGCTGTTTTCGTAACCGAAGGTAATGGGATTGCCATGCTCTCCCATAGCGGGAGCTTTGATTACACCACGCATTTCTGCGGGGAAACGAGCGGTCACCGCATAAACATTTTCGGCAGTGCGGTTCATTACATATTCTTCGCCTTCCTCAGTGACAAAAGTCAGCGAGGGATAGTTTGCGTGAGAGATAGACACCTCGTAGTTGAGTTCGCTTGTAGTGAAATGAATATTCTGTAAGGTGAGGTGAAGACGTGCTTTACCGTCGGGGATGTTAGCGTAGTAGGGGACGAAGATTTTAGTCTGGTAGTCCTCGCCGCTAACCTTTGTGCGGATAACTTTTTCGCTTACCATTTCGTCTCCGAAGTAAAGTTCGGCGTGGATGGTAGAGAGGGGTACCTGATCGTCGGTTGCTTTGACAACAAACGAAAGGCTGTCGCCGAAGTAGGCCTGACCGAGGTTTCCGCTCACATTCATGACGGGATTGCCGGGAGCCTTTACATCATCATCGCTGCAGGCTACCAGCATTGAGGCGGCTGCAAGAGCTATGCTTAAACTTTTGATATATTTCATTTT
>CAZULD010000015.1:22686-24234 GCA_964621135.1 uncultured Bacteroides sp. | reverse complement strand
TGATAATAATTTGCAGAATACGATGTTTATTGCGAAATTTGTGTGACGAGAGGATGAAGTATTATATTCTTTCGACCGATCTGCGAATTCCTAAATGCTTAAAATCATGAAATCAACAAAGATACTGTCGGCATTTTTACTTATTCTGTGTGTTAATCTGTCGACTGAAGCGAGGACGACTGTGACTACTAATACAGCCGGAGATATAGTTTTGGCAAATGATAATGCATCACTAATCTTTTCCGGAGGTAAAGAGTTCCTGTTTAAGGAATTTAACATGGCCGGAAAAAATCTACTTCCAAGTGCCGGGTCAACAACTTATCCATGGGAATTGACATATCGTGGTCCCATAGGAGAGAATCCGAAACTTCAACCATTCAGAGGTGTGTACCGCGGAACGGAAGCAACGGAGTATAACGGTGTGCCTGCTGTTAAGGCAACATGGGACATGGTGCTCAAAAACACTCCAGAGTGGCCGGTTACTGTTACTGTCGCATTGGCGGACAACGCAGAGATGCCCTCATTTTATATTGATGCTGCGGTGCCCGAAGGGTGGGTGATAACTGATGTGGAATTCCCGCGAATAACTTTCTCGCAGATTCCCGGTGGCAAAGCTATATTGCCGATCGCCTTCGGAACTGAGTATACTCTATCTCGCGAAGGTCAGTTGCAGACCCGTTATCCCTCGGTGACGGGATCGATGCAGTTGATGATGATGCATGATCCGACAGGGAAGGAGGGTACAGTGTTTTTCGCCCCAAGAGATCGCGAAGGTGGTAATAAGGAAATGAAGATGAAGATGGAAGGCGACAATGTGACTTTCATCCAGCAGGTCGTTGCTAATTATGATTGGTCGAAAGACGGTAAATTTGTTTTGCCTTACGGGGTAGAAGCGGGATATAATCCTGATAGCTGGCAAGCAACGGCTTTAAAGTGGTATCGTCCATGGGCTATAGAATCTCAATGGGCAACCAAAAATGTCAGAGAGCGTAAGATCGCTCCGTGGGTTGAGAATGCCGATATGTGGTTGCGCCCCGGCGACACAACTCCTGAAACTCGTGAGGCTCTTCGGAAAGCTCTCGATTATTATGGAAAGGGCGTTGGCTTGCATTGGTATTACTGGCATAATTATCCTTTCGATACACACTATCCTGAATATTTCCCTGCAAAAGAGGGTTTTACTGACATGATAGCGGAAGCGCAGTCGCTCGGCGCGCATGTGACACCATATATAAACGGTCGTCTGTGGGATCCGGCGACTCCGAGCTACGAGGCCGAAAATGCAGCAGAGGCATCTTGCCGAAAACCTGATGGGACGCTTTACACTGAAGTCTACGGATCAAAGGTGCTTAATACAGTTACTTGTCCGGCAAGTGAAATCTGGCAGCGAAAACTGCATTATCTGAATCAATATATACTTGACAGTCTAAAAACAGACGGTGTATATATGGATCAGATCGGTTGCGCACCTGCTGAGCCATGTTATGCGGATAATCACGGTCATGGGAAAGGCGGCGGTGCATGGTGGCCGGCAGCTTACCGTCATGT
>CAZULD010000015.1:6980-22586 GCA_964621135.1 uncultured Bacteroides sp. | reverse complement strand
ATCACGGTCATGGGAAAGGCGGCGGTGCATGGTGGCCGGCAGCTTACCGTCATGTGCTGACGGATATGCGAAACTCGTTCTATACTCCGGATCAAGCTATGACAACAGAGGAAAATGCCGAGCCCTACATCGATCTATTCGATATGATGCTTATCGTTAATTCTCCGCATGTCAGTTATATGCGCATGGTTCCATTGTTCCCGCTAATCTACAGCGACCGCTGTGTGTATAGTGGCTTCACATATATACCGTGGACTTTGAATGATGGCTCATTGCGTTATATAACGATGAAATCATTGTTATGGGGTTCGCAACTCGGTTGGGTTGAGCCTAAACTGCTTATGAGAGAAGATAATGCCGCCGAAGCGTTAATGTTGAAGAATTTGGCTAAATTCCGCAAGGACAATCATGATATATTCTTTGGCGGACGTTTTATGGCAGAATTCATTCCCGAAGGTGACAATGAGGTTATCGATATCCCCAACTATCAGCCTACGCCTGTTGTAATGGGTGCAGAATGGACCGATGTTAAGGGTAAATCTCACTATGTCGCAGTGAATATGAGCGATCGAGACCGGAAGATTGACTTGCCTAATGGTAAAAAAGTTACAGTCAAGGCATTCGATGCTTTGACTGTAACAAAATAAAATTGTGGGATATAATATTCTATCTGCGTACTTCGCTGTGGAAGTGGGTGAATACGTCGTGTTCTTGACGAGGTAACCCTTCCTTTTCTTTGGCTGCCCGAATTGCTTTGATCAGGAAGGCTGCATTTCGTCCGAGATTACGCATGGTCTGCAGTCCTTCGAGGTCATCCTCAACATCTTCCGCGGTAAAACCGTGCACTTCGTTCCAGTATGATGAGGATACAATAGGCATGGATGACATTGAGAAGAAATGATTCAGGTCATCGAATGCAGATGTGCTACCTGCTCTGCGCGACGATACCACTGTGGCTCCGACTTTTTGATTGAGATCGACTGTGCCCGCAGTGCTATAAAACAAGCGGTCTAAAAATGCGTGTAGTTGGCCATTGGCACCGGCATAATAGACCGGAGTGCCTACGATCAGACCGTCTGCTTCAGCGAGTTTCGGAGCAGTTTCGTTGACAACGTCGTTAAAGACGCATTTGCCATGTGTACGGCAATAATTGCAGGCAATGCATCCGCGGACATCCTTACTGCCTATATCTATCCGTTCGGTAGTGATTCCGCAGTCGTTAAGCGTTTTTTCAACTTCATCAAAAGCGCGAGCTACGCACCCCTTAGGGTGAGGACTTCCGTTGACGAGAAGCACTTTGTATTTTTCTTCAGACATAATTATCTTGTTGCAATTTCCAAAAAACGTTATTTATTTGAATCTTTCTTAGATTCGAGATACTCCTGGTGGTATGCTTCCAGGATCTGGTTGACGGCCTTACCTATTACGACATAGTCGTCTTTTGTCAGATTAGCCAAAGAAGCTCTGACGCTCCAGTCGGGGCCGGCGAATCCGCTACCGTTCAGTAAGACTACTGAAGTCTCGCGAGCGAGACGAAGAACAACGTCAAGCGGTTCGTAATTGTCGCGCATCCACTGGCAGAATTCTTCACCGTAGAATTTCTTGCCCCAAACCATGATGTCGATCTCAGAGTAGTAACCTACACGGTCTTCATCAGGAACGAGGGTAAAGCCTGCTGAATCCCAAAGAGCATCAAGACGAGCGTGGATCATGTCCTGCATGGTCTTTTTATAGAAATCGTCTTTATCGATCAGGCACATGAGCGCGAATAGAGCCATTTGAACCTGTTGAGGGGTCGACAAGCCGGCGGTATGATTAAGAGCTACTGCACGAGAGTCGGCAACAAGACGGTCGATGAAGGGGATAGCATCAGGTGTCGGAGTGAGTGAGCGATATCTGTGATGGAGATCCTTGCGCTGAATTTCAGGTAATTCAGATAACAGACGGTCGTAAATGTTTTCTTTGGCGAGTCCGATGACGGCGAGACGCCAACCGGTTGCTCCAAAATATTTTGAGAATGAGTAAACGCAAAGTGTGTTTGCCGGAAGTTCATACATAAGAGAACGGAAGTCCTTGGCAAATGTGCCGTAGACATCATCTGTGACAATCATAAGATTAGGATTGTCATTCTTGACAATTTCAACGATGCGTTTGAGGCAATGTTCAGAAAGTTTATAGGACGGCGGATTCGACGGATTTACGAGACAAAGCAGCTTGATCGAAGGATCGCGCAGTTTGTCGAGTTCTGAATCGGGATACTGCCATACATGGAGACCATCGCTATCCATTTGCTTGGCTTCGATATTGACAACGTCGAATTCATATCGGTCGAGCCCGGGGATTTCAAGATAAGGGGTGAATATAGGGGTCATCAGCGCTATGCGGTCGTGGTTGTTCACGAGGTGGTTGGCCTGAAGTGAATCGAAAATATAACACATGGCTGCAGTGCCTCCTTCAGTGGCAAAAAGATCATATTCACGACCGAGGCCGGGGGCGTTGTTACCCATTTCCTTTTCCATGTAGGCACGGATAATCTCTTCTGTGTGTTCGAGGATGCGTACGGGGGTGGGGTATTCATCACCGATTATGCCTTCCGCCCATTCATAGGCGAGAGAGTCAGCATCTATGCCGAGAGTCTCGGTGCAATATTTGATCGCCTCGTGGAGAAGCATTGCGCCTGGGAGAGTGGAGTTGACCATCAGGAAGTGGCTGAGACGCTCCATAGCACCCTCGCTTTGAGGCATCCCGGCTATACCGGGTTCGGTCTTGAATGTACGCGTGCATTCGCTTAAAGCCCATTGACCAAGTAGAAAGAATGCTTCGCGCGGAGCGGTCGCTATCCAGTCGGGGTTGCCACGACCAGCGTTGAGAAATTGTCCGGTAGCTTTCCTGGCATCTTTTTTTGCAAGTTTAATCAATTCGTTTTTGATCTCAAACGGGCTCATTTTAGATAGCTCGCGTTCCTTTTTTCTTAAATTGGAAGTCATAGGGAGTAATATTGTAAAGATTATTATTTAAATTTAATTATCGGATTACATCACAAATACCATAACCAGACCGCAGAGGATAAGCAGCGTGTTGCCGATGGCATAAGTAATAGTGTACCCCATTGCCGGTACAGTTGACTGGAGGGAATCTTGAATTGCACCGAGGGCTGCTGTCGTTACACGGCTACCTGCAACGCATCCCAGATTAATGGCGGGATGGAACTTGAATATTTTCGCGCCGATGAACAATCCTATAATAAGAGGTACTGTCGTAGCTATAGCTCCGGCGGCCAGAAGTTGCCAGCCTACCTGTTGCAGACCGGATATGAATGTCGGACCAGCCGAGATACCAATAACGGCGATAAACATATTAAGTCCGACGTTATTGAAGATCCATACAGCCGAATCAGGGATACGTCCGAAAGTCGGGTGTTTAGAGCGAAGCCATCCCATAACAAGACCCGCAATAAGTGCGCCGCCACTGGTCGACAGACTGATAGGAATACCGCCGAGGTGGAGTGTGATTGCACCGATAATAGCACCGATCGCAATGCCGAGACCGACGAACACCATGTCAGAAGCTGTAGTAGGTTTATCGGCATATCCGATGTATGATGCAGTTGCGTTGACATCAGCAACCGGGCCGCTGAGGGTTAAAATGTCACCGCGCTGTAAGCGAGTCTGAGCAAGAACGGGGATCTGAACGCCGCCGCGCTTGATGCTGCCGATTATTACACCATGGGTATGCTTTGACTGACGGAAGTCTTCTACGGTTGTACCGATGACATTTTTCGAAGCGACCATAACCGGGATCTGTTCAACAGGGAACGACAATAATACCGGATCTGAAATCTCGCTTCCGATCCAAGATTCATCCTCTATGATGAATTCTCTTCGGCCGGACAGAACGACCTCGTCGCCTTTTGAAATTTTGTAGTCAGGAGTAGGCTGTGAAACGGTATTCTCACCCGAGCGAACTCGTTCTACAAAAAGTCTCCGACCTTGCGAAGCCATATATTCTTCTATTTCTTTTACAGATCGATCCTGATCGAAGTAATCGCCTTCGGCTTTATATGCTCTGTAAACTACCGGACGCCATGCGTTGATCAGCGAGGGATCTGAATCTGTAGGATCCTGATTCATGCTGCGTTCTAGATCTTCAGTCTGCTGACGTACTTTTTTGAGACCTCCAAGCATCATCGGGCCGAAGCTACCCAAAATCCAGGCCGATCCGATAGTACCGAAAATATATGTAACGGCGTAAGCAACCGGCACTATATTTGTCCATGCCTCTTTGTCGGCAGCGGATGCACTCATATTATTTATTGCATCATCAGCCACACCTATAACTGCCGATACAGTCTGTGCTCCTGCAAACAAACCTGCAGCCTCACCAGAATTATATCCGAACAGTTTTGCTACAACTATAGTAGTAGCTAAGACTATCACGCACATTACAACGGCGAATAGTACCTGTTTTAAACCGGATCCGCGTAAAGATGCAAAAAACTGGGGGCCTACGCTGTAACCGATTGCGAAGAGGAACAGCAGGAAGAACACCTGTTTGAGGGGACCGGGAACAGGTATATCGAGTTGTCCCATCAATACGCCCACGAGAAGCACCGATGTTACAGTGCCCAGCGAGAATGATTTATATTTGAAGCGGCCAATCCAGAAACCGATACCAAGAGTGAGAAAAATAGCGATAGCCGGATTGTCGCGCAAAGTCTGTACTAACCAGTTGATGATCTCCATAACGTGAATGAGTTGAATAATCTTTAAAAAAATAGGGTCTAGACAGTATGTCTATCCCTGGTGTTGAGTATATATATTTATAATGCTTTGAAAGGCTAATTGTTTGTTAACAGTTTCGCCGTCTCGAATGAAAATTTGGCTCCGACCTGAAAATAAGACGTTCTTGCACTAGGGTTAACCATAAGTTGCATATATGGTGCGATAGCCGTAGATTGTTTCTTGTCAAGCACAAACGTATGGCTTGCTTTTATGGCCGCCATATTGATATGGAAACCTCGAGAATCATCATCACTGTATCGCGAGCAATAGTACGGCACAATGCCGATTGACGGAGTCCAGTCAACATACGCATATTTAAAAGGAGCGGAAACAATAAGATAGGACCCATAGCTACGGTGACCTCCGTGAGTGTAGCCGTCGTAACCGGCAATGGTCGTTGTCCATTCAAAATTGACATACTTAAGATCGTAGTGCAAAAGTACGTCGAGTCCGTTGGCGGCATGGGGGATGGATCCAAAACTGAAAAAACCATCGCCGCGAGTATTGACGTAGACGTCCTTTAGTCCGACAGTAAATGCCGGCGTCACGGCATATTTAAGAAAGAAATCTATCTCATGTTTTACGGGGTGCTGGTCAGCGGGAGGCGCCAACTGTTCGTTGCCCCATACATAAAAGTTCAATCCGCGCCACTTTACGCCGAGAACCGGCTGCACGCTTACTCCGGCATTTTTTTGTCCGCGCCAGAGGTAGGCACTTGTAAAATCAATATCCATATAGGGCTCAACTCTGTTCTGAGCCTGTGCATAGGGAGCACCGCTTATTATCGTGGCGAGTCCGAGACTGAAAAGTATCTTTTTCATAAAAACTGTTTTAAATTAAAACAGCCCGTAGTCAGATATGTTCGTTGTTTTCAGGATATATTCACTCGCATTCGCTTCGCACATAGTGATGATGAGCAGAGCATTCATGGAGTGTGTGGTCAACAATCAGATGTCGGTTTGCCATCTCGGCGATTTTGGTCATTTCATGTGAAACGAGTACAACGGTAGTCGATTCTTTCAATTTAGCTATCAGAGAGTAAAACTGCGCTTCGAAACGCTTGTCAATATAACTCAGCGGTTCGTCCAGCACCAGCAATTCCGGCTGCGAGATTATAGCCCTCCCCAACAGAGCACGCTGAAGCTGACCGCCGGAGAGAACACCTATAGGTTTCTCGGCATGATCGATCATATCGACTTCAAGCAATATCTCTTTAACTCTCTGCTCTTTTTCGACTTTTGATAAATCAGGCTCAGAAAGCAGCCCGGAAGCGACAACTTCATGCACGCTGATCGGAAAATGCGAATCGATCATGTTCTTTTGAGGAAGATAACCGATCGTCAATTCTCCTTTGCGTCCCGGGAAATATTTTACGGTACCTTTATCGGGTTTTAGCAGCCGGAGCATAATCCGGAGAAGGGTGGTTTTGCCGCCTCCGTTCGGACCGGTTATAGCGATGAAATCTCCGACATTGACGTCTATCGATACATCGGTTAATATCGGTCGTTGCTCACGCGATAGGGATATGCCGGTGAGCGATATGAGTTTACTTTGTGAGTTCATCTGTAATCAATAGTATTTGCGCCTGCCAATCATAAGCTAAAGGATCTATCGTCACAAGACGTGCGCCGATCTGATCTGCGATGGTCTCCGCCTGACGTGAGTCAAATTCCTTTTGGAAGAAGAATATACTGACATTCTTGCTTCGCGCATCTTCGATAATGTCTTTCAATCTCCGTGGCGACACTTCTTTGTTTTCTTGACCTACGGCAAGTTGTGATAAATTATAGTCTCTTGCAAAATAGCTCAGAGACGGATGCCAGATTGCAAACGCTCCACCTGTCTCTGATAATGATTTTCTGACAAAGGCATCCAAAGAGTCTGTTTCTGATATAAAATCTGCAAGACGTGAAGCTATTGAGTCTGATTCATCAGGATACATCCCACTTAGAGTGGCGGCTACGTTTCGGGCTATCGTTTTTGCGTTGGAAAACGATGTCCATGTGTGGGGATCTTTGTCATCCTCGTGGTTACATCCTTCATGGTGGTGATGGGTATGTGTACCATATATGGGTACAATACCTTCGGCGACATTAACTGCTTCGTTTTTACCTGATTCTGCGATAGCGCCCTCGAATGGAAAGGCTCCAAGCATGAAATATATGTCACTATTGGCTGCGGCAGCACGTTTTGCCATCGACGGGTCAAAAGTCTCCGGATTTGCACCTTTATCAAGCACAGTAACTACATCATATTTATCGCCGGCTATCCTTTCTACAATGTTTCTAAGAGGCTCGATACTAACTGTTAGCAAGGGTTTACGATTATTTGCGTTGTCTCCGCTTCTTTGCGAGCATGATAGCAGCGGCAAACTCAGTAAACACATTAAATATATGATGCACTTATTCATCTTCGGTCTGTATGAATTTATTTATATGCAAAGTTAAGATTTTTTTAGCTTTGCGCACACCATATCGTGAAATCATCGTATATTTGCACTGCAAAAAGGCGTACTTATGGCAGCGCCGACTAACTAACAAATGACTGCTGAACTGTAATTCTATGGGTGTAAGTAAATTTCAGTTATGGCGTAACGCCAAGGACTATTTTTTCATCACATTCGGTATAGCCCTGTATGCGCTTGGCTTTTGCGCATTCATCCTTCCTGAAAAAGTTGTGATCGGAGGTTTGGCCGGTATCGGTACAATTATTTATGTGCTTACCGGTATTCCCGTCGGTGTATCCCAATATGCCCTGAACATTATACTGTTAGCATTAGCTTATAGAATAGTAGGAAAGCAGTTTGTCTTAGGAACGATCTACGGCGTAACCCTTATTTCAGTGTTTGTGGTAATTTTTCAGCCAATATTCACGGCTCCGCTTACCAGCGAACCATTCATGAACGTTGTCATCGGCGGTATAATGTGCGGATTCGGTATTGGCCTGACGTTTGTACATAATGGTAGTAGCGGCGGCACAGATATTGTAGCTGCTATGGTGTCGAAGCACTCAAATGTCAGCATTGGCCGCATGATGTTATACACAGATGTGTTTATTATCTCATCTTCTTATCTTATTTATCACAATATAGATAAGGTCGTATACGGCTTTGTGGTGCTGTTTTTAGTCTCATATATGGCTGATCTTGTTATCAACACCAACCGTCAGGCCGTACAGTTCACCATCTTCTCTCCACGCTGGCGTGAGATTGCTACCGCGATCAACAATGATGCTCACCGCGGATGTACAGTCCTCACCGGCACAGGCTGGTATAGTAAACAGGAGGTCATGGTGCTGTTGGTAATGTGCCGTAAGATAGAGTCTGTGACGATATTCCGTATCATAAAGTCTATCGACAACGAGGCCTTTATTACGCAGGCAAATGTTAACGGCGTGTACGGTAAGGGCTTTGATGAAGTTAAAGTTAAGATGCGTGTCGATGATCCGGGCCATAAGCATGTCCATAACGTTATGCAGACTCCCGTCGCGACAGCCTCATCGTCAGGTCATCCTGAAAGTATGGCTTAACCGGGTGGTTATGAAATCACACCATTGAGTTGTTCAAGAGTCGGATTTACACAGACCACTCTACCGTTCGGTGCAATAAGCACGGCACCGAATCCTTTGTCAAGATTGAATTCTTCTGCGATTTGACGGGCGGCAACTCCTTTGACATTGAAGTTTTTTTCACTGTCGAGTCCGTCACGTTTTACAATTTCACGGAATAGACTTTCCGACTTGTCAAAATTGACTGATAGCATTTCGACATTGGCATTATCATTAGCGTGCAGCCATGCAGTGTAGTCATTTACGCTTTTACGCGACACACCGTCGCTTGTTGACCAGAACGTAAGCAGCACGTAGTGGCCTTCGTTTTCGCTCTGATTTATGAGATCGCTGATTTCTTTGTCGGCAACTGTGGGTGCGATGGCGCCGGGATTTGTCGAGAATATATGGCTGTTGAAGCCCGACGACGTTATGAGAAGTCCGACAAAGAGAGTAAATATCAAGATTGTCTTTTTCATATTTGGGTCGTTGTTAAATTTAGTGTAACAGTGAGTTTTACACTTCAAAAAGAACTAACGACCTACCATGAAAAAAGTTCAATGGAGAGTGTCCGTAAATGTGGAAATATAATTATGGATTGTAATTTATACCAATAAGAGGATTTTCAGACATATACATTTTTCCAGTCAGATACTCTGAAATCGAAACGTCAGGATTAGCTTTAAAAAATGATTTAATTAGCTGATAACCAATATAGCGGCCCGCTCTGCCCGGCGCGTCGGAAGCGAGAGCGGTGGTGGCAGGCGATGGCGCAAACAACTTGTCAGCAAGCATTTCAGACCGGTCAAAAATAAATTTTGAGGCAAGCATTTTTTTCCATAGCATCTCCTCATTTTTATTAAGCCATTCCATCTCCGAGCTGTTATAGCCCAGCGCTACGGCTTCATCCGGATCTTTGACAAGTCCCATTTTTGCCCATATTATCGCGCCCTCGTACATCAGGCGGTTAGCTATTGTCCCTTCCTCTTCCGATGGATATGGATATGATGTCGCTACAATCGCTTCGGCGATGTCATATTTTAATGATTCGGGATTTTTGTCCATACGGCGATATACTGGAAGCGATGCGTAAGCGGGGTGATCACTGCCGAGATAGTGATTAAGCGCAATATACATTGTGCTGTCTGCGAATAATATGCTTTGAGGTCGACCCCATATTGCTGTGGCAAAGTCTTTTGCCGGTATTTTTAAGTCTAATTTTGTGGATGCATTGGCGGTGTAAGATATCGCGTCCGTTATTTCCTCATAGCTTGGCGCATAGGAGTCAACCGCTTCCGAGAACCCCTTGACCACAGGAGAATTTAGCCATGATTCGACACTTTCATCTTCAATCCCCATTATCGAAAGCATAGTCGCGAATTGATGGGGGTGGGCAGTGGCGACCTCCTGAGCCTTCTCTAAATTACTCTGTGAGGGTTCTGTTGCTGTTTCGGCAGCAATATGCCCGAAATCAATTAGATCAAGTTGAGGTGTATTTTCTTTTTCCCGACATCCCGTAATGCAGATGAGGGTAAATAATAGAAGTATATAGTTAATTGGAGTCTTCATATAATGTAAAACGTTTTTACAACTCGAATAGTACATTTATTTTGGTCAAATCTACCGCAAACTGTTCCAAAAAGGCCTAAAAAATCTCGGGGATGAATGTTTTGAGGCAATAAATTGCTAAATTTGCATAATATTACACTAATAATATCGATTTGAGTCGCATAGTAGTTTATATTGTCCTCATGGTTGTGTCATTGATGCACGCAGGTTGCTTTCATGCTCTTGCGGCAGATGATACGCCCTTTGTCGTTGTTATCGACCCCGGCCACGGCGGTAAGGACGGCGGCTGCGAGGGTAAGATCACTAATGAGAAGACAATAGTCCTTGATGTGGCCCGAAGACTCAACGATCTTATCAACGATAGTCTCCCTGAGGTTAAAGTTGTGATGACCCGCGCCGATAACCGATATATCACCCTTCAGGATCGCGCCACTATCGCAAATAAAGCAAACGGCAATCTTTTTATATCCATTCATGTAAATTCTGTTGATAAGCGCAACCGCAACCGTCAGGCCATCCATGGAGCTTCGGTCTATACTCTCGGCTTGCATAAATCTGAAAATAACCTTTCGGTCGCTATGCGTGAAAATAGCGTGATGGAGCTTGAAGATGATTATAATCAGGTTTATCAAGGCTTCGATCCCAAATCGGCTGAATCATATATTATTTTTGAACTAAATCAGAATAATCACATCAATCAAAGCATAGAGCTTGCCAATGCTATTCAACATGAGCTTATAACTACGGCCGGACGTGCCGACAAGGGTGTGCGCCAGGATGGTTTTTGGGTTCTGTGGGCCACATCTATGCCATCTGTCCTTGTGGAATTGGACTATATATGTAATCCTGAAATAGAGCAGTTCCTCGCCGGCGACCATGGTAAGGACTTGCTCGCGCAGGCTCTCTTTAATGCTTTCTCATCTTATTATAATCGCCATTGCCATGATGCGCATGGTCCGAGGGTGGGGAAGCCTGTTCCTGCGGGTGTCATTGCTGCCGCTAATGCCGGCTCAGATCTTGCTCCCGGGAGTAAAGCAGATTCAAAAAAGTCAAAAGGTAAGGACACAAAAGGAAGTGCTCCCCTCAAAGGTACAACTTACCACGTTCAGATTCTTTCGGCCCGCAAACAGATTCCTGCCGGGGATAGTGAGATACGCGGAGTGCCTGATGTCAACTTTTTTCGAGATGGGAAGTTTTATAAGTATTACTCCGGTATTTTTTCATCCCGTGCGGAGGCAAAGAAACATCTTGCTACCCTTCAGAAGCGTTTTCCTAAGGCTTTCGTGATTTCGCTTAGGGATGGCAAATTACAGAAATAATTAAACAAACAGTTCAACTATTTATAGCTAACAACAGATATTCATAATATATTAGCAATGAAAAAGATTTTTCGCAAAGAGGTACTCATCGGTGTTATTGTCATCATCGCCCTTGTCATTTTGTTTGTAGGTATTGATTTCCTTAAAGGGGTCAATGTATTCAAGGCCGCTAACTATTACACTGCGACATACACAAATGTTGAAGGCCTTGCCGTGTCTGCACCCGTGTCTGTCAATGGCTATAAAGTGGGTCAGGTGCGTGAGATAAATTATGAATATGATAATCCCGGTCATGTGAAAGTGGAGATCAGTCTTGATAAGAATCTTAAGGTGCCTGTAGGTACTCAGGCGGTTATCAAAACGGATATGCTCGGTACTGCGACTATCGAACTTCGCATGGCTGCCGATCCTTCTTTTCATGCTGTTGGCGATGAACTTGAGGGTGTAGTTGCAACCGGTCTGATGGACAATGTTACTAAAGATATTCTTCCAGCTGTGGGAAATATTATGCCTAAGGTCGACTCGTTACTGGCAAGTCTCAATAAAGTTGTCGGTGACCCCGCACTGGTAAATGCAATACAACGCCTTGATAAAATAACGGCCAATCTTGAGGCGTCTACTGCAAGTTTGTCGCGCGTTATGGCTAATATGCCGGCTGTGACATCTGATGTAAAAGAGATTACGTCTAATCTCTCACGTAGTAGTAATGATCTTACGGCCTTGACAGAGCGGATGCGTGATCTTCCCGTCGATTCTCTAGCTGCCAATGTGCAAGCTATCACTGCTAATCTTAAAGATCTTTCGGCTCAACTTAATGACCCCAATTCGACGGTCGGTAAACTTACCCATGATCCTGCATTATATAATAATTTGAATTCAACAATCTCGAGTCTTGACTCTCTGTTTGTTGATATAAAGAAGAACCCCAAACGCTATATAAGCATCAAGCTACTTTGATGTAGTCTGATGTCGAAAGCTGTTACAAATCAAAATGCTTATTTAGAATCATTCTAAATAATGTGCTTTGGTTTTGGTATGCGGGTTTCTAAGTGACATTAGGCGTTTCACGCATAGAGTGGTATTTTAATATTTAATGTGGAACATTTATTTTTGGGTTGTAAATTGCTGGGTTATTTAGTGTTAGATTGTTTGTGGAGTGTGGCAATCGCTACTGATATGAGACGTTTGCTCTAATCGTTTGACCTCTATATTGTTGCACTCGAATTTAAAAATGCAAATAAATTTCGGGTTGTTTTTTTGAAAAAATATTCGGAATTTTGCTCTATCGAAAATCAACACATCCTAAATCCTCATTCCAGACAATTAATGGAAAAAACTCATCAACAACTATGGGAGGAATGTCTTCATTGCATTGAAGAAATACTCCTTTCACCGCAGCAATTTGAGGCGTGGTTCAAACCGATCACGTCGCGCGGCTTCGAAGATAGGAAGCTGAGCCTCATGTTGCCGTCGCCTTTCGTTGTGGATGTTCTGGAACAGCGCTATATGGATGTGCTTGCTAAAGCGATCCGCAAGGTTTACGGTCCCGGTGTCACGCTAACCTATTTTTACGAGCAGATCCGTAATAAGCCTGCAACGACGGTAGGAGTTCGTACTTCTGCGCCGTCTCCGACTATAGTCGCTCAGTCTAAGGCTCAGCCGGCTAATCCGTTTCAGGCGCCTAAACCGCAGACGTTTGATCCCCAGCTCAATCCTCGCTATACGTTTGAAAACTATTGTCCGGGTTCAAGTAATAAAATAGCTCGAGCCATTGCGGAATCTGTAGCTACTAATCCGTCGGTCAAGACTTTCAATCCTCTTTTTGTTTTCGGACCAACCGGTGTAGGTAAAACCCACTTAATTCAGGCTATTGGCGTCAGACTTAAAGAGACAAATCCTGACGCGCGCGTACTTTATGTGAATGCTCGTCTTTTCGAAAGTCAGTATACTGCGGCATCTCTCAAGGGAGAAACCAATAATTTCTTCTACTTTTATCAGTCAATCGATACTCTTATTATTGACGATATACAGGATTTGCACGCAAAACCGGCCACGCAGAATACCTTCTTTCATATCTTCAATCATTTGCACCAGAACAATAAGCAGATAATAATGTCGAGCGATTGTCCGCCTGCAAATATGGAAGGCTTTGAGGAGCGTTTGCTGTCGCGTTTCAAATGGGGCATGTCCGTCCAGTTGGAAAAACCTGACTTTGATCTCCGTCGTGACGTCCTTCGACAGAAAGCCGAACAGGATGGCGTGGAGTTGTCCGATGAGGTGATTGACTATATTGCGACAAATGTTACGGAGAGCATTCGCGATCTTGAAGGGGTGATGGTTTCACTTATCGGTCGAGCTGCAGTCCTCAATAGTGAAATTACTCTTGATCTTGCTCAGTCTGTAATATCCAATTCTGTGAAAATCAATCGTAAACAGATTAATTTTGAATTAATACTTGAACATGTTTGTTCGTATTATAACGTTGATCCCGATTGTCTTTTCACCAAGTCGCGTAAGCGTGAGATTTCCGATGCGAGACAGATGATTATGTATTTGGCCAAGAAATTGACCAAGATGCCTTTTACGGCGATTGGAACACGCATTGACCGAAATTATGCGACTGTTATATATGCGTGCAAAAATATTGAGGAGCGTCTGAGTCTCGAGAAGCAGCTCCGCGACGATGTTAACGCCATCGAAGCTGCTCTGTCATCGGGCGTGTTTTAAGCCTGTATCGGTTAAAATCCTTTTCTTTTTATAAAATCTTCAAAGACTTTTGAGAAATGCTCATTGTCAGCTTTCTTATATCTTATGTCTGTGAATACCTGAGCGAGCGTTTCCTTATTATTCTCTTTGATAAATTTTTTACTCTCGGATAGGGCTTCCTTTTCAGCATATATTGCGTCTATTTGATTCGCGGTATAATCTTTGTATGCCTCATCATGGACTATCCCGATAATTGGAAGTCGGTCGCTCTTGATTCCTTCGGACGCAGGATAACCGACTGTAACTGTAGCTATGGGCACTACGCGATCGGGAAGATTTAATAACTGTGAAATTTGGGGTGCATTATAGGTTGTTGTGCCTAAATAACAGGTCCCTAACCCATTCATTTCGGCAAGGGTAACAAACTGTTGGGCGAATATCATTGTGTCTTCAACAGCCCACACCCATGCTTGAAAGTTATTGTATCCCGGAGTTGCATTCCGTTGTGCGCACCATTTTTCGAAACGGTTGAAGTCAGCGCAAAACGTCAGTACTGCGGATGCCGACATAACGGATGGTTGGTTAAAGTGGGCCGGCGCCAGCGCTTTTTTCTTTTCTTCGTCTTCCGTTATGATGACGCTGTAGAGTTGCATATTGCCTGTGGTTGGAGCTTGAGAAGCTGCCTCCAGCAGTTCCAATAATAGAGATCGCTCTATCTTACGGTCTGTGTATTGTCTGATTGTACGACGATTCTTGAAGTAATTGTTTATATTCATGTCAACTCGAAATTTTTAATTTCGTCAAATTTCAATATTTCAGATTTACCTTCCAAATTTTTTAAGAAAAAGTTTTCAACATTGCCGATGAAGAGTTATTTATATATTTGGGAAACTTTGGTAGAGTTGTAAAATTGATAATTTACTGGTTTATAGCGTTGTGAGATTTTATTTTGGAAAACTTTTCAATATATTCAAATTTAATTGACTGAAAATTTTGTACAATGAAAAATAATTTTGAAATTTGCAGTTGTCCTGAATGACCTATTCAGAATGTGTTTTTTCGATACCATAAAATTTTTCTCTCACACAATCACTATCACTAATTTTAAAAAGTGGAAACAAAATCTTATAACTACGATGAAGCATTTAACGCTTCACTGAAGTATTTCGGCGGCGATGAACTTGCAGCGCGTGTCTGGGTCAGCAAATATGCTCTCAAAGATTCGTTTGGCAATATTTATGAACAGACTCCTGATGACATGCATCATCGCATTGCGGCTGAGATCGCGCGTATCGAAAAAAAGTACCCTAACCCGATGAGCGAAAAGGAAATTTTTGATCTTTTGAAAGATTTCCGGTTTATCGTTCCGCAGGGCAGCCCTATGTCAGGTATCGGCAACCACTATCAGGTCGGATCTCTGTCTAACTGTTTTGTGATTGGCCTTGATGGCGCTCCTGATTCTTACGGAGGTGTGATACGTATTGACGAGGAGCAGGTCCAGCTCATGAAACGTCGCGGTGGCGTAGGCCATGACCTTTCACATATCCGTCCGAAAGGTACACCCGTCAAAAATTCAGCCCTTACGTCAACCGGCCTTGTACCTTTTATGGAACGTTACTCCAACTCCACCCGCGAAGTCGCTCAGGACGGTCGTCGTGGAGCCTTGATGATGACCGTTTCGATAA
>CAZULD010000015.1:0-6880 GCA_964621135.1 uncultured Bacteroides sp. | reverse complement strand
CGCGAAGTCGCTCAGGACGGTCGTCGTGGAGCCTTGATGATGACCGTTTCGATAAAGCATCCCGACTCGGAGGCCTTCATTGATGCCAAGATGACAGAGGGTAAGGTGACGGGTGCAAATGTATCTGTTCGTATCGATGACGATTTCATGCGTGCTGCCACTTCTGACACTCCTTACGTTCAGCAGTATCCCGTTGATGGCGAAGCCAAGATTTCTAAAGAGATCAATGCAAAAAATCTTTGGAACAAGATAATCCACAATGCGTGGAAATCGGCTGAACCAGGAGTCCTTTTCTGGGATACTATCACACGCGAATCGGTGCCCGACTGTTATGCTGACCTCGGATTCCGCACTATTTCCACAAATCCATGTGGCGAAATTCCTCTATGTCCCTACGACAGTTGTCGTCTCCTTGCTGTGAATCTTTACTCTTATGTAAAGAATCCTTTCACACCTGAGGCTTATTTTGATTTTGACCTTTTCAAAGATCATATCGCCAAGGCGCAGCGAATCATGGATGATATCATCGATCTTGAAATGGAGAAGATCGATACCATTCTGGCCAAGATTGAATCCGACCCCGAAACAGACGAAGTGAAATTGGCTGAATACAATCTGTGGAATAAGATTAAGACTAAGACACTCAAGGGGCGCCGTACAGGTGTCGGCACAACTGCTGAAGGTGACATGCTGGCTGCCCTTGGCCTCAAATACGGAACTCCCGAAGCTACCGATTTTTCTGAAAGCGTACACAAGGCACTTGCGCTTGCGGCATATAATTCGTCGGTTACTCTTGCTGAAGAGCGTGGTCCGTTTGAGATCTTTGATGCTGAACGCGAAAAGAATAATCCCTATATCAACCGTTTGGGCGAAGCAGATCCTGAACTTCTCGAACGTATGCGTAAGCACGGACGTCGTAACATCGCATGTCTTACTATCGCGCCGACAGGTACGACCAGTCTCATGACCCGTACGACTTCCGGGATCGAGCCTGTATTCCTCCCCGTCTATAAGCGTCGTCGCAAAGTCAATCCCAATGACGCTGATGTGCGCATTGACTTTGTCGATGAATCGGGTGATGCATTCGAAGAATATGTTGTATATCATCCCAAATTTATTGAATGGATGAAGATCAACGGTATCGAGGTGCGTGATGACTATACTCAGGAACAGCTCGACGAACTCGTAAGCCGTTCGCCATATGCCGGCGCTACTTCTAACGATATTGACTGGCTTGAAAAAGTCAAGATGCAGGGTCGCATCCAGAAGTGGGTCGATCACTCCATTTCGGTAACCATCAATCTGCCTGCGGATGTGTCGGAAGAACTCGTCAATAATCTTTATGTCGAGGCATGGCGCTCCGGTTGCAAAGGATGTACTGTTTATCGTGATGGCTCGCGTGCCGGTGTGTTGGTTGCCATAGAGAAGAAGACCGAAACTCCCGCTGCTCCCGAAATCAAACCTCATGTAGCCAAACGCCCGATTGAACTTGAGGCTGATGTGGTCCGTTTCCAGAATAATAAAGAAAAATGGATTGCGTTCGTCGGTCTTATCGACGGTGCGCCTTACGAAATCTTTACCGGTCTCGCTGACGATGAAGATGGCATCTTCTGCCCGAAATCCGTCACACACGGTAAGATCATCAAAGCCATTGATGAAAAGGGTAATAAACGATATGACTTCCAGTTTATCAACAAACGTGGTTATAAGACTACAATCGAAGGCCTCTCTGATAAATTCAATCCTGAATACTGGAACTATGCCAAGCTGATTTCAGGTGTGCTCCGTTACGGTATGCCTATTGATCAGGTTCTAAAACTTGTCGGAGGTCTCGAACTCGATTCGCAGTCGATAAACACATGGAAGATGGGCGTTGAGCGTGCGCTGAAAAAATATTTGCCCAATGGAACTAAGGCCAATGGTCAGACTTGTCCCAACTGTGGTCAGGAAACATTGATCTATCAGGAAGGATGTTTAATTTGTACTTCCTGCGGCACCTCCAAGTGCGGTTGATATCTCTTACGATTTAGATAAAAACGGCGAGACTTCTATCAGTGAAAGTCTCGCCGTTTGTTTTGTCGAACTAATAGCCGGGAGAGGCGTTTTATAGATAGAATTAAATTTAAGAATTATGGCAGATAAAACCGATAAAGAATTAGTAAAAGATTTTGAGGAAAAGGTTCGCAAGGATCTTACCGCATTTTTAAACAAGAAAGGTGCGCTTGATGAGCATGTGCCGGAATGTCCCGATGTAGAAGAGCGTTGGCCTGAAATTGCACGCGCATACATTCCTGATGGCGCTCGCGAATTTCAGCAGTATCCCGTTGTATCGCTCGGGTGGATGATGCTCATGGGTATGGCGATGGCCTATTATTGGGACACTGACTGGCAGAAATATGCCGATCGTAAGGATCTCTATGAAGAACTCCGCGATAAAGCCGGATATGATAATTTTGACGACACGGTAGTAAAGTCGCTTCTCGGTTACGACGGCGAAGCTGCTGAAAAAGTTACAGAACTCGTTGCAGAGTGTGCCTCGCGTGTCTACGGTTTGCTAAGCCATGAACACGTCGAACCCGGCACTGAAGCCGCATTCGGTGCCTATGTGGCAGCACTTCATCAGTTATATCTTGCCGGTATGGCAATGGAACTGAATGCGCTCGGCTACCACATGACTCCGTTCGACCCCTCGATGAACTAAGGGTATCAGATAGTTCCTACGAGCTCGTTAATGTCTTTTACCCCTTGACGCTCGCAGAAATCTGTAATCTCATCGATTATTTTCATCGTCACTGTCGGATCTATAAAATTCGCAGTGCCGACTTCTATAGCTCTTGCTCCGGCCATGATGAACTCAAGTGCGTCATGGCCGTTCATTATACCACCCAGTCCGACTACAGGAATGTTTACGGCTTTGGAAACCTGCCAGACCATTCTGACTGCTACAGGCTTCACGGCTGCGCCTGATAAACCGCCTGTGACCGTTGACAGATACGGACGTCGGTGCTCGACATCAATAGCCATGCCTAAAAGGGTATTGATCAGCGATACACTGTCGGCGCCTGCGCCTTCGACAGCTTTGGCTATGTCAGCTATTGAAGTTACGTTTGGTGACAGTTTAACCATCAGATGACGTTTCCATGCCTTGCGCACTGCCGATGTTACCTCAGCGGCGCCTTCGGTTGTTGTACCATAGGCCATGCCGCCCTGTTTTACATTCGGACATGAGATGTTAACTTCAATCGCGTGAATTTTGTCGAGTGCATCGAGTTTCTCGGCTACTGCAACATAATCTTCGACACATTTACCCGAAACATTGACTATGACCTCACTGTCATAGTGGCTTATGCGCGGATAAATATTTTCGATGAAATAGTCTACGCCTTTGTTTTGCAGACCTACGGCGTTGAGCATCCCCGACGGCGTCTCGGCCATACGCGGGTAATCATTGCCTTCGCGCGGCTCAAGTGTCGTTCCCTTCACAATGAAACCGCCAAGACGGTTAAGATCGACGAAATCGGCATATTCTTCGCCGAAACCAAAAGTTCCCGAGGCGGTCAGTACAGGATTTTTCAGACTCAGGTCACCTATTTTTACAGATAAATTTACCATGGCAGTTCGTTTATGTTGAATACGGGTCCGTCGGTGCAGACACACACATTGTGGCCGTCGGAATTCTTTTCTACACAGCATAGACATGCTCCCAATCCGCATGCCATTTTATTTTCGAGTGATACTTCGCAATCAATAGCTTTCTGTTTGGCAATCGCAGCCACAGCCTTCATCATCGGCATCGGTCCGCAACAATAGATCTTGTCGATTGCGTCCTCAAGCACACTGTTGGTTGTCACAAATCCCTTTTCGCCGTGAGTCCCGTCTTCTGTTGAAGTATAGACTTTTCCTACGGTGCTGAATTCGTCGAGCATCAGTAGATCACGTTCTGAACGCGCACCTAACAGAAACTCCGGTGTAACACCTTGCTCCTTTAGTTTATAGCCAAGGTAGAGAAGGGGAGCCACACCGACACCTCCGCCGATCAGCAACACTCTTTGACCTTTAACATTATCTATCCCGAAGCCTCGGCCTAACGGAAGGATGACATTCACGGTCTTACCGGCAGGTGTATCCGTAAGATGACGGGTGCCTTCGCCGGCCTTACGGATCAAAAGCCAGAGACAGTTAGCCACTTTGTCGACAAAGTTAACCGATATCGGTCGACGCAAATAAGTCGTTTTCGAGTCGCTGACTTCTACTTGAACGAACTGACCAGCTTCGATTTCAGGTAGCTTGCTACCGTCGGCCGGTACAAGTTTCATCAGCCCGTACATAGATCCGAGCGGAGTGTTCTCCGTAACGGTCATGTCGAGCATCAGTTTTTTTGATTTCATATATAATATTTTTATTGTCGGTTGATGAGTACAGATACTAATAGTGCAATGGTGTAGCAAAGCATAAACATAGCTGTTGCTCCTAACATCGGGTTAAGTTGTCGCCCAGTACGCTTGCCAATATTACTCCACAGGCTCACTAATATTACCACTGCTAATGGTGCTATCCATTCAACACCCATATGTTTTAATGGTATAGCCGTCAGTAAGATGGCTGCTATACCATTAATGAGATAAAGCGTTTTTGTAGCTTTACGGCCGAAGATGACACACAAAGTGTGTTTGCCAACTTCGCGATCATCGTCCGCGTCACGGTAATTATTAATGATTAGTACGTTGGCGCCGAGAAGACCCATAGCCAATGAGGCTGCGGCAACCGGCCATGTCCACTCGCCGCAAATAAGATAATATGTTAGATTGACGGGAATAACACCGAAAAATAGGGTGACTGCAACTTCGCCCAAACCGTGATGTGACAGAGGATAAGGACCGGTACTATATGCAAGTACACCTACGGCAATGAAGATCCCTACGGCAATGAGCCACCATCCTCCCCAATATATCAGAGAACAGCCGACTGCACATGCTACCGCTAAAACTCCATAGGTGGCAGCTTTCATGGCGCGAGGAGTAATATCACCTTCGGTCACTCCTCGACGGGGGCCTACGCGACCGACTTTGTCGAGGCCGGCTTTGTAATCGTAATATTCGTTTGCGAAATTGGACGAAATTTGAGATAAAACAGCGAAAATCAGACATAAAATTCCTGGAACCCAATCGGGATCAGGCGTCATGGCTGCATATGCACCGGCACAGATAACGCCGGATACAGACACCGGAAGTGTCCGTAATCTCATCGCTTCAATCCATGCTTTAATGGCTTTCATACATGATATTGTCAGCAGAATCCGCCAAGGAACGCAAACTCTTCGGCTATGGATTTCAAATCGTTGACGATGCGACGGAGAGATTGCTCGCTTGCCTTGAAGTTATTCGTGCGATTGTCTGTGAAGATGCTGAGCTTGATTTCGTCGGCAAGCGGAGTTTCGTCTTCGCGGGCAACTGCGTTATCGAGCAGGCGATGGCAAAATTTGTCAAAATCTTCTTTTGTGCCGGGCAGTTCGCCGTCCTCTATGCTCTCGTCAGTTGCGAAGCGGTAGTAAATTCGATCGGGAGTAAGAGCGATATCTGCGCGAGCAGTATCGGACGCCCGAACCATAAGGGTCAGGCGTCCGATAGGTTTTCCTTCGCTCATTTTCGGGGCAATACGTTAACTTTAAGTTTGTTGTATGCTCGTTCGGCTTTATCACGGGCTGCTTCGACTGTTTCGTCCGTGGCCAGTATGACTCCCATGCGACGGTGACCTTTGATCTCAGGTTTGCCGAAGATGCGGATCTGCACTCCGGGTTCTTCGAGAACATTTTCAAGATTGTCGAACTCAATCTGATCAGTATCGCCCTCAACCACAACTGCGCGAGATGCCGATGGACCATAGAAACGTATTTCCGGAACTGGCAGCCCGAGCAATGCGCGGGCCTGAAGTCCAAATTCGCTCAGATCCTGTGAAATCATGGTTACCATACCGGTATCGTGGGGGCGGGGAGAAACTTCGCTGAAGATTACTTCATCATCCTTTATAAAGAGCTCTACACCAAAGATTCCGTAGCCGCCCAAAGCATCTGTAACTTTCTTTGCAATTTCCTGAGCGTTCTTCAGTGCTTTTTCGCTCATAGGCTGAGGCTGCCAAGAATAGCGGTAGTCACCGTCAATCTGAATGTGACCGATAGGCTGACAGAAGACGGTACCGGCAGCATTGCGGACAGTGAGAAGCGTGATTTCGTAATCAAATTTTACAAAGCCTTCAACAATCACGCGGCCTGCTCCCGCACGACCTCCTTCCTGAGCGATTTTCCAACTGCGTTCGATGTCATCCGGGGTCTTGATGACAGACTGGCCATGGCCAGATGAACTCATGATTGGCTTGACTACGCAGGGAATGCCGACTTCCTCGACGGCTTTCTTGAATTCGTCGTAGTCAGAGGCGAAACGGTAATCAGATGTTTTAATGCCAAGTTCTTCGGCAGCCAGACGGCGGATACCTTCGCGGTTCATGGTGAGCCATGCAGCGCGGGCTGTCGGAGTCACGTTATACCCTTCTTTTTCGAGTTCGACCAAAACGGGAGTTGCGATAGCCTCAACCTCCGGGATGATGTGGTCGGGTTTTTCGAGCTCGATAACACGACGGAGTTCCTCACCGTCGAGCATGTTGAAAACGTACGATCTGTGGGCTATCTGCATCGCGGGAGCATTAGCATATTTGTCGCAGGCAATCACTTCGACGCCGTAGCGCTGAAGCTCGATTGCTACTTCCTTACCTAACTCGCCGCTGCCGAGCAGCAGTGCTTTACGACCGACAGGGGTCATGACTGATCCGATTTTTGCCATAAGTAGATTTTAATGTTTTAAAAAGCTACTGCAAAGATACGAAAAAA
>CAZULD010000014.1:8336-24541 GCA_964621135.1 uncultured Bacteroides sp. | reverse complement strand
CGTTGCTAAATTTGGGTATGGAAAAAGATTTGGCACAGATGACGCTCGAAGAGCTTTGGCAACTATTTCCCATCGAGCTGGTGGCGCATAGGAAGGAGTGGCACGATCAGGCGGCGGAAGAGATTGCTGCACTTGGCGAGCTGCTGAGTGACTTTTCGCCCGAACTGACGCATGTAGGCAGTACTGCGATAGAGGGAATCATGGCTAAGCCGATAGTCGATATTCTCGTGGAGGTCGGCCCGGATGTTGACTTCGGGGTGATTATAAACAGGTTAGAGGAGGACGGATATATTTGCATGTCGACCGGTAAGACGAGGGTGAGTTTTAATAAAGGTTATACTCCGGCGGGGTACGCCGAGAAAGTATTCCATATCCATGTCAGACGCAAGGGTGACAATGACGAGATCTATTTCCGTGATTATCTGATAGAGCATCCGGAGGTGGCGAAAGAGTACGAAAGTTTGAAACTCAGTCTGCTACCTAAATTTCGTAATGATCGCGACGGCTATACGGATGCGAAATCGGAATTTGTAAAGCGGATTACTGAGGAAGCCAAAAAGAAGAGGCGATGAGGAGAGAGTCCTCACCGCCCGGGATATATATTGAGTGTGGATTGGGTGGGTTATTTATCGTAGCCTTTGAAGCGGCACTGTGAGTCGAATTTCATCTCGACGCCGTTGGAAAGCTCGATCTCATAGCCGGACTTTTTCTTTTCGATGCCTGTCACGGTTACGTCTTTCTGATGGTGACGGATGTAAGTGGCGATTGCGTCGGGAACGAAGATTGAAGGCACAGAAGCGTTGCGGCGAACTTCGATATCCTTCCAGTTGCCTTTACTGTCGAAAGTTATCTCGGTGCCATCGTTGAGAACGACGTCGTACTCGCTGACGCGGCCCCAATCTTTATCAACTTTGATGTGGCTGACCTGAGCTTTGAAGTTATCTTTGATAGTTGTCTGCGCTGCGGCTGGCAGGACGCTGACATCATGAGTATATTTATCACGGGCAGAGGCCGAGAATACGCAGGCGACCATAGCCAAAATGAACAATAACTTTTTCATATCTGTGTAGTTTAAAAGTGGAATATATTGATATAATGTCCGACAGAGAAAAAAGTTTTTGAAAAAGATAATAAAAAACCGCCCCGCAGCGGAAAGAACCGATGCGGAGCGGACAGCTACCTGATCTTTTTTACCTGAAAAAACACGGTACAATGGTAGCTCCGGATACCGTGTTCTGGTAGATTAATTATAACCCTTGTTCTGAACGTAGAGTTTGGGGATATAATAAAGCTGGTTATAAGGGATGGGGTAGAATTCATTCTTACCGGCAGTGTAGTGGGCGTCTTTGTAGTACTGGCCGTAGTGAGTGCCATCGTAAGAGGCGTCCTTTTCCTTCTCGAAATATGCGTTCAGCACGGTAGATGCAATACCCCAACGGCGCAGATCAAAATAACGGCTACTTTCCATTGCCATTTCGAGGCGGCGTTCCCAGCGGAGACGGGTACGCGCTTTTTCCTTACTGTTGAAATCAGCAGCGGGATATTCGGCTATTTCACAGAAATCTTTGGCATAATCGATATGTTTGTCGATAGAGTTAGCTGCGCGGCGACGGATGTCATTGATGATTTCGCGGGCTTCTTCAGTGCGGTTGAGCTCGATTAGTGCTTCAGCACGCATGAGCATAACGTCCGTGTAACGGAAAACATAATCGTTCATCGCAAATGCTTGCCAAGAGCCGTCGAAGGTTTCACCCTGACTACGTTGGGGAACATCCTTAAGCGACGTGAAATAACCGTAAGTGTTCGGGGTGCGGGAGTTGGCGGTAGTCATCATGTATTGTTCCTCGTATTTGTAGGGGAAAGAAGGCATGCCGACAGTATGGAACAAACGCGGATCCCATTTCTGAGTCGAAGCTACGCCGTTGACGGGATAATCGTCAGTTGCGTCATACTCGTCGAAGAGAGGTAAACCGTTACGGGTCTTATATGCGTTTACGAGATCCTGAGACGGTTTGTGGAAGTCCCAACCGCAAGACCACATACCCCAGCAGCCATTGAGCATATTTGACCAGTTGGCGCGTCCGTAGCGGGTATTGTCTTCGGTGTACTGAGAAGTCTGCACTGCAAATACCGATTCAGAACTGTTCTTGTAGTCGGGCAGGAAGATGTCGCCGAAGTCAGCAAGGTAATCATAGTCAGAGTTCTTAACGACATCAGTGTATTCAATGACTTTCTTCATGTAGTCTTCGTTGATAAAATCAACGCCGTCAGTAGCTTCGTAGCCGTCGCCCCATGCGATTGTAAGATAGCATTTTGCGAGATAGGCAGCGGCAGCGATTTTGTTTGCTCGTCCGTCCTCCTTCGGACTTTTGACAGGAAGAGCATTATAGGCTAACTCGAATTCTTTGATTACTTTTCCGAAGAGCTCCTCGTAGGTGAACTGATTGTTGGGAGTCTTTTCCTGAGTATTATTTTTGAATACCTCTTCATCGATCCACGGGATCTGACGGAACATGGTGAGGAGTTTGAAATAGCTGTGACCACGGAGGAAGTGTACTTCGCCGACGCGTTCGGCTGCTATTTTCTCACCGAGCGTCTCAACACCGGATTGCTCAAGTGCTACGAGAGCGCGATTACAGCGCGAAATGTTACAGTAGAGGCGATACCAAAGTTCGTCGAGTTCGCCCGGAGTGGATGTGAGGGTTGACCAAATTTCCATGGGATGATAACCTGTGTCAGTTGTGCCACCGCCACCTTTCAGGCAGTCGTCAGACGAAAGGTCGCCATAGGGCCAAAGGTTAAAAGGATAGCTGAACCAGCAATCGCCGAGTGAGGCGTATGCGGCGTTTACCATTTTGTCAGGCTGAGAATATGCAAGATCACCGTCAATAACTCCGGTCGGGGGTACATCGATGAAATCGTTGCAAGAAGCCAGGCCGAGAGCGGCCAGAGCGATTATATATTGTTTGATGAATCTCATGATTGTCTTATTTAAAGTGTATTAGAAATCGAGTTGGAGACCAAATGAAACTGATGTGGGGATAGGATATGCCCAGTTGGGGTTTTCGGGATCAGTGCAGGTAAGGCTATTGCTCTTGATCGTGAGAAGATTTTGGCCTGAAACGTACACGCGGGCACGGTTCATGCGAAGTTTCGACAGAAGTTTGTCGGGAAGATTATATCCAAGCTGAAGGGTGCGAAGTTTTGCATAAGAGCCATTCTCAACAAAGTAAGAAGATGTACGACCTTCATCGCCCTTATTGTCAGTAGTCAGCATCGGGATTGTCGACGAAGCATTAACTTTGGGAAGCCAACCGTCGAGGACGCGGACACCTTTGTTACTGCCGGCATCGGTTACACTCCAGAAGTCATTCTGGAATTTCTGATTGTTATATACATCTTGTCCGAGAACACCCTGCCAGAACATTGTCAAGTCGAAATTCTTATAGGTGAATTCGAGGTTAAGACCGAATGACAGATCAGGAACCGGATTGAAGATCCAAGTCTGGTCGGCAGAAGTGATCTTCCCGTCGTGGTCAAGATCGGCATATTTCATGCCGCCGACACGTGCATTGTCCTGACCATAAGTACGAACTTCTTCCTGATTTTGGAACAAACCGTCAAAAACGTAGCCGACGATAGAACCGTAAGGCTGCTTGGCTTCAACAAGATTTTGTGTGGTAGTGTGGGCATAAGAGCCGGTAGTAGTCGAGGGAAGGTATGTTACTTTGTTACGGTAGAAGTCAAGATTGAGTAAAGCACGGTAGCCGAGTCCGCATGCGAGTTCGTCGCGCCAGCCGACCTGGAATTCCATACCCCAGTTGCGGAGAGATGGACCGTTGAGCCAAGATGCGCCGCCTTCACCCATGGAACCGAGGTACGCGGGTGTGATAAGCATGTCCTTAACATCTTTGATGTAAGCGTCAAAAGAACCTACGAGACGGTTGCCAAGCATACCGAAATCGAGACCGGCATTATATTGGATAGTTGATTCCCACTTAAGATTGGGGTTAGCGGTTTGGCTTGCATAGTAACCTGAGGGGAAAATACCGCTCTGTTGGAGAAGAAGGTCGTAAGCTGTAGATGTTACGCGGTCGTTGCCATAGTCAGCGACATAAAGGGCATAACGGGCGGTGTTGGAAATAGCCTGATTACCTGTCTTACCCCAAGAAAGACGGAGTTTGAGATCGTTAAGCCAATGTTTCTTGATGTTTTCCGAAATACGGTAGCCGAGGGTAGCAGCGGGGAATGTACCGTAGCGATTATTACTACCGAAGCGGGAAGAACCATCGTGACGAATTGTGAACGAGGCGAGCAGAAGATTTTTCCAGCTATAGTCAATCTTGCCGAAGAAAGATACGAGAGCGTAAGCAGATTTGTTACCAGTAGAACGTTCTACACCTGAAGATGCGTCGGGATACATATAGTCAGGAGTCTCGATATCGTAGTTTTCGTTGTAAGCCGAGAAGTCAATGCGACTCTGACGGAAAAGTTCCATACCTGCGAGGAGCGTAAAATCGTGGTCTTCTTTAAGTGTGAAATTATAATTGGCAGTATTGGACCAAGTCCATTTTGAGTCGTTTGCCTGGGAAAGCGTTGTCGAATTGGTGTCGTTATTGACAATATCGCTGTGGAATGTATAATTATATGAGTGGATAAAGGCTGCGTCATAGTCCAGGCCGAAATTTGAGCGAAGTAGAAGGCCAGAGACGGGTTTTATATCGATATAAGCATTACCGAAGAGACGCCATACGTTCAGAGCATTGTCACGGTTGAAAGCAAGTTCGCGCAGAGGATTCTGACGGTCTGCCATACTGCCGACCGGGCCAGCGTAGGTCGTTCCGTCGGTTTCAAATACGGGAACTGACGAAGGCATCTTGAGCGCATTTTCGAGGGGCTGACAGTCAACCTGCTTAGTGTGAGTAAGAGTGAAGTTTTCGCCGACGGTGATAACCTTCGAAATGTTGAATGCTGAGTTGACGCGAGCTGAGATGTTTTCAAAATTGGTATATTTGAGAATACCTTCGTTCTTTTTATAACCGAGAGAGAATAATACCGAACTTTTTTCAGTGGCTGACGAAACAGAAGCATCATAAGTCTGAGAGAAACCTGTACGGGATATTTCATCGAGCCAGTCGGTATCAGACATCAGCATGGTACGTTTGGCGTTGATATATCCGTCGTAACGACCGTTGACAGTATAGTTGTTGTATTGGCCGGTGGCTATGTTATACACAGAAATAGGATAGCCGGATGCCGCGTTGAGGTCGAGGCCGTAGCTTGAAGCGTAGGCTACAGGATCGAGACCGTCGTTAAGGGCGGCCTGAGCCATAGCGGTGGCATATCCGGGGGTATCGAGAAGTTTCATCTTTGACTGCGATGAATAGAATTGGGCGCTCAAATTGGTTGAGAAGCTAACGTTGATCTTCTGGTCGCTGTTGGCTTTGCCTTTTTTAGTTGTGATGATGATAACACCGTTGGCTGCGCGCGAACCATAAATAGAAGCAGACGCAGCGTCTTTCAGAACCTGCATGCTTTCAATGTCGTTCATGTTGAGCGAATTGAGGGTGGCAGTGGTGGGTACGCCATCAATTACGAATAGAGGGTCCTGAGAAGCGTTGAAAGATCCGATACCACGGATGCGGACAGAACCGGTACCACTTGGCGAACCGTTAGCGGTCACGGTCATACCGGGAACTTTACCCTGCAACGCACGCATGGGATCAGTATCGGATGATGTCTGAAGTCCCTTAGTTGATACGACAGAAACAGAACCTGTAAGGTCTGCTTTTTTCATAGTCTGGTAACCGACTACGACGACTTCTTCGAGGAGCTCGGAGTCTTCTTCAAGATATACGGTTACTTCGGGCTCGGCTGCGACCTGAGCAGGACGGTAACCGATGTAAGTAATTGAAAGGATTGAACCTTCGGGAACACTGATAGTGAACTCACCGTTAATGTCGGTGATTACTCCGGTAGCTGTTCCCACCTCCGCGGTGACGCTTGCTCCGATCAGGGGTTCGTCGTCAGTTTTGGAGAGAACGGTTCCATGCACCTTGATGTTTTGTGCATTCGCGCCTATCATTGCCGCCAGCAATAAAAAGGCTAATAGGATTGTTCTTTTCATGATTTTAAGAATTTGGTTTGAGTTTCTGGCGACAAAATTATATTACGATTGAAACTCAGTGTATTAAAATTGTTGCATGGTATATTAAAAAACGTTCGCCGCACATTTTTTGATATTTTATGAAACAAAAATCGGAGGCTTGAGGTGAAGTCTCCGATTTTTGTGGATTTTTGTTGTCGGAATTATTGGTTCATACTTTCACGGATCTCTGTCGGAGTTTCGCCGTAGCGGTCTTTATAGCATTTACCGAAATATGCGGGGGCGGAAAAGCCGACTTCGTAGGCGATCTCGGAAACGGATTTGTCGGTTGAAAGCAGGAGGGTGCGTGCTTTGGCGAGGCGCATATTGCGCAGGAGTTCGACGGGTGAATAGTTGGTGAGAGCTTTGATCTTGCGGTAGAACTGTGTACGGCCGAGGCCAAGCATTCCGGCGATGGTGTCGACGCTCAGGTCGGCGTCGGACATGTTTTTCTCGACAATTTCGCAGAAGCGGGCATAGAATTCGCTGTCGACCGGTCCGATGCCATCGGTCTGGCGGGGCATGCGGGCGTCGGGTTTGGCGTCGATCTTAGTAGATAACGGTGACGACCACAATTCTTTGATCAGGCGGCGGTTGGCGATGAGTGAGCGACAGCGTGCGAGAAGGACGTCGCGATTGAAAGGTTTGGACATATAGCCGTCGGCTCCGCATTCGTAGCCCTGAACGCGTTGCTCGTCCATGCTGCAAGCTGTCAGCATCAGGACAGGGATGTGGCTTGTAGACTGCTCGGATTTCAGTCGGCGGCAACATTCGAGACCGTCCATACCGGGCATCATGACGTCGCAGATGATCAGGTCGGGAATATATTTTGCGGCCATTTTCAGACCTTCGCTGCCGTCGGCTGCGGTTATGACATCGTAATCGCTCGTTAGGATGCTTGAGACGAGTGTGCGGATGTCATGATTGTCGTCGATGACAAGAACGGTTGTCTTATCGGGGTTTTCGGTGGAGAGGGATGTCGAGATCTCGCCGAGTTCGAGTTTGACATCGTCAGTGGTGATGCAGGATCCGGATGTGATGACCTCACCGTCGATGTGCTTGACGGGTAGGGTGATGGTGAAGATTGATCCTTTGCCCGGCTCACTTTCAGCGGTGAGCGTGCCGCCGTGAAGTTCGATGAAGGCCTTGGCGAGAGCAAGCCCGATGCCCGAGCCGTTGGGGTGGACTTTGTCGACCTGGAAGAAGCGTTCGAAAATGTGGGATAGATCTTCCGCACTGATACCACGGCCGGTATCTGTTACGGAGATTACTATATTGTCGGCGTCTTTGCGGGCTGAGACTTTTATGACGCCGTGAGGGCCGGTGTATTTGAATGCGTTTGAAATGAGATTAAACATGACGCGCTCGATTTTCTCGACGTCGACGGCTGAGACAAGCTCGTCGCCATGGGGGAAGTCTTCTTCAAACCGGATGTCGCGGGTTCGGGAGATGATTTTGAATGACTCACACCATTCGTGGAGCATCGCTCCGAGGTCAACTTCGCTGAGATTTACCTCTAAAGCCCCGTTTTCGTATTTTCGGAAGTCGAGAATCTGATTTATCAGTCGCATCAGCACTTTAATATTCTTTTTGGCGAGTTTGACCATCGAGGTCTGCTCGTCCGTGAGATTCGACGAACTGTCGAGACTGTCGACTGAGCCGGAAATCAGCGTGAGCGGAGTGCGCAGGTCATGCGAGACGTTAGTAAAGAACATCAGTTTAGACTGGGTTGCCTCACTCAGGCGACGGTTGAGCTCGATTACCTGATCGCGCTGCTCTTCGAGCTGACTGTTCTGGGCGGCGAGCTTTTCCTGATTGTGACGGCGTATCCAGTAGGCTTTAAGAAGTGCGAATAAGAGGAGACAAAGGGCGATGGCCAATCCGATAGACATATATAATATAGTAGTCTGGGCATCGTGCCGGTCAACGAACTCGGTCATTTCGGACTGAAGGTTGATCAGTTTGGAGGTTTCGTCCTCAAGTTCTTCGTCTTGGCGGAGAAGAAGTTCGGCATTTGAAATATCGACAAGACCCGCGCGTCCGAGTGCTGCAACGGTGTCGTATGGCTCGCCGTTGAGTATAGACAGGGCCGTGCGTATCAGACGGTAACCGTCGGTGGGATAGAGGAAGGTTGCGTCGATCTTGCCGTCGGCGACGGCGCGGATACCAATATTGGGAGCTGCGTCAATACCTATTACCTTAATATTATCCACTCCGAGACTCCGAGCTGTTTCGGCGGCTGCGATAGCCATGCGGTCGTTGTGGGCGTAGATCAGGTTGACATCAGGGAACGCTTTAATAAGTGAGTCAGCGACCCGAGTGGCATCGACGGCATTCCAGTTTCCGTGTGCCGAGCCGATGACTGACAGGCGGGGCTCTCCGGCAACGATTTCGGCAAAGCCTCTTTCGCGTTCGTCGGCCGGCGTTGATCCCGAGAGACCTTTTATTTCTAATACTTTAATGTTCCCGTCAATAAGATTGAGAGCCTCCATTGCAGCCGACCGCCCGATGGCGACATTGTCGGCACCTTGAAAGGCGGTGAAGGAGTTGCCGTGGATATTGCGGTCGAAAAGCAGGACGGGTGTGCCTGAATTGTAGATTTCTTCAATCACGGGAGTCAAAG
Source organism: uncultured Bacteroides sp. (assembly GCA_964621135.1). Lineage (GTDB taxonomy): Bacteria > Bacteroidota > Bacteroidia > Bacteroidales > Muribaculaceae > CAG-873. The sequence goes on along the minus strand of CAZULD010000014.1, from coordinate 15,773 downwards.
CGTCGGCCTCATTGGGAGCAGCAATGATGATGTCGAAGTCGTTTTCGGCGAAATAGCGCAGATCGGCGATTTGCTTTTCGCTGCTGTCTTCGGCAGAACGGATCTCAACCTCGATATCGTGATGAAACATTGCTTCGCGATTGATTTCGCCATTCATTTTCTCGCGCCAGTCGTCGCTGCTGCACTGCGACACACCGATACGATAGACGGGCTCACGATCCGCGCAGCCCGAAAGCGACGTTAAAATAACGACTGAAAGAAATATAGCTGCGAAATGTATGATGTTTCGTATGATTGGCATATTTTTTCGAGGTGTTTTTTATGGTAGCGCAAAAATAATGCTTTTTCTTATCAAATTTGTTGCGTAGAAGGGTAAAAATAAGCGGAAACATCATTTTTTATATTCGATGTATCATAAATTATATGTCTTTTTTTGTTTATACATTAGTTTTGCGTTGTGAAATTTTTGAACAACCCTTAAAACTACCTACTACACGAATAAAATGAATCCTCTCAAAAAAATCCTGACCGCAGCAGTCTTATTAACGCTGAGCCTTCCAGCCATGAAAGCTAACGATAACATAGCAATCAATCATCTGAGCACTCAGAATACACTCGTCCGCATCGAGCCCGCATCGCGCTACGTTCTCCTCCCGATAGAGGAAAAGGTGGAAGATGCCCGCATCAATGTTATAGTGGACGGAAAGACTGACAAAACTTTCTTCGCGCGTCTGGCACGAAACAAAGTGGATTACTTCGTGCCGTTTGATCTGTCGGAGTATCAAGGCAAGAATCTGTTGTTTGACGTGGTCACCGCTCAGGACCGTACATCGGTGCGCGAAGCCAGCGGTGACGCTTGCTGGAAACAGATACGTCTGAGCGATACGTTTGACACGGCCAACCGCGAGAAGTACCGTCCCATGTATCACCATACCCCCCTCTACGGCTGGATGAACGATCCTAACGGAATGTTCTATAAGGACGGAGTATGGCATCTCTATTATCAATATAATCCATACGGATCGAAGTGGCAGAACATGACATGGGGTCACTCAACATCGACCGACCTCGTCAACTGGGAGCACCAGCCGTTATCCATTGAACCTAATGCGCTCGGCGCTGTGTTCAGCGGCAGTAGCGTGGTCGATACTGCCAATACGGCGGGTTTCGGTAAAGATGCAATCGTTACGCTCTACACCTCGGCCGGCCTTAATCAGATACAGAGCCTCGCTCACAGTAACGACGACGGCATGACATTCGAAATCTATCCGGGCAACCCTGTAATTACACTCGACAGTGAAGCCCGTGATCCGAATATGTTCTGGAACGAAGAGACCGGCGAATGGAATCTGTTGCTGGCTCACGCTCTCGATCATGAAATGCTGATATTCACCTCACCCGATCTGAAAACATGGACGCTCCAGAGTAGCTTCGGCAAGGGCCTTGGTGCGCAAGACGGAGTGTGGGAGTGTCCCGATCTGTTCGAACTTCCGGTCAACGGCACTGACGAGAAGAAGTGGGTGTTGCTCTGTAATCTCAACCCCGGCGGTGTCTTCGGCGGCAGTGCGACGCAGTACTTTGTCGGCGATTTTGACGGCAAACAGTTTAAGGTCGATACGGATGCAGACGGAACCGTGCCTACAAAATGGATGGATTTCGGTAAAGACCATTATGCAACAGTATCATGGGCTAACGCTCCCGAGAATCGTCGCACGGTGATCGGCTGGATGAGCAACTGGCAGTATGCGGCCGAAGTGCCGACCCTCCAGTTCCGCAGCGCAAACACACTGCCCCGCGACGTAGAACTTTTCCGTGCGCCTGACGGTGAGCTTTACATGGCTTCGATGCCGTCGCCAGAACTGGCCGAGCTCCGCGATAAAGCCGTCAGCAGGATAAAGAGCCGTCAGCTCAGCCGCAAACCTATGACGGTCAATCTTCCAAAAGAGAATTCCGGTGTATGCGAAATACAGCTCACTATCGAACCTCAGCGCAAAGGCACAGTCGAACTTGTCCTTTCAAATGATCTCGGAGAAAAAGTTCTGATGGTCTACGATTCGGAAGACGCAACGTTCACGTTCAACCGCAATGAGAGCGGCAAGGTGGATTTCAGCTCGGAATTTCCGGCTGTGACCGGCGCACCGACATTCAACGGTGGTGGTAAACTTAACCTGCGAATGTTCATCGACACGTCGAGCATCGAAATCTTCGGTGATAACGGGCGTTTCGTGATGACTAATCTCGTGTTCCCCAACGAACCCTACAATAAACTCTCGATTTCGTCGACCGACGGCAAGGCTTCGGTGAAAGATCTCACAGTGTACACAATCCGCTAATACAATAACCTTAAAAATATTTTTTCAAAAAATGGACTCTAATTCCGCAACACCAACCGCACGCAAGGGCATCCTGATGCAGCTTGTGCCCGTGATGCTGTGTTTCTTCGCCATGGGATTTGTCGATCTCGTCGGCACAGCGTCAAATTATGTACAGAAGGATCTGGGCCTCACTGATTCGCAGGCTAACCTCTTCCCGTCGCTCGTCTTCTTCTGGTTCCTGATCTTCTCAGTGCCGACCGGCATACTTATGAACCGCATCGGCCGCAAGAAAACCGTATTGCTCAGTCTCGTGGTCACCGCAGCATCGCTCATCATACCGATGTTCGGTGAGGACTACAATACAATGCTCATCGCATTCTCGCTCCTCGGAATCGGTAATGCCTTGATGCAGACGTCACTCAATCCCCTCGTAAGTAATCTTATCTCGCCCGACCGTCTGGCATCGACCCTTACGTTCGGCCAGTTCGTGAAAGCTATCGCATCATTCCTCGCTCCTATCCTCGCCGCATGGGGAGCGACCTCAGCAGCTATGACATTCGGACTTGGATGGCGTGTGCTTTTCCCGATCTATGCAGTTGTCAGCCTCCTGTCCATAGCCCTGCTCGGTGCGACGCCCATTGAGGAAGAACGTCCCGACAAGGCCTCGGGCTTTGTTGAATGTATCCGTCTGCTCGGTCGCCCGTTTATCCTACTCTGTTTTATCGGCATAATGTGTCATGTCGGCATTGACGTCGGCACTAACACTACGGCGCCCAAGATCCTCATGGAGCGTCTCGAGCTGCCGCTTGAAGAGGCAGGTTTCGCAACCGGTCTTTACTTTATATTCCGCACGGCCGGCTGTCTTCTCGGCGCTATCATACTACGCCGTTCATCGGCCAAGCTCTTCTTTGCCATCAGTGTGCTGATGATGCTTGCAGCCATGATCATTCTCTTCGTGTCGACCAATCTTTCGATGATCTATGTCGGCATAGCCCTGATCGGTTTCGGCAACTCAAACATCTTCTCAATCGTGTTCGCGCAGGCTCTCAATTACGCGCCGACCGAAAAGAACGAGGTGTCGGGCCTTATGATCATGGGTCTCTTCGGCGGTACGATTTTCCCGCTCTGCATGGGCTTTGCCAGCGATATGCTCGGCGGACAGACCGGTGCGGTAGCTGTAATGACTGTCGGCGTCATCTATCTGATCGCTTATACTCTTCAGATCAAGAAATAATAAAATGTCTAACAACCATATTAACACTCATCAATCAATGAAAGATATAGTAGTAGGTATGGGCGAAGCCCTTTGGGACGTCCTGCCGGAAGGAAAAAAGATAGGCGGCGCGCCTGCCAACTTCGCTTACCATGTTTCACAGTTCGGTTTGCCCAGTTGCGTGATCAGTGCTGTCGGTGATGATCCACTTGGTCACGAAATCATTGAAAACTTTACTTCAAAGGGTCTCAACCACCATATTGCTACGGTTCCTTATCCTACAGGCACCGTGCAGGTAGAAATTGACCAAGCCGGTATTCCGCAATATGATATCAAGGAAAATGTAGCGTGGGATAATATCCCTTACACCGCTCATCTCGAACAGATCGCTGAAAACACCAAGGCCGTGTGCTTTGGCTCGTTGGCTCAGCGTAACGTTGTGTCGCGTAATACTATCCATCGTTTCCTCGACGCCATGCCTCAGACTGACGACCGTCTGGTGGTCTTCGACGTCAATCTCCGTCAGGGCTTCTACAACAAGGATATCCTCTGCGAATCAATGGAACGCTGCAATATTCTGAAGATCAATGATGAGGAACTTGTGACTGTTAGCCGCATGTTCGGCTATCCCGGTATTGACCTTCAGGATAAGTGCTGGATCCTTCTCGGTAAATATAACCTCAAGATGCTGATTCTCACTTGCGGTATCAACGGCAGCTACGTATTCACTCCCGGCAGCGTATCGTTCCAGCCGACTCCTACAGTTGAGGTTGCTGATACAGTTGGCGCCGGCGATTCATTCACCGCTGCCTTTATCGCGAGCATACTCAAAGGTAAGTCCGTTCAGGAGGCACACCGCATCGCCGTCCAGACCTCGGCCTATGTCTGCACCAAGAAAGGTGCTATGCCGATTCTGCCCGAAGATATCATCAACGCTTGATTATAAACCTATTTCCCTCTCCTTCACTAACACACTCCCCGCTGCCTCATTGCAACGGGGAGTGATTTTTTTGTAAAAAAGTTTGGCTAAAATTTGGTTTATAAAATAAACTGATTTATCTTTGCGGTGAAATTTGAATTCGGGGCGGCGTCGCGCGAGTCAGCTCCTTTTCTTTTCAAAATATGGTTTATAATATAAACCGATAGTAAATAAAGTTAATAACCAATTAAAATTAAGATTATGGTAGAAAAACAACTTACCGAAAAAGAGAGTCTTGAGGTCATTACGAATATGATCGAGCGCACGAAACAGCGTTATTCACTCGGAGATGGTAATATCCTGCTGATGTGGGGCTATTTAATAATAACTGTCGCTCTGATTGTGTGGGGATTGCTGTACCTCACTCGCAATAATGCTGTTAACTGGTTATGGTTTCTTATCCCGATCGTAGGAGGTATCGCGACGCCGCTGATGTCTCGACGAAAACAGCAAAAGGGCGGAGCGGTCAGTTATTCAGACAGATTGATCTCGCGCCTATGGACGGCGACGGGGTTGAGCTTCGTCGGACTGACGGTCTTCTGCCTCGTATTTTCGTTTGCATTACATATTGACTGCTGGGCGGCAATGCTTGTCTATAGTATGATAGTAACTCCGGTTGCTGAAATGGTCCAGGGCTTTGCGTTGAAGGAAAATGGAATGGTGTGGTGCGGAGCTGCAGCGTTGTTGATAGGTTTCCTGACGCTCACCTGCGTGGCGGGCGGTGTGTGGCTCACGGCGTCATGGTTCATGCCCTTGTTCATCATAGACTTCATTATACTGATGATAGTGCCGGGATATATTCTGAACTGTAAAGCATCCAGACAGGCATGAGAGAACTCGATCCATTATTGCACTCCCAACTGCGATTGGCCGTGATGTCAATATTGATGAATCTGGAGGAAGCCGATTTTGTGTATCTCAAAGAGAAAACCGAATCGACGGCCGGAAACCTGAGCGTCCAGTTGGATAAGCTATCGGCAGCGGACTATATCACTGTCGAAAAGGGCTTTGTCGGTAAAAAGACCAGAACTGTGTGCCGCATCACACGACGAGGACGTAAAGCGTTCGAGGATTACGTCGATGCGCTGAGAGAATATATCGGCTGAAAGTGTCCCGTCGGTTTGAATCTTAAACAAACCGACGGGACAAAACGTTGTGACATAGAATAAATCATAATCGACTATGCGCGACTGGGTATTTACAACGAAACCGGAGCATTTCAAAATGATGGATGCTCTTGTGCCGGGCGAGACGCTCGACTGGCCAACGTTCGGCCGCTTCAAATTTGAGGTGGGCGACGGTGTGTTTTTCTACGCATCGAGTCCGGTGTTGCAGATGATAGGTAAACTCGAGATAGAGGCTCTAGATTTGGATTTCAGTGAAGTTGACCCGCGAAACGACCTGAGAAAGTGGCCAAAAACTTATTCGCGTATTCCGTGGATGAGACTGCGAGTGCTTCAGGTCGCGCCGATACCATTTAAACCGCTTCAGAGAGGCAGCCTCTACTATCATACTGAGTTCAAGCCGTCGCCTTATCCAAAGTTGCTGCACGACAATGAGCGTGCTTATGTGCTGCGTGCGTTTGATGATGCGATGACCTATACGTCGGAGCTTGCCCGCGATCACGGCGGACTTGAGCCATCGGCATTGGCGAGAGTGGAGAAGGGTGAGATATTCGAAAGAACGATTGAGAAGATAAAGGGTGGCAGTGTGGTAGCGCTGAATTTCGATAAAGAAAATTCGAAAGCAGCAGTAACCGTAGTGTCTGATGACGACAGGCTGACAATGGAATTCGGGGGGATACGACGGATCAACTGGAGCTATGACAGTATGGATGACAACCTCAGTTCGATAAGATTGAAAACTGAAGATACTTACCTGCTGATGAACCTCGACGGTCCTGACTTCGAGATCTTATGTGAGAAAATCAAGGTCGGTGAATGACGATCATAGGTCGACGTCCTCGACGGCAATCAGTTTATGGAGGATGGCGAAGACCGTAATACCGGCGGCTGAATGAATCTGGAGCTTGTTGGAGATGTTGCGGCGGTGGGTAGTTACGGTGTGTACGGAAAGACAAAGTTGGTCTGCGATCTCCTTGTTGGACATTCCTTTTGCAACGCAACAGATGATTTCTTTCTCGCGCGATGTCATCAGTGCGAGCTGGCTGTCGGTCGAATCGTCTTCGGTCGGTTCGGGCGTTTTTTCGCGGGCCTGCAGTTTCAGCGATTTCTCAAGACGTTCGACAGCAGGAACGAAAAGAATGTTCTCGATAGAGCAATGGTGGTCGAGTTCGTTACCGCAATAAATTATATCGAGCAGGGCAGAGGTGAGGACTTCGTTGTCTTTGACGTGATAATGACGCACAAATATATCTTTGAGAGCCGACAGCTTCTCTGTCATGCTACCGTGGTTGTGGGAATAGTCACGGATTCGGAAGTTTTCGACGATGTCTCCTTGTAGCAGTCGATCAACATAGCTGAACACCTCATCATTTTCGTGGGACATGTGTTTTCTGACTTCGAGCATATAGTCATCGAAAAACTTTATCAGCAGCATAGCTACGTCATTGATCTCGGTGCGGTTGATCGCTTCGATGAGTTTACGGCGAATGGATGGAAGAAGGAAGTCGAGAAAGAAAGTATGTGCCCGACGGAGATAATTCATCAGCGACCGGAGATCGACTTGTGACCTGTCGTATTCATTGTTGCAAAGGAAATTACAAACGGTCAGGAAGGTATCGCAGTCGACGCTGTCGGTCCGGCACACCTCGGCGACGGTCTTGTCTCCGAAGCCGAAACTTATACCGAATCGGCTCAGAGCAGTCAGTACCGATCTGTTTTTTTCAACCAGTGTGCGCAGCATGTCATTCGCAGCGAAAACCTTGCCATTTGTAGTCATAATCAGTCGTGATGAAAGAGTTACGCGGT
>CAZULD010000014.1:2372-8236 GCA_964621135.1 uncultured Bacteroides sp. | reverse complement strand
GCGAAAACCTTGCCATTTGTAGTCATAATCAGTCGTGATGAAAGAGTTACGCGGTTTTATGCTGCAAAATTAATCATAAAATTAATGTAGGCGTATACCTAAAAATAGGTATTTGACGAGAAAAATTCAGTGGACAATGTAATTTCTCATGCAGTTTCTACGTCAAATAACAAAAAAATACTACAACTATGTTATCACTGAGAGCGAAGAAAAATATATGCCTTGTCATGGCGATCTTATCGATCGGAATAATTGTAGACCGAACGATCCGTCTGATTGACGGTTCGATCGAGTGGACGAGTCTGGTCAGCGGTATAGCTATCTTTTTGCTATTGTCCAAATCATATCTTTGTTTCCGTAAGAAGATGCGCGAAGAGGGGCTGGAGTAGGGCTATCTGGCCTGAAATAGGCTGAATCGGAGGCGCGAAGTTTCGCGTGTGGGGAAAAATAGTTAATTTTGCGCAAATTTGTGCGAAATTTAAAGGTATGGGTTTATCAAATGATTTTCGACAGAAGCTAAAGCCGTGGATGCTCCCGATTGCCATGGCAACGGGTATGATTTTCCACACGGCGATAGAGAAGGTGCAATTTCTTGCTCCGTACTTGATTTTCGCGATGTTGCTGATAACATTTTGTAAAGTCAATCCGCGCGATATGCGCTTCGACAAACAGACGTGGCGGTTGCTGGCCGTACAGATGATCGGCGCTATGATAGTCTATTTTGCCCTATGTCCTCTTGCTCCTGAACTCGCACAGGCCGGTTTCATCTGCGTGTTCTGTCCTACGGCAACGGCAGCCCCGGTCATAACCGGTATGCTCGGCGGGTCGGTGACGAGAGTAGCGATGTACTCGATAGTGAGTAATCTTGCGGTAGCTCTGACCGCTCCGGCACTTTTTGAGTATATGGGCGGCGAGTCGCTGGGCGGATCAGTAAGTTTTGTAGAAGGTTTTACAACTATATGTCTAAAAGTTGGGCCACTTATCATATTACCGATGATAACGGCATTTTTACTCGGAGCTGTTGCGCCCAAGGTGCATAGAGCGATAGGAACGCACCAGTCATTGTCGTTCTATATATGGGCCGTATCGTTGCTGATAGTCGTAGGTCGGTCGGTCAGCTTTGTTATGAACGAGCCTCCGGAGGTAGCCGTGATGATGATCGTGATTGCGCTTGTATCGCTGGCACTTTGTGTGTGTCAGTTTGTAGCCGGTAGAGTGATCGGTCGTAGATCAGGCGATAAGATTGCCGGCGCGCAAGCTCTCGGACAAAAAAACACGGTGCTTGCGATATGGATGGCCCTGAACTTTCTTAACCCGGTCTCTTCGGTCGGGCCTGCATCGTATATACTTTGGCAGAATACAATCAACTCCGGACAACTATGGTTAAAGACTCGTCGCGAAAGCCGCAGCAAACATTAAGCGGGTCTCGGTTGTTGATTTTATATAACTTAATTATATGATATTCACCATATGAACAGCATGTTTGAAATATTGATGGAACTACCGCTGTTTCGCGGAGTCACCCGCGAGCGTATGGCCGAGACGGTCGGTATGGCAAAGTTCCATTTCCTTAAATATCTGCCCGGAGAAACGATAGTAGAGGCCGGTGCACCATGTACGCATATAAAATTCATTATATCGGGTAGTGTGAGATCAAAGATCGTCAATCCTGACGGGCGTTTCAAAGTCAGCCAGACGCTGTCTGCCCCGGACGTGATCTCGGCCGATTATCTTTTCGGCCGTGCAACGAATTATCCTTGTACGGTAACGGCATTAGAACCGACCGGAATTCTCCAGATAGCCAAGAGCGATTATATCAAGATATTGAACTCAGACGAAGTGTTTATGTTCAACTATCTGAATCTCTTGTCGATGAATGCGCAGAAATCGGTAAGCGGCGTGCTGGCTCTGACTACCGGCAGCATTGAGGAGCGAATAGCCTTCTGGATCATCGCCCTGACTCAGCCGAGCGGGACAGATATCGCCCTAGAATGTCGTCAGCGTGATTTGTATTCATTCTTCGGCGTGCAGCGTGGATCCTTTATCTCGACGCTCGACAATATGCGCGATCGCGGACTGCTGACATATTCGTCTACAAAGATTGAAATTACGAACAGACGTGATCTGATAGATCTCCTTGAGTCAAAGCTGAACGACTCCCATCCCCACGACGATGAGTGAATTGCGGAGAATAGTCCTAGTTGCGTTCTTGCTTTGCACGGTACGGATCGTTTGGGCGATGCCGATTGATCCGGAGATTATCTCACTTGATCAGGTAATCGATTCAACGGATGCGTATATCCGTCATGCTGAAAAATATTCCCGAGTAAAGGAAGGGCGTATCAAAAAGCTAAAGGTTCTCCTTGTCGACAGTCGTAACAGCCCCGAGATGATGCTTGCGCTCGGCAGAGAGTATCGAAGATATAATGTCGATTCAGCAGCCCGTTATTTCATTACAGTTTACAGAAATGATAATGCCGATAGCCGCACACGCCTTAAGGCGTTGCTTGAACTTGCCGCAGTCAATCCCCTGCGAGGAATAGTCAAAGAGTCGATAGACGCATTCGAGTCAGTCGACGGTTCTGATCTGTTGCCGGAAGACAAGCCTGTATATTTTGATAAAGGATTCGAACTTTATGTAACGACATCAGCGTTGTACGCCGATGATCCCCACGGTGAGGAATATCGGCGTAAGGCATTGGCAATGAGTGATTCATTGATGAAATATTTGCCGACCGGTTCGTCGCATCAGTTGTATCAAAAGGGCTGGAGTGCGATGAATAAAAATAATCTTCCATTGGCATTGGCAGAATTGCGGGCCGCGTTGACCGAATCGTTGTTCGGCGATGATATGTATGCACGCATTGCGGCTACTCTTGCCGATTACTATACTGATCACGTACTGGATCAGGATAAAGCTACATTTTATCTGGCGTTATCGTCAATGAGCGATGCATTTGCAGGGACAAAGGAAACGACGTCTTTGCAGAGGCTCGCATTTGATCTATATGGACGCGATGACATACAGCGAGCTCATCGCTATCTTAGCCACTCACTTGAAAATTCAGTCGAATCGGGCTCAAAAGTGAGATCGCTGAACGATTTCAATATTCTGCCTGTCGTTTCAAAGGCATATAGTGATCGTGATGCCAAGCGAATGGTGTGGCTATATGTATTGTTGGGTGTGATTACTGCCATTATGATTGCATCGGTCGTAATGCTCTTTGTTATTTACCGATCTAAACAGCGGCTCGCTTCTTATCGGGTAAAATTGGCCCGGTCGAATGAAAGCAAGGATGAATATATCACTCAGATTCTGGCTCTATGTTCGTCATATGTTGAACGGATATCCGAGCTGAACACTTTGATAGTTCGCAAAGTCAAAACAGGACAGAGTCAGGATCTCTGCCGAATGGCCGAGAGTGGAGAAATGATAAAAGATCAGAATGAAAAATTTCTGCGTGCGTTTGACAAAGCATTCCTGAGAATATATCCGAATTTCGTCGATGAGTTAAATGCCATGATGCGCGACGATGCCTCATTCAGTCCGGTCACTGATGAAAAACTATCACCGGAGCTGCGCATTGCCGCTTTCATGAGATTGGGGGTGACGGATAGTGATAAAATATCCCGTTTGTTAGGGCTCTCGCTAAACACGGTATATACCTATAGGAACAAACTGCGAAATCGAGCAAAAGACAGGGATAATATTGAAGAAAAATTAAAAAATATGGATAATTTAACTCGATAATCATCTATATTTTTGATTTTGCGGAGTTGGATTAATTTATTGTTTAATAGGAATGTAAATAAAATATCTTTGATAATTTATTTATATTACACTTATATTGGTGTCCATGACTCTGCAAATGAGATTAATTTTGCAGTGTAAATAATTATTGGGTCTAAGCGATCAAAGATAGACTTGTAAAAGATTTAAGTAAAAAAGGATTTTAAATGGTTTTAGGTATTTAGTGTTAGATGCACAAAAATGACAGCCGACTGAGATAGCCGGCTGTCATTTTTTTATGGGCTAAGATGTCAGGCAGGATCAACGTCGTAGTAGATAGTGAACCCTTTGGTTGACGGAGATGACTGCATCTCGACAGCAATATCGCGCAATATTTGCTTTACTTTGGACATTGAGGCCTCGATCTCTATTTTCAGCATTATTGCACGAATGTATAAAGACTGAATCCGGCTGACTGGCGGCTCTTTGGGACCATTGACGCGATTGCCGAAAATTGGTCTCAATTTGTCGGCATATTCTTCAGCAAAGCGCGCGAGCCGCTCGGGATCACGATGTTTAAGATAGATATTTATGACTCTTGTAAAGGGCGGATAGTTATATATGCGGCGTTCTTCTATCTCGTCGTTGTAAAATGCGAGATAATCATGAGCAGAGACATGGCGAAGAATGGGATGGTCGGGTTCGCGAGTCTGAATAAGAACGCGTCCGGACGAATCACGGCGTCCGGCACGTCCGGCGACCTGCTCGAGCATGTTGAACGCTCGCTCGCTCGCACGGAAGTCAGGGTAGTGGATAAGCGTATCTGCGTTGATGACACCCACGATGTCAACATCTGCAAAGTCGAGACCTTTGGTTACCATCTGTGTGCCGACGAGAATATCGGCCTTATGTGCGGAAAAATCGCTGATAATACATGAGTAGCTGTCTTTGTTGCGCGTGGTATCGAGATCCATGCGCATGATACGAGCGTCGGGGAACAACGTGGCGACCTCGTCTTCGACGCGTTCGGTGCCGTAACCGACAATTTCGATCGCAGGCTCTGAGCATGACGGACAAGTGTGCATCACCGGGTATGTCGCGCCGCAGTAGTGGCATACGAGAGATTCCGGCCGACGATGATAGGTCAGCGACACGTCACAGTGATCGCATTTAGGAACGAACGCGCAGGCTTTGCAGCGGGCCATCGGTGCATATCCGCGACGGTTATGAAAGAAAATCGCTTGTTTGCCGGCGGCCAAAGACCGATTGGCTTCCTCGACTGTCGTCTGGGCAAACGACCCGATAACACGCCCCTTGCTGCGTTCACGCGAAAGGTCGACGATCCGTATTTCAGGAAGCGAAACGTTGTCGTAACGTGTGGTGAGGCTGACGAGACCATATTTACCGGTTGAGGCTTTGTAATAGGTCTCAATGCTGGGGGTTGCACTTCCGAGAAGAGTGCGAGCACCGTGCATTGACGCTAACATGATCGCTGCGTCGCGACCATTGTAGCGCGGTGCGGGATCGTATTGCTTATAGCTCGATTCGTGCTCTTCATCAACTATTATCAGCCCGAGCCGTGCGAACGGCAAGAAAATGGATGATCTTGCGCCGATGACGACACATGGTTCGTTGCTTGCCAACATGCGCCGCCAGATGTCGACGCGTTCGCCATCGGAGAATTTCGAATGGTAAATAATGACACGTTCGCCGAAAACCTTTTGTAAACGGCGAGTAAGTTGCGTGGTAAGAGCTATTTCCGGAACGAGGAAAAGAACCTGATCGCCGCGCTTTAGTATTTCATCAATGAGATGGATGTAGATTTCGGTCTTGCCGCTGGCGGTAACACCATGTAACAATGTGACTGCATGTTCGATAAAAGCGGTTCGGATACCAGTCAACGCCTCGGATTGGGCCTCTGAGAGAACAGGTAGTTCGCCCGTTGAGGCATCGAGCGGTGAAAAACGCGATACATCGCGGGCCGTGATGGTAATGAGACCTTTCTTTTCCATAGCGTTGATGATCGCGCGTGTCACACCGCTGCGTTCAAGCAAGGAGTCGAGCGTCACTTCGCGGTGGCCATGCTCGCTTAACGAGATCAGAGCGAGGAGGGCCGTCTCCTGTTTCTTGGCAC
>CAZULD010000014.1:0-2272 GCA_964621135.1 uncultured Bacteroides sp. | reverse complement strand
CCATGCTCGCTTAACGAGATCAGAGCGAGGAGGGCCGTCTCCTGTTTCTTGGCACTTTTTACCGCGGCAAAAGCGGCCTGAATATCGGTGTAGTCAGATGAAATAGCGACATAACGAATCTTTTTGCGGCGGAAGCGCTCGATAATTTTTTCGGAAATGACGGCCACACCGCGTGCGATAAGTCTGTCGACTGTCGCTTCGGGCTGACTGATTCCCGCGAGAGAGGCAATCTCGCGAGTAGCAAGGCGTTTGCGCTTGCCGAGAAGTTCGAATACAATCTGTTCCTCTTGAGTGAGTTCTGTCGCATCCTCCGGATCAAGGTCAGGATTGATTTCAACGACTGTCTCACTCTCAATTTTCAAACCTCCGGGCAAGGCTGCCTTAAACACATCGCCGATTGGACTCAGATAATAATCGGCAAGCCATCTCCAGAAACGTAACTGCGGGTGACGCACAATCGGGCGGCTATCTATAGCCCAAGCTATATCCTTAATGTTAAAGGCTTCTTTAGGAGGGGCAGGAGTGATACTCTCGACGATTGCCGTGTAGTATTTCTTTGCGCCGAACGGCACAAGCACACGCGAACCGATCGTGACGTCGGCCTCCATCCCTTCGGGGATGCTGTAGGTGAACGTTCGGTCGAACGGCAGCGGTAATATGACTTGTGCGAAATGGCGACTCATAGACTGCAAAGTTAGTAATAATCGTGAACTTTCGGACTTTAAAAAACGTTTCTAAGGTAAATTAACCCCTCAAAAAATAAGAATTATGGATTTAACAAATACAAAAGCAGCAACTGAAGCCGCTATCGCTCAGGAAGCCGCAAAGATTTCAGCAGAGGCAGCAGGTGCAGCCGCAGTTGATGAAAGCAAGGATCTCAAGACCAAAGCAACCGAAGCATTTGCAAACGCAAAAGACCAGCTTGGCGCACAGGCTCAAAACGTAACAGACAAGGTCAAATCATTCGCAGCCGATGCTCTTGAAAAAGGTGCGGGCTTGATGGATTCACTTGCAGAAAAAGCTCATAACGCCGCTGCCGGCATGAAGGATTGATCACCCGTTAACATCAACTATAAAATCAAACAAACCACCCGGGGGTGTCAGTGCGACACTCCCTTTTTTTATCCGCTGATTTTCGACAACCAGAGGAATTTGCTCCGGCAATATCCCCGGTCGGCGTGGGCTAACTGAAAAACGCCCGACGGAATCTGCGGCGAGATAGCGGTCGGCTAAAACTCTGGCTACACGACCCATAGTCATACGGAGATTTAGTTCCACGGTGGCATCGAGCAACACCGTCCCGTCGGGCTGCGAGGCTAACAGCATATCTACTCCGAGCGGCCCGGAGTAGTATGGGGCGATCATAGTTTCAATGGCAGTTTCCAATGCCTCGGCTGTGGCGGTAAGACGCTCGGCAGGATAAAACTCACTGAGGCGCAGGAGAATTGCGCTATCCGAAGCGAGGATATTTCCGGTGTATGCGCCCGAAACGTCTGCATCGAAAAGTGAGTAACCTACAAATTTGCAACGACCGCCAGCACAATCGAACAGCATAGCGAAGTCTGCCCGACGGTCGAAGGCCTGTTCGACCATCACGCTGCCCTGCCGCCCAATAGTTCCATCGCAGCGGCGTAAAGTCTCTGCCGGATCAATGCGCCGCGTATCGAGTAATCCCCTTCCCGAACTTGACCATGGAGACTTGATGATCGAAGCAGGCTGTTCGGCAAGATATGATTCGAGATCGCTGACAGAACGGATCTCCACAGCCGCAGGCGCGATTGGAAAATCAAGTTTCGGTGCAATGATATCCCTGATTCGTGATGCTGTCCGGCGATGAGATAGTTCACGCAAACGCTCCAGCGTAGCATCGTCGGGGAGCTGTTCAGGCCTAAGACCGTTTAACTCGAACGTGCGCCGCGCGGCAAGCGACCACCCCCACGGTTTAGGCACCATATCGCTTGGATTATGGTCATAAATGTCGGCTTCGATGCCAAATGTTTCGACGATAGATTCATACCATCGCGCATTTATGCCGCCGGCCAACAAGCGATCGCCCTTACCGGCATACCACAACGGTAACGCTGCTCCGGCGTTACGCAGCGCCACGGCTGCTTTGGGCGCCGTGAAATTAGCTTGACCTGAAGCCAGCGCGAGGTCATTGTCGGGATTGAAAAGATATAAATCAGGCATATAGATGCAAAATTAATATTTTATGCTGTATGACGCGTCCTAAATAAGCGTTACAAAAAATGCTTATTAATTAGACAAAGTT
>CAZULD010000013.1:3269-24730 GCA_964621135.1 uncultured Bacteroides sp. | reverse complement strand
GCGTTCATTATACAGAGTGTGCCAAACAATCCGGCAATCGCAAAGAACTTTGCTACCGGAGACCATTTAGGGCCCAGTCCTCGTTCAATAATATGCATTGTGCCGCCTTGAGTTCGCCCATTATCATCACTGCCCCTGTACATTATGGCGAGAGTGCCTTCATGATATTTAGTTGCCATACCGACTATGGCACTGACCCACATCCAGAAAATTGCACCCGGTCCACCGAGTACAAGCGCTATTGCTACGCCGGCAATATTCCCAAGCCCGATAGTCGCTGCGACAACAGAAGCTAATGCCTGGGCAGACGAAATCTCACCGTGTCCTTCTCCGTCGGCTTTAGTACGCAGTTCCTTGATCGCGTAAGGGAGTCTGCGAAGCGAGACCATTCCGGAAGATATGAACAGATATAGCCCACCACCGATAAGCAGAAAGAACAGCGGATAACCGCAGACTATTTCCGCAACGTTTGCAATTGATGAACTGATATCCGCGGGTAATTGCATCGAAGGGCGTTAGAGTTGTTTTTTTTTATCGAGTGAGGACAATTTCGTTCTCTTCAGCGATGCGGCGTATGTTAAGCAGCGCGTAACGCATACGACCTAGAGCGGTGTTTATGCTGACGCCTGTTGCTTCAGCAATCTCTTTGAAGCTGAGATTACGGTAATAGCGCATCACTAATACTTGACGCTGAGCCTTCGGGAGATGTTTGATCAGACGACGAATATCGTCGCGTATCTGAGAGTCGATCATCAGGTCTTCGATAGTGTCTTCGCTTAGCTCCTTGCGATTGAGCACATCAAAGTTCTCGTCATCGGCCGAGACTGATGCTTCGGCTTTTTCCTGACGAAAGTAGTCGATTACAAGATTGCGCGCTATTCGGTTGATCCAGGCAGAGAATTTGCCTGTTTCGGTGTAGCGGCCCTGACGGATCGTGGTGATAGCCTTTACGAACGTTTCCTGAAAAATATCCTCAGTAAGGTCGCGTTCTTTGACCATCTGATAAATGTAGTTATAAACTCGAGACTGATGACGCTGGAGCAATGCGTCGAAGGCCTCATTATTTCCTTTAGCGTAGGCAGCAACCAACTGGTCGTCGGTTAACTTGTCGAATTTTTGCATTACTATTCTTCTTTTTGATTAGAGTAGAAATGTAGCTATAGGCAGAGGTGGATTAAAAAGTGAATAAAAGAAATTGTTTTGTTAGAGTAATAGTTACTGTTGTGTTATATGGGTCAGAGGACTGTTTTTCCTCATCTTTTCTATGCAAATTTACGCATTTTGTATGAGATGTCAAAATAAAATGAGGATGGATTAGTCTTTTTTAACTTATATTGCACAATAAATTTTTATGTGAATATTCTTCCTATGGCGCAATATTATACGGTATCTGAACGTTTCTTAACCGTATGACATTCATTAACCCCTCAGCATTATTTGCCTATGAAGAGAATTTCTACTCCATCCTTAAGACTTACAGCGGATACGGTAATGACTTCCACGGAGCAACCGGGACCGCACAGGTCAACAATAGAATTCCTAAAGAGCTTTGCAAGAGCATGTCAGCCTCTTCCGTCAAGGAATCTGCCAACGGCAATATCGACGGTCGTGCTCAACTGAATTCAATGGAATTCTTCGTCACATTATAAATCATTAGCATTACTATCCAATGAAAAACTCTCGATGCGGCCGTTGGAGCAAAATGGCTGCTATGTCTTTAGCTATCTCATCACTGATTTTTAACTTTCAGTCAGTTTATGCTCAAGAGCCACTATTAGAACAAGAAAGTCTTGCCGGAAAATTTGTTACGCCGGAATGTCTGCAAGGTATGCCAATCCATGCAACATTTCTCGACGAGGTGAGTTGGGATATCCCTCATCAGAACTGGGGACCGGAGGAATGGGATAAAGATTTTGCAAGCATGAAAAAAATGGGTATTAATACAGTTGTACTCATTCGTGCAGGTCTGGGCAGTTGGATCGCAGCCCCATTTGAATCTGTCATGGCTGTCCGCGACGATATAATGTATCCGCCTCTCGATCTTGTCGAAATGTTCCTGACTTTGGCAGACAAGCACGATATGAAGTTCTACTTCGGTGTGTATGATTCCTGTCTGTATTGGCATCTTGGTGAGTATCAAAAAGAGATTGATGTAAATCTCGCTCTTATTGATGAAGTGTGGAAGAAATATGGCCACCATAAATCATTTGCCGGATGGTATCTGTCGCAGGAAGTGAGTAGACGTACACGCAACATCACCAAAATCTTTGCAGAAATGGGTAAACATGCCAAGGAAGTTTCAGGAAATCTTCCCGTTATGATTTCCCCTTATATCCATGGTGTCAAGACTGATCAGGTCATGGCCGGCGACAAAGCCACAACCGTAGAGGAACATGAAGCCGAGTGGAACGAAATTCTCGGGAATTTGCAAGGCGCGGTTGATATTCTTGCATTTCAGGATGGTCAAGTCAATTATGGCGAGTTGTATGATTATCTGAAAGTGAACAAAGCGCTTGCGGATAAATATGGTATGCGTTGTTGGTCAAATGTAGAATCTTTTGACCGTGATATGCCGATTCGTTTTCTTCCAATAAAATGGGAAAAACTGTTGTATAAACTTGATGCCGCACGACGAGCTGGCATGGAAGACATAATCACGTTTGAATATTCTCATTTCATGAGTCCAAATTCATCTTATACCCAGGCCGGACATCTCTACAACCGTTACCGGGAACACTTTAATATAACTGACTGATTTCCCCGGTTGTCTATACAGATAACAAGCCCCTCGTCAACTGTAATCAGTAGGCGAGGGGCTCGTGGTTTACAATTAGAAGAAATCATAGAAGAAATCAGGCAATATCAAAGCCTGCAGCGCGCACTGCGGCATGGACTGCATTGTCATCTGGCTGGCCTTCTACAGTAGCCACACCGCTGCTGAGATTTACATCTACTGATTCGACACCTTTGACTGCTGAGATAGCTTTTTGAACGCTGGCTTGGCAGTGAGGACAATTCATGCCCTTAATCTGATATTTCTTTGACATAATAGTGGAGTTAATTTGATGTGTATGTGGATTAAAATATCTTGAAATCAATGCTACAATTAACATTATGCCTAGAATAGCGGCACATATGGCTGAGAATGTGCCGATTCCAGCCGTTGCTGTGTGACACCCTGCGTGATGCGATATCGCCGGCATCGGAAACCAGTCGCGTGGGAGCAAATAATCAACCGCTAAACCGAATGCGATAGCTCCCATTACGATAGATCCGATGTAGACGGCGGCGGCTTTTCGGCCAAGCTCTCTCGACAGTAAAGTTACGGAAGCAAAATTAGCTGCCGGGCCTGCCATTAGGAGTACGAGCGCCGTCCCCGGAGAGAGGCCTTTAAGCATCAGCGAAAGGGCGATGGGAATTGAACCGGTAGCACAAACATACATTGGTACGGCCACTGCCACTACTGCGAGCATTGCTAAAAGAGGATATTCTGCAAGGGAGGCAAAAAAATCAGTAGGCACGAATTCGGTAATCAAAGCCGCAATGAGTAGGCCGACAATCAACCATCCGCCAATGCTTCTGACCATATCGTAGAAGCCATATCGCAAAGCTGCAATTATCTTATGGATAAAGTTAGAGTGGGGCGCATCAATATCTTCCCGGACTTGAGAAGTGTCACATTGGTTTATATCACCACTTTCATTATCCTTTTCGGTTGAAGCAACCGCGATGCCGCCAAACATTGCAGTCGTCATAGCTGCAACGGGACGTATTACTGCAAAGGCCGGTCCTAACAGGGACCAGGTTGCAGCGATGCTGTCAACGCCTGTCTGTGGTGTTGAGATTAGAAAGGCTGATGTTGCGGATTTTGATGCTCCGTTTCGGCGCATAGCCACTGCAGTAGGCAGTACTCCACATGAACATAAAGGTAGAGGTACGCCAATCAGCGTTGCTTTTAGGACTGATCCCCATCCGGGACGTGCCAGATGACGGCTCATAGTCTGAGGTGTGACAAAGGCATGTAATAATCCCGCGATGAACAGGCCGAGTAGAATATATGGGGCCATTTCACAAGTCATCGCTATTATTGAATTGATTATTTCCATAGAGGTTAAAATTTTATTGCAAAGATAGCTACATTACCTCACGGAAATGTTATACAATTTTGCAAAAATGTTGCACTCAGACTTCGTTGATCGGCAGCCGGTGACCGTCGCGTCTGAATTCAGATGGGGTCATGCCGGTAACTTCCTTGAATCGGCGTGATAGGTGAGCTACGCTTGAATAGCCGGTTTGCCATGCGATTTCTGAAACTGTCAGTTGTCCGTCGAGCAACAGTTCTTTTACCCGCTCTGTTTTCTGCAGGTGGACGTAAGTCTCTATCGTACGTCCCTCTACTTCGCTGAATACGCGACTCAGTGTGCGATAATCGGTATGTAGCTTTTCTGAAAGATAAGTCGAAATTTTAACAGCCGGATTCTCGCTGCTTCGTATCATCATAATGATTTCGAGTTTGATGCTCTCTGCGAGATCTTTTGCCGGATCGGATATCAACTCGAATCCTGATGTTTGCAGCCGATCACTTATTTTTTTCAGATCTTCATCATTGAGATTGGATGAAACTACGGCTCGTCCGAGCTCTACATGCTCGGGCGGGAAGCCGATTTCGGTCAAAGCTGTTTGGACCGCGGCAACACAATGATTGCACACCATATTTTTTATGGTTAGTTTCATATGGCAAATTTAGTAATTTATTTCCTAATGTATTGGGCGGTTTCAAATAAATGTATTACTTTTGAAAAGTTAACAAGATATCCCGCAGTTATGACTGATCGTCGATTTTCAGTAAGTTCAGAAGATCTGAGACTTGAATGCATGCGTCGCCGCTATTGCGATTTGCTTGCTCAGCCCGAGGTATTCCCTTCGTCTGAGAACTGGGAGTTTATCATTTCTAACCGCATGGCCGGTTTGGGAGAAGGCTTATATCGCAAATTTCTTGTGGCTCAACTACTGGACGAAGACAGTCGCTGCGACTATCATGATTTAGCTATTGCTAACTTTCCGCGTTATCTGAAAGTTGTTGACCGTCAGTATGCTCTTGAGATTGTCTATGCTGATGCGTTAACCGCACCCGACGCTTTCATTTCTTTGATTGTCGATTGTGAACTCTTTGATTGTGACCATATATCCGCCTTGATTGATGAAGGTAATATTGATATTGCCGCTGAATTATTAAAGGCATATCAGCCCGAATATGACGGAGATGCCGTCGATGGAATGCAGTATCTCCTGAATCGATTTCGCAATTTGCCTTTACTTGGCGCTATTGAATTGCGGAGTGGATTGTTTAGATCAGAACGAAGATACATATGCCCGGACGGTCACTCAAATCCATGTGACGTTGAATTCTGCGAATGTGAAGATTGTGGAAAGGATATCCGTGGCCTTACCAGAGAACATCAGGCTATGATTACTGATTTCGAAAAGCGCATAGCAGTTCTGCGCGATATGCTTGATTGAACTCTCGAAAAAAATGATTAAATTTGAATTTTAAAACGTCAATATATACTTATGGAGCAAGTTTTTTTTACGGAATCTGAGCGAAAACAGCTCCTGCCGCTGTATGGATCGCTGTTGCGTTATGGGCGCGATGCTTTCTCTGCCGATGATTTTACCCGGCTGAAGACCCTGATTGCTGAAGCAGTCCGGGCCGATGCGTATTCCCGTGACCGTTTCGGTCTTAATCCGGTGATTCGTAATTTAGCTGCTTGTGAGTTGCTGTGTGAAAGACTTAGTCCGGATAGAAATATGATTGTGGCGATGATGCTTTATAATCTACATCGCCGTGATTATATTACCCGCGAACGGATTGTGAAAGAGTGGGGCGCTGACGTGGCGAAGATGGTTGACGGTTTAAATAAGGTGTCGTCATTGTATAGTCGTCATGCGCTAATAGGCAGTGAGAATTTCCGAAATCTGTTGTTGACCTTTGCTGAAGACATACGTGTGATTATTCTGATGATTCTTGATCGTCTCGCTCTGATGCGTGCCATCAATCATCATCCTGATCAACGTCAGGTGGGAGAAGTTGCATATGAAGTCAGTTATCTCTATGCACCACTAGCTCATCGTTTAGGTTTATATAGCGTTAAATCTGAACTTGAAGATTTGTCGTTAAAATATACAAATCGTGATGTTTATACTCAGATCGCACACAAACTAAACGAGACAAAGGCGAGTCGTGACGCTTATATCGACAACTTCATTCGTCCGGTTAAAGAAAAACTTGAAAAGGAAGGTCTGAAATTTGAGATCAAGGGTCGAACAAAATCTATTTCTTCAATTTGGAACAAGATGAAGAAACAGAAAAATGATCTCGAAAATATCTACGATCTCTTCGCTATCCGAATTATACTTGATGTGCCTCTCGAACGCGAGAAAAACGAATGCTGGCTTGCCTATTCGATTGTTACCGATATGTATCGCCCGAATCCTTCCCGACTGAAAGATTGGCTTAGTATTCCCAAGAGCAATGGATATGAATCTCTTCATATCACTGTCTATGGGCCTGAAAATAAATGGGTAGAGGTTCAAATTCGAACGAAGCGCATGGATACTATTGCCGAAAAAGGTCTGGCTGCGCATTGGAAATATAAGGGTATCAAAAGCGAACAGAATCTTGATGCATGGATGAATAATGTTCGCGATATCCTTGAGGCTGCCGATACCGGCCCTATGGAGTTGATGAAGAATATGCGCATGGATGTCTATGACAAAGAGGTCTTTGTGTTTACTCCCAAGGGTGATCTGTACCGTCTTCCACTCGGCGCGACATTGCTTGACTTTGCATTCAGCATCCATACAAATGTCGGTAGTCAGTGTACCGGCGGACGTGTCAATGGCAAAAATCAGAAAATAAACTATAAACTCCAGAGCGGCGATACTGTTGAGATATTCACTTCTGCTCAGCAAGTTCCCAAACAGGACTGGCTGAATTATGTCGTTACGTCAAAGGCGCGTAATAAAATTCGCGTGGCTCTGAAAGAACAGGAAAGTCGTGTGGCTGAGCTCGGTAAAGAGCTTCTGCAGCGACGTTTCAAGAATCGTAAGATTGATATTGACGAGGCTGTACTCTCAAAAGTGATTAAAAAACTTGGGACAAAGACCGTTACCGAGTTTTATACCCGTATTTCAGATGAGTCGCTTGATGTTAATGATGTCGTTGAGACCTATCTGTCGTTTACCCGTAGCGCTGAAGAGACTGAAAAAGTTTCTGCGAGCGAGTATACGATGCAGATGGCCGGATCAGAAGACAACGATCATCGTTCTGACGATATATTGGTTATCGGAAATGATATAAAAGGTATCAACTATCGTTTAGCTAAATGTTGCAATCCGATTTATGGTGACGATGTTTTCGGGTTTATATCCTCTGAAGGCGTTATAAAGATACATCGTTCCGATTGCCCTAATGCAGCCAATATACGCGAAAAATATCCCTATCGTCTTATCCGTACACAGTGGAGCGGCAA
Organism: uncultured Bacteroides sp.; assembly: GCA_964621135.1. GTDB lineage: Bacteria > Bacteroidota > Bacteroidia > Bacteroidales > Muribaculaceae > CAG-873. Next base: position 17,198 of record CAZULD010000013.1, on the reverse strand, counting down.
ACTTGGTTCGCAATTTGGTGCCACATTGCGCATAGTTGGCAACGACGATATCGGTATCGTTACAAATATCACATCAATCATTAATAAGGAAAAAAATATTACGCTCAGAAGCATAACTGTCGATAGTAATGATGGCCTTTTTCAAGGCTACCTTATTGTCGGTGTGAATGATACCGCATCTCTCAATCAGTTAATAAGAAAATTACAAACAGTAAAAGGTGTAAAAAATGTTCAACGCAGTAAATAAATTTATTCATGCCGCAGTATTATTGGTTGTGGCTGTTTCGTGTGGTGACTCGCAGCGCGACGAGGCTGTTCGACTAAGTCAGGAGGCAGAAAATGAAGTTAAGGCCGGGCGTTATGAGGAGGCTGTTGCATTACTTGATACTCTCGATAATAAGTATGCATCTCAGGTTGAGGTGCGTCGTTCTGCTATGAAATTCCGCGCGATGGCGGTAGAGGGCATTACCTTACATCGGATCACAGCGGTGGATGATACGCTTGCTCATCTCAAGGCTTCTATCGAGGAGAGTGAAAAACAATTTGAATATGTTCCCAATCCCGGAAAAGGGCTTGGTGGTAACTATGTTTCAAAAGCGTTGCTGAAATCGACTTCTCCGATCCTTCCTCGTATCAATGATGAGGATTATTTCACATTATCGGTTAAAATCCCCGGTAAAAATATCGGATTTGAGTGCGTGAGTTTTGTCGATGGACAGGAGAGTGTCTCCACTCGTCCTATCGACGCTTCTCGACTTGTCTCGGTTGAGGGTCACGAAATGACCGTCCTTCAGCAGGAAGATGTAGCCGATGCAATAGAATGGCTCGCGGTGCATCCTTCGGCATCGGCATATCGCCTCGTGGGATCAAAATCTACCGTTGATCAGAAAATGTCAGCTGACTTCCGCGATGCAATAGTTCAGACTTGGGCATTCGCTCGTGACAAACAGGCTTATAGACTTGCTCTGATTGAACGAGAGAAGCTCGAACGTCGCTTGCAGTTGTGTCGCGATCAACTTGCAAATGTTATTGACCGTTGACTTGTCGGTTTCGATAAAATTTGCTATTTTTGCAAATAAATTATTCTAAGGCGTATTCTCGGTGAATTTCGGAGAATTAGGCCTTGAAACTAATGGAAAATTATAATAAAAGTTCTGAATATATGAAGTTCAACGTACCAAGTAAAACCCTTTACAGTGCAGTGTCATCTGTCAGCAAGGTGATCAACTCTAAGAATTCGCTCACTATCCTCGATAATTTCCTTGTCGAACTCAAAGATGATGTGCTGACCGTCACTGGTTCTGACCTCGAAAATTCTCTTACCGCCCGAGTGAAAGTTTCAGAGGCGGAAGGTTCGGGCCGATTCTGCATTGGTGCGCGCCGTCTTGTTGAACTTCTCCGCGAAATGCCCGATCAGGGGATCTCGTTCTCTATCAACGATACAACTCTTGAGATCGAGATAGAGTATTCAAGCGGTAACTACACTCTGGTAGCTATTACCGGTGACGAATATCCCGATTTTAAACCCGATCCCGATGAGAAAGAACCTATTTCGTTCACTTGTGTACCTCAGGATCTTATCAAAGGTATCGATAATACTATTTTTGCCGTAGGTAATGATGACCTTCGCCCCATGATGATGGGTATATATTTTGACATCAAGCCCGACGCAATTACTTTTGTGGCAACTGATACTCGTAAACTCGTGCGTTATACCAACAGTAATATTGCGCCAGGGGTTGAAGGATCGTGTCTGTTGCCGGTCAAACCTGCCACTATCATCAAGAATGTTTTCAGCAAGGATGATACTATGTCAGTGACTATGACTTCGAAAAATGCTACTATCGAAAGTGGTTCATTCACATTCAAATGTAGTTTCCTTAATGGTCGTTTCCCTGATTACAACCGCGTCATTCCCAAGAATAATCCCTACACTTTGACTGTAGACCGCGTTTCTCTTCTTACTGCGGTTCGCCGTGTAGGTGTTTTCGTGGATCCTGCTTTCGGTCTTGAGAAATTCCGTATTACGCCTGAACGCATCCTTCTTAAATCAAGCGATCAGGGTAACTGCACAAGCGCTCGCGAACAGGTTCCTTGCTCGTTTACCGGCAAGGAACTTACAATCGGATTCAGTGCCCCTTATCTCATTGAGATCCTTAACACGGTCCCCACAGACGATATTATCGTCGAACTGTCAGATCCCGGTCGCCCCGGTCTGTTCCGTCCCACCGAAGATGCAGAAGGCACAGAGCTACTCATGCTCCTGATGCCTATGACAGTGGGTGAATTCTGATTGTTATAACCTGACAGTAATAATCTCATATGAAGCTGAATCTGCGCAGGCCGATCGTGTTTTTCGACCTTGAAACAACGGGTACGAATATCACTAACGACCGAATCGTCGAGATTTCAATAATCAAGGTTATGCCCGACGGTTCGGAGATTGTCAAGACTCGGAGAGTAAATCCCGAAATGCCGATTCCGGCTGAGGCTACTGCAGTCCATCATATTACAGATGATGATGTGCGCAATGAACCGACGTTTCGCCAGATTGCCAAATCTCTTGCCCAACTGTTTGTTGGTTGTGACATAGCCGGATTTAATTCAAATCGTTTCGATATTCCGCTGCTCGATCAGGAGTTTCAGCGTGCCAATGTCGACTTTGATTTCGGTAAATCGCGATTTATTGATGTGCAGACTATCTTCCACAAGAAAGAACCCCGCACACTTGTGGCTGCTTATCGCTTCTATTGTGGAAAAGATCTTGAAGACGCTCATAGTGCCAATGCAGATACAATGGCGACTTATGAAGTGCTCAAGGCTCAACTTGAGAAATACGATGATCTCCCTTGCGATGTCGAAGCGCTCTCAGAGTTCGCGTCGCAGTCGCGTAATGTCGACTTTGTCGGCCGTCTTGTCTATGATGATCAGAAACGCGAGGTTATCAACTTTGGCAAATATAAAGGAAAACTTGCCGAAGACGTTTTGCGTTCTGATCCCGGCTACTACGCATGGATTATGCAAGGCGATTTCACGAAGAACACTAAGGATGCGTTTACCCGCATTAAACTTAGATTGACAAAATAAGGAATGCTCAAAGGCAAACATATTATTTTAGGCATCAGCGGCGGCATAGCAGCATATAAGTGTGCTACGCTTGTGCGTCTTTTGGTTAAAGCCGGCGCTGAAGTGCAGGTTATAATGACTCCTAATGCTAAGGAATTCATTACACCGCTTACCTTATCGACCCTTAGCGGAACCCCGGTTATAAGTGAGTTTTTCACCGCTAACACGGGTCAATGGAATTCGCATGTTGATCTCGGACTATGGGCTGATGCGATGGTGGTTGCTCCGGCAACAGCTTCAACTATAGCCAAGATGGCAACTGGTGTAGCCGATAATATGCTTGTAACTACATATCTTTCAGCAAAAGCTCCGGTATTTGTTGCTCCCGCAATGGATCTTGACATGATGCGCCATCCGTCAACCATTCGTAATCTTGATCTCTTGCGGTCTTATGGAAATCATATTATAGAACCGGCCGCAGGCGAACTTGCCAGTCACCTTATTGGTAAAGGTCGCATGGAAGAGCCTGAGAATATTGCCAAAATTCTAAGTGACTTTTTCGAGTCCTCCCGGACTCTCAAAGGTAAGAAGGTCATTGTTACAGCCGGTCCCACATACGAAAAAATAGATCCTGTTCGATTCATTGGCAATTACTCATCAGGCAAGATGGGATATGCAATAGCTGACGCGGCTGCGGCGCGTGGGGCTGATGTGACATTGATTTCAGGCCCTGTGGCAATAAAACCGACATATTCTTCAGTGAAAGTTATCGCTGTTGAATCAGCTCGCGAAATGCTTTCAGCTTGTGAAGAAACCTTTCCGCAGACTGATATCGCAGTTATGACGGCGGCCGTGGCTGATTATGCTCCTGTCGAAGTGCATGACCATAAGATCAAGCGTGAGCATGATAATCTTGACACCATCTCTTTAGTTAAGAATCCGGATATCGCAGCAACTCTGGGAGCTTCCAAGCGTCCCGGCCAGTTGTTGGTTGGCTTTGCGCTTGAGACAGACAATGAGCTTTCAAATGCGTGTGAAAAGATGGAGCGTAAACATCTTGATATGATTGTTCTTAATTCATTGCGTGACCCGGGAGCCGGCTTCCGCACTGATACTAATCGTATTACGATCTGTTATCCCGACGGTTCTCGAAAAGAATATGATCTCAAACCTAAAACAGAGGTAGCTGTAGATATAATTGATGCTATTTCAACCTTATGCGTACAAAAGTAAAACTCCTTCTCTCCTTTTTGCTTCTGGCAATCGTTTCTGTCGTGACCAATGCACAGGAACTGAACTGTAAGGTCGAAATTAATTCCGATCAAGTCGAAGGTACATATAAACAGGTATTCACCACGCTTGAAACAGCGATGAACGAGTATATGAATACCAATATTTTTACCAACAATCAGTTTTCAGCTAACGAAAAAATTGATTGTCGATTGTTTTTTACCGTAAAGGAATATAGCGACGGTAAAATTTCGGGCGATCTGCAGATCCAGTCAAGCCGCCCGGTCTATAACAGCACATATACTACGACATTAATTAACTTCAAGGATACGAAGATTGATTTTACTTATATGGAAAACGAGCCGCTCGTCTTTACTCTTGACCGTATGGAAAGTCAATTGACTGCAATTCTTAATTTTTACGCATATCTCATCCTTGCGGTTGATTACGATTCTTTTTCGCCGCGTGGAGGTGAGCCTTATTTCGAACGGCTTAAAACCATTGTGCAGCAGGCTCAGTCGTCAGGCGAAAGCGGTTGGAAGGCTTTTGAAGATACAAAAAACCGCAGTGCTGTCCTTTCTGCTTACACGGATGCAAATACCCAGAGTCTCCGGGATATGACCTATACCTATCATCGTCGCGGACTCGATGAAATGTCGGTGAGCCCGGATAAGGGTAGGGCGAATATAACGTCGTCGCTCGATGCAATCAAAGATATTTATTCGGCTGCTCCAATGTCGGTCGGACTTTCGATGTTCAAGGATGCCAAGTTAGACGAACTCGTAAATGTTTACTCCAAAGCTCCCGCTGACGAGAGAACTAAAGTATATAACCTGTTGAAAGATATTTATCCAACTGAACAGGATCGTCTCGAACGCATCAAAAATGGTGCTGACTCAAAATAACAGTTAATGATCAAATCACTACATATCAGTAACTACGCGCTGATTTCAGCGATTGACATAGATTTTACGCCCGGTTTAAACATTATTACAGGTGAGACCGGCGCCGGTAAATCTATTATGCTTGGTGCGTTGACAATGTTGCTTGGAGGTCGCGCAGATGCCAGAGTTATTAGTGATTCGACACGGAAATCTGTCGTTGAGGTCGTGTTCAAACTGGAAGATCCTGAATCTTTCCGTCAGTTTTTCGTTGATAATGACCTGGATTTTGATTCTGAACGTTTGATATTGCGTCGCGAACTTTCACCTACCGGCCGTTCGCGTGCGTTTATCAATGATTCTCTAGTCAATCTTACCCAGTTGCGGGAACTCGCTATCCGTTTGGTCGATATCCATTCACAGCATCAGAATCTTTTGCTGGCTGACCGTGATTTTCAACTTCGGGTTATTGATAGCCTTGCCGATAATCAAGCTCTTCTTACGGAATACAAAACTGCTTATGCAGCCTATCAGCAGATACTAAAAAAATATTCTACGACTCGCGATATGGTACGTCGATTCAGCGATGAATCAGACTTTATCCGCTATCAGCTTGAAGAACTTGAGGCTCTTAACCTTGTCGCGGGAGAAGATAACGAGCTTGAGGCGGAGCGTGAACTGCTTGAGGGCATGAGTGACGTCAAAACGATAATTTCAGACGCTGTATCTCCTATGTCCGGCGATCAAAATGCTATTTCAGCACTTGAGACCTCTGTGGATGCGCTCCGTCGTCTGGTTGAAACCATTCCTGATGCCGAGGCTCTTGCAAATCGTCTTGATTCGGCGCTGATCGAAGTCCGTGATATCGCTTCGACGATTGAAAGCTATGACGAAGAGTATAACGCTGATCCCGAACGCCTCGACTATATAGTAGAGCGTCTTGGTCGTATATATTCACTTGAGACCAAGCATCATGTCGATAATGTTGATGCTTTGATCGAAATGCGTGACCGTCTTGCTGAACAACTTGAGATGATTAATTCAGGTGATGAGATGCTTGCTGAACTCGAAGCGGATGCTCGCTCAGCCAAGAAGCAAGCCGTGATTCTAGCAAGGAAAATATCCGAAGCACGACAGGCTTTTGCTTCTAGGCTTGCCGAAGAACTTAGAAGTGCTGCCGAACCTTTGGGCATGAAGAATCTTCGTTGCGAAATCTCAGTAAGCTCGGGAAAACTCAATCCTTCAGGTATAGACGAAGTCGACTTCCTGTTCGCTTTTAACAAGAATCAGTCTTTAATGCCGGTCGGTCAGACCGCTTCCGGGGGCGAAATTTCCCGACTTATGCTCGCCCTTAAATCTATTGTCGGTGAAAAAATGCATTTGCCCTCGATAATCTTTGATGAGATTGATACAGGCGTTTCCGGCGAAGTAGCCGCTCGAATGGGTGAATTGATGCAGAAACTCTCGCGTAAAATTCAGGTGATAACAATAACTCACCTTCCTCAGGTTGCAGCGAAAGGCGCCAGTCATTTTAAAGTTTTCAAACAAGACGACGAACACACTACCAATACGAGTGTCATCCGACTCAACGATCAAGAGCGCACGGCTGAACTCGCTCTCATGCTCAGCGGCTCTGCCGAGAATGAGGCCGCTCTTGCCGCTGCGCGTACACTTTTTGACAACAACTTAGACATAAAGCATTAACAATATGGAAGCAAACGAGTATATTTTCGGCCTGCATTCAGTAATCGAGGCGATAGAAGCCGGCCGAGATATAGATAAGATACTTGTAAAAAAAGATTTGCATAGTGAAATGGCTATTCGTCTTCACGATCTTGCCCGTCACTATGGGATACCGATGCAACGTGTCCCGGTTGAGAAACTTAACCGTATCACGCGCAAGAATCATCAGGGAGCGATAGCTTTGCTTGCTGCGGTAACTTATCAAAAACTCGAAGATATTGTGCCGCAACTTTATGAAGACGGCATCCAGCCTTTCCTTCTTGTTCTTGATGGTGTTACAGACGTGCGTAATTTTGGCGGTATGGCTCGTACGGCCGAGTGCTGCGGCGTCAATGCTATAGTTATTCCCGAACGTGGTAGCGTAACCGTTAATGCAGATGCGATGAAGACATCCGCAGGCGCGCTTCATTATCTCCCTGTCTGTCGTGAACGAAATCTTTATGACGCAGTTCGTTTCTTGAAAGATAACGGCTATCAGGTCGTTGCCGCAACTGAGAAAGCTGATTTCAATTATACTAAAGGCGACTATACCGGTCCGGTTGCTGTCGTTATGGGAGCGGAGGATCATGGCATATCGCCCGATGTACTGAAGCTCTGTGATACCCCAGTTTCAATCCCGATGTTCGGCCATATAGGCTCACTCAATGTGGGCGTTGCTGCAGGAGTGATGATGTATGAGGTCGTACGTCAACGTCTTGAAGCCGATTTAGAAGTAATCTGATTAGCAGATATATAAAAGCAAGAAAAGAGGTGCTCTCACGAGTACCTCCCTTCCCATTCATCACATTATGCTTAAAATTAAAGTGCTATTCTACTGTTTCTTAATAGTGTAGCTTAGTTTTGAGCGTCTATCTTATAATCATTAATCAATATCTTTAGTATCTGTCTGAAACAATGTCCCAGTCGACAATGTCCCAAAGAGCCTTGAGTGCATCGGCTCGGCGGTTCTGATAGTCAAGGTAGTATGCGTGTTCCCATACGTCGAATGTCAGAAGAGGTGTCAAACCTGATGCGACAGGAGTTTCTGCGTTCTTCCCTTGAGTAAGGAAGAGACGGCCATCATCGTCACGCGAGAGCCAGACCCATCCAGAGCCAAATAGGCCTACGCCTGCATCAACAAAGGCTTCCTTGAATTTTTCGAAAGACCCGAAATCACGGTCAATAGCGCGGCGAAGTTCGCCGGTAGGCTCGTGAGAAGCAGGATTGGGATTGAAGGTAAAGAAATAGAAGATATGATTCCAAGCCTGAGCTGCATTGTTGAAGAGCGGACCTTCAGAGTGACGGATAATTTCCTCCAACTCCATATCTTCATATTCAGTGTCTTTGATAAGACGATTAAGATTCTCTATATATGCCTTTTCATGCTTCCCATAGTGGTATTCAATGGTTTCCTTGCTGATTACAGGTGCAAGAGCATCTTTAGCATAAGGTAGTTCGGGCAATTCGTATTTCATTTCAGTAATCTTTTTAGGTTAGTTTACTAATAAAACCGATCAACCCCATTCGAGGTTCACACCACACGAAATTTTAGCATCTGTTAAACCCTCCATACGAAATTTCTCGAAATATAAGTCTCTAATCGAGGTTTGCGATGAACCAATTATACATTTCTCGCACGCGAAGCTGTTTATCCATCAGTGCTTGCAGATAACGCTCTAGCAACTCGGCCTCTTTGGTTAAGAGTTCGGCACGGCAAACTTCTATAGCGTTGGAATATGACATAAAAACAGCTTATGTACCGCTAAGTTACATAAGCCGTTTTTATGCTGTAAAAGCCGAAATCTGACTTTATTCCGATGTTAAAAACTTTGAGGAAATAGGGAAAATAACACTTATAGTGTAATAAACGCGTACTGGCTCCCATTTTTCTTCTTTTGAGTTATATTGCCTACCGGGTCTAAATTTGCCCAAGTGCATGATTGCTTCTTTAGCGGCATTAACATACTCATCAGGTAAAGTGGTTTTACGTGCTAATTTAATAGTTTCAAGGTCAATAGTACCCTCTTTCGAAATGGCAAAAGTAAAGAGACATTTGCCTTTAATACAGTCGGATTGAGAAAGTAACGAACTTGAAAGATTATAATACAAGTCTCTTAATAGTCCATCACTACCACCGTTGAGATAAACAGGCGCATCATCTACGGTCGTTGCTTTTGTTGTTGGCGTGGTAAATGACACCATGAGCAACAAAAGGAATAATATTTTGAGGGCTTGGAATTTTTTCATGGCGCAAATATACGAAAATTTTTTATCCGTCTTCTTAGCTATCTAATAAATTTCTGTGGGTGTTCTCAATGTCAAGTGGCAAACGTCACCTCGATAACATGGGTGAGGACGCCCACTATTTGACCGTCTTGTTGGTAGCCTGGTGGTCGCCCACAAGATTTATGTGCAACACTTTATTTGCTTTACAGATAAAGAAAAGGTTGATAAGTTTGAAAGAAGGTGATTTTGTATTTTAGGGATGAAATCTTAATTTTGTGAAAGTTTATGTTTTTATCCTTTGCATAATATGGATATGGATGATTTTGATCGGTTTGATACACTCGTGAATGATGATGTGCCGCCGCGAAGAAAAACGAGCACACAGCCCGGAGGCTGCATGCTCGTTATCGTTGTGCTCGTTTGTATCGGGGCGATAATTACTCTTGTTTTATAAACAATTCCGCGTCGGGATATTTTTGGCGGATTAGTCGTTCGGCCAGACGAGGATTGTCTGTCGTAATATAGTTCACACCATTATCAATACAGAAGTTGATGTCATCGGTATTGACGGGCGTCCATACATTGACCTTGAGACCAAGATCGTGACAGCGAGCGGTGAAAGTTGTGTCATCCATAAGTTTTCGGAACTGGTAATCGGCACCTGTGCATCCTTTTTCTTTAAGTTCCTCGGGAGAATAGTCGCCACGGAGATAGTAAACGGGGCGGTCGGCAATTCGCACGAGTTCGTCAGTGGCATCTTTGGAATAAGAAATATACTCGGTGCGATCTTTCAGACCTTTGGCGTTGACAAGTTTGACTGTCTGACGTGCCGCTTCGTAATCACGATCACGGTTTTGATGATCCTTTACCTCTACGATAAGTCGTATATTCAAAGTGGCGGCAGTGTCGAGCATAGCTTCAAGGGTAGGAGTATGCTCGCCGTTTGACAGGCGCAAAGCTGTAACCTTTTCAACCGGATTTATCGTGAAATTGACACCTTCGACAGTCCCGTCATGACTTACCACCATCACACTGTCGGCTGTCATCCATACATCAAACTCAGTTGCGTAGCACCCAAGAGAATCTGCCTTAACAAGAGAACGGATTGAGTTTTGGGTAGATCCCGGCTCAGTCCATATTCCGCGATGGGCTATTACTTTGGGCGGTTGACCTGCAAAGGTCGAAACTGCTGCCGCAACGAATGTCAAGGCTGATAATAATTGAGTCTTCTTTTTCATGATAACTATTTGGTGTATTATGAGATGCTTTTTAGCTCTGTTCTAAGATAGGGCGCGGTAGGAGATTCGAGTTCAGCTATTTGTTCAGGCGTTCCTTCTGCTATTATTCTACCACCGTTTTCACCTCCGCCGGGCCCCATATCAATAACGTAATCGGCACATTTGATAACATCAAGATTGTGTTCGATGACGAGAACAGTATTGCCTTTATCTACGAGTCGATTGAGTATACCAAGAAGAGTGTTTACGTCTTCGAAGTGAAGTCCGGTAGTCGGTTCGTCAAGAATAAACAGAGTGCGGCCGGTGTCTTTCTTTGCCAGTTCAGTGGCGAGTTTCACACGCTGGTTCTCACCTCCTGACAAAGTTGATGACGGTTGTCCGAGTTTAATATACCCGAGACCGATGTCCTGCAAAACTTTGATTTTTTTGAGGATAGTCGGTATACCGGCGAAAAATTCGACGGCTTGATTTATAGTCATGTCGAGAACGTCAGCTATCGACTTGCCTTTATAGCGCACTTCGAGCGTCTCGCGGTTATAACGCTTGCCACCGCACACCTCACACGGCACAAGGACATCCGGCAGGAAGTTCATCTCTATGGTTTTGTAGCCATTGCCACCGCAGGCTTCACAGCGTCCGCCCGCGACATTGAACGAAAAGCGCCCCGGTTTGTAACCGCGAATTTTGGCTTCGGGCAGGGTGACGAAAAGCGAACGAATGTCAGAGAAAACTCCGGTATAGGTCGCAGGATTCGAACGCGGTGAGCGGCCGAGTGGCGACTGATCGACAGTGACAACTTTATCGATATTGTCTATACCCTTAATCTCTGCATACGGGAGAGGTTGCTGAGTAGACCGGTAAAAATGCTGGCTCAGGATAGGTTGCAGTGTGCCGTTGACAAGCGATGATTTACCGCTACCCGACACGCCTGCCACACAAGTCAGAGTGCCGAGCGGGAGAGTCAAGTTGACATTTTGGAGATTATGCCCGGTACAACCAATCAGTTCGATAGTCTTGCCTGAACCTTTGCGGCGAGGCAGAGTAGGGGTAATGGCTTTTTTGCCGTTGAGATATTCTGCTGTAAGTGTATCGCTTTTAAGCATTTCTGCAGGCGTGCCTTGAAAAACCACTTCACCGCCCTTTCGTCCGGCAGCCGGACCGATATCGACGATATAGTCTGCTTCAAGCATTATGTCCTTATCGTGTTCGACAACGATGATGGAATTAGCAGCATCGCGTAGGCGTTTGAGTGATTCGATCAGGCGATGATTGTCGCGCTGATGGAGACCGATACTGGGCTCATCAAGGATATAGAGGACATTGACAAGTTCTGATCCGAGTTGAGTTGCCAGACGGATGCGCTGGCTCTCCCCTCCTGATAATGTTGCCGAATTGCGATTGAGCTGCAGATAGTCAAGACCGACATCAACAAGGAATCCGAGGCGACTGTTAATCTCCTTGATAATTTCTGAAGCTATCGCGCGGTCTTTTGTGTCGAGACGATCAAGCACAGTCTGGGTCCATTGATGGAGTTTCCCGATGTCGAGGCGGGTGAGATCAGCGATGTTTTTTCCATCTATAAAAAAGTGAAGTGCCTCGTGATTAAGGCGATCTCCGTTACACTCCGGACAAACATTGCGCGAAAAGAACTGTCCGCTCCATTTCTGGGCGGCCGCTCCGGCATCGTCAGACTGTTGCATCTCGATGTACTTGACCAATCCTTCGTAAGAAGAGAAATAGTTAGTGGTGCTGAGTGTATCGTTTTTAAGAATCAAACGCTCGTTGGTCCCGTTAAGGATGTCATTCATGCACTCTTCACTAAGATCTTTGATAGGTGTCTTCAGCGTAAAACCATACTTCTCGCAGATAGCTGCGATCTGCCAGAAGATCATGGAATTTTTGTACTTACCTAAAGGCAAAATTCCGCCATCGTGGATTGAAATTTTTTCATCCGGTATGATTTTAGCACGATCGACAAGATTGACATATCCGAGGCCCTTACAGCACGGGCAAGCTCCTTGCGGAGAATTAAACGAAAAATTATGAGGCGCCGGTTCACTATAGGATATTCCGGAGACAGGATCCATAAGTTTCTGGCTGTAATGTGATATGGAATCAGACTCCACATCATATATCATTAACTGTTTGTCTCCTTGACGAAGTGCGTCAGCGACAGTGTCATGGAGACGACGGTCGTCTTTTGAGGATACTTTCAGGCGATCAACAACGAGTTCGATGCTATGATTCTTGTAACGGTCGAGTTTCATACCCGGAGTAATCTCTATTAACTCTCCGTCAACTCTTACGTTTAAGAAACCTTTCTTGCGCAAAGTTTCGAAAAGTTCTTTGTAGTGACCTTTTCGGTTGTTGACCAACGGCGCAAGAATATAGATTTTATGTCCGTCGAATTTATCAAGAATAAGACTTACGATCTTCTCCTCGTTGTATTTCACCATCTCTTCGCCGGTGATATAGCTTCTGGCATGACCTGCACGGGCGAAAAGCAAACGAAGGTAGTCGTAAATCTCAGTAGTGGTGCCTATGGTACTGCGGGGATTCTTGTTGACAGTTTTTTGCTCGATCGCAATTACAGGACTCAGACCTCCGACGTGATCTACGTCGGGACGTTCCAAAGAGCCCAGCATATTGCGGGCGTAAGATGAGAATGTTTCGATATATCGACGCTGGCCTTCGGCATAAATAGTGTCGAAAGCAAGCGAGGACTTACCGCTCCCGCTGAGACCGGTAATGACAGTAAGTGAATTATGAGGTATGTCGACGTCTATGTTTTTGAGATTGTTGACTCGCGCTCCGATAACACTGAGTGAGGTCTTTTCATCTTGGCCGACAGTTTTATTTGAATTTTTTGTCTTTGTTTTAGTTGACATTTTAGATTGAGAAAAAGAGGATTAACGTACCCACGCTTTGTTGTAGACATCCGCCGACCGCCCTGATCTGTAAAGCGATGACTTCAGGGGTACTTTTACTTCATAGGTTTTTCCGGATTTATTAGTCAGAGAACGACCGCGAATCCACGGATTCTCTTCTTTGAGCTGAGAATATGTAATGCCGTGCTCCTGAGCCCATGTAGCCCAGTCTTCAATAGGACCGTTTACTTTTACAATGTCACAATCAGCATTGCGATAAAGTTGATCTGCGGAAAGTTGAAAGCCATAAGCCGATGGATTTTCAAGAATTGTCTTTATCGCCATGATGCGGAAAACGTAGCGCGATGTCTCATCGTTGAGTAAAAGATCGAACGAATTATCTGCAAGCTGTTTTTCCAACTCGCCTGAAATACGTCCCATACCGGCATTATATGAAGCCATCGCTGTAGGCCAGTTTCCATATTTAGCCAAAGCGGCCTTTAAAAATTTACAGGCCGCCACGGTTGCCTTCTCGACGTGATAACGCTCGTCAATTTCATCATTGACTTCAAGACCGTACTGTTTGGCTGTGCCTGCAAGGAATTGCCATAAACCTGCAGCCTTCGCGGATGAGTAGGCTCGCGGATTAAGGGTGCTTTCAGCACATGCGAGGTAAATCAAATCGGCCGGAACACCCTG
>CAZULD010000013.1:0-3169 GCA_964621135.1 uncultured Bacteroides sp. | reverse complement strand
AAATTTATGAAGTTTTGAGTTCATGTCGTAGTTTTAATCGTTGTCTGAAGAGATAATGCTCTTGGAGTTGATAATGTTTATATCTCCACTAAGATTGTAGTTTCGTCCGTCTGCACCCCGAGCCTTGATTACATAATAGTAAGTCCCTGCAGGTACATATTTACCTTTGTGGCGTCCATCCCAACCAACCGCCGGATCTTTGGTCGAAAAAAGCTCGACCCCCCATCGGTTAAAGATATGACAGTCAAAAGAGGTAATGGATTTATAGCTGACCTTCCATTCGTCGTTTACCCCGGGGGAAGACTGTGGTGAGAAAGCGTTGGGACACAAAATTGCAGATTCACCTATAACTACTTCATAAGTCTGACTGGAGAAGGTACAATTACCGGATGCATCCGCTGCAAAAAAGCGGACATAAGTCGTTCCCATGTCTCGGAAGATATAGGTGAGCTCGGTCTGATTGAATCTATTGTCGATCTCATCAAATTCGGGATATGTTGAAAATTGCCATTCATAAAATGCCACAGCGTCAGAAACGACGGCATTAAATGTGATTTCGCAGGGTGCAGACCCTCCAAGAAGGGCGCCGGTAACCTGCTGTTCGTTATCATTTGTCCGCTCAGTCTGTTCGGCTGATGTTTCGGCCGATATTGCAGCGGCAGAAATCAATGAGCTTTCGATTGTCTCGATCTGCCCCCATGCATGAAGAAAACGATCGCCTGAAAGGGTAAAATGAGTATCACAGAGGGGCGCGTCGACGGAGAAAATTGAGTTTATACTGGAATACTTATGGATTATAGGATCAATGACGAAGTTGGCGGCATCGGAATCATAGCGCAGAGTATTATATTCCAAAGTGATCTCGCGATTGATCTCCTCCGGCCGCCCATTGATAGTATACGCAAGCATACGATCGGCAGAGCCAGTGAATGACAGTTGAAGGCGTGCACAATCATTCTGTTCGGCAAGCGGTTCAAGGGTCGAAGCTGAAAAAGGATGGAGAGAATAGTCGGCAATCCAATAATAGTGGCTGCGACCTTCAGTTTCGACAATGATACCGGTATCTCCCGAGGAAAGAGTTATGGAAGTACCCTCGGAAATCTGTTCGGCATAGGCTGCTCCTGAAGATCCGAACCGAAACCATTTGACAGAGGTCCCTTCTTGCCATGATAAGCGTAAGCCCTCAGTACGATATGCAACGTATATCGCTTCAAGTCCCGTAGACGAAGCCGGAGTTACAGATACGGGCACACGGTCTGCACCGTCAAAACTCAATTGAGCAATAGCGGGCAGGGCGACTAATGGGAACAGGAGGGTTGCAACGTATCGTTTCATAGTTGGGTACTTTGGATATATTACAAAGTTAACTAAAAAAACGCGGATTTACAACAAAATACCCGCCAATCTTACGACTGACGGGTATCCGATATAAAGTCTAAAAGCGATTAGGCTTTGTAGAAATCAAGCTGAGCAGGATTGAAGTTGGCAATGAAGTCGGCATGTTTAGCGACTTCGGCCTGAGCGAGCTTGTTGTAGACTGTAGCTGACTTGGTGAATGAGTCGTTGCGCTGAGCGTCGCTGAGAAGGAGGTAACCCATAATGATATTACCTGCCATTTCAACCATGCGGCGAGCCATGAAGTCAGTGTAGGCAGTTTCATTAACTGCTGCAACAGCCTCAACAGCCTTAACGTATTGCTCGGTCATAGCAACCAGATTATCTTTCAACGGCTGCAGTTCGGCTTTCACTTCCTGAGCAGCGTAGCTGTCGATGAGAGCTTTATATGTGCCGGTGGTGACGTGGCGGATGGCAGCAACTACCTGAAGCTGAGTGGTGCCTTCGTAGATAGACGTGATGCGTGCGTCGCGGTAAAGGCGTTCGCAAGCGTAGTCTTTCATGAAGCCTGAACCGCCGTGAACCTGAATGCAGTCATAGGCATTCTGGTTGCAGTATTCGCTACCCATACCTTTTGCCATGGGAGTGAGTGCATCAGCAAGTTTGCTGTAGTGCTTCATTTCGGCACGTTCATCAGCAGTGAGGCTGCGCTCTTTTGCGATATCTTCATAAAGTTTGTACATATCGACGAAACGAGAGCATTCGTAGAGTAGGGCACGGCTTGCATCGAGTTTGGCTTTCATAACCGAAATCAATTCGGCTACAGCGGGGAATTCGATGATGGCTTTGCCGAACTGCTTACGATCCTTAGCGTAAGCGAGCGCTTCGCGATAAGCGAGTTCGCTTACACCTACCGACTGAGCAGCGATGCCGAGACGAGCACCGTTCATAAGTGCCATCACATATTTAATAAGACCGAGGCGACGGTTACCGCAAAGCTCAGCCTTAGCATTTTTGTATACGAGTTCACATGTGGGCGATCCTTTGATACCCATCTTGTTTTCGATACGGCGAACGTTAACGCCTCCGTCGCGCTTGTCATAGATGAACATTGATAGACCGCGGCCATCTTTTGTGCCTTCTTCCGAACGAGCGAGTACGAGGTGAATGTCGCTGTCACCGTTGGTGATGAAACGCTTAACACCGTTGAGACGCCATGTGCCGTCTTCGTCTTGAGTT
The DNA here is from genome assembly GCA_964621135.1 of uncultured Bacteroides sp. Lineage (GTDB taxonomy): Bacteria > Bacteroidota > Bacteroidia > Bacteroidales > Muribaculaceae > CAG-873. The sequence goes on along the minus strand of CAZULD010000013.1, from coordinate 595 downwards.
GCCTTGAGCATTACAGACTGGAGGTCAGAGCCGGCGTCAGGTTCAGTGAGGTCCATAGACATTGTTTCACCTTCGCATACGCGGGGAATGAAACGTGCTTTCTGATCTTCGTCAGCAAATTCGTAGATCGTTTCTGCACAGTCCTGAAGACCCCAAAGGTTTTCGAAACCTGTATCAGCACGGCTTACGATGTCGGCAGCCATGATGTAAGGGGTAATGGGGAAGTTGAGGCCACCGAAACGACGCGGCATTGACATGCCCATAAGTCCGGCCTTACGGCAGGCATCGAGGTTTTCAACAGTACCATCGGCGTAGATAGCGCGACCGTTGGCACAAGATGCGCCCTGATGATCGACAGCTTCGGCATTTTCTGCGATAAGACCGCCGCAGAGGTCACCTACGATTTCAAGTACCTTGTCGTAGTTGTCCATAGCATCCTCGAAGTTACGGGGTGCGTAGTCAAATTTTTCGGCATCAGAGAAGTTGCGTTCTTTGAGCTCGACGATCTTCTGCATCAAAGGGTGGTTGAGATGATGCTTAAGATCGGGGTTGTCAGTATAGAAATTAGCCATTTTGGTCGATTACTTAGAGTTCT
>CAZULD010000012.1:18077-24862 GCA_964621135.1 uncultured Bacteroides sp. | reverse complement strand
TTTTTATTAATTTTGTTATAGTAATGATTACCGAGAGTATTCTTGGCACAGTTATTGCTTATTGATTCACGAACAAGAATGTCATATTCCAACTCACCACTATTTTTTTAATGATGGATAACAATTTTTCAATCGACATACAGCGCTTGCTCGAGCGCAGCAAAAAGGAGGCGTTGCGTCACAACAACAGCAGCATCACCCCTGCCCACCTCCTTCTCGCCATGCTTTCTGATATGGAGAGCGCTCCGAGCCGTCTGATAGAGAAAGCTGCAAGTTCTGCTTCTGCCTATGAACTCAAGCAGCAACTCGACGAATATCTTTTCAACGAATCCACAGGTCCGATCAAGGAGCTTAGCGTCAGCGATCTCACTAATCGCATCGTCAAACTCAGCGTTCTTGAAGCTCGTCTGCTTAAAGCTCAGCCTGTAGACACCGTCCACATTCTTCTGGCCCTCTTCCATAATTACGAGGTTCAGAATATGAATTATATCCGGCCGTTTACCAATGCCGGGGTGACCTACGAGAAACTTTACAATCTCGCAGGTGACTTAGCCACAGAGACAGCCGCAGCATCCGAATTTGCCGATGGAGATTCTGATGGCAGCGAAGATCAGGTATCAGGCAATGACAATTCCGCGTCTAAGTCAACTTCGACTCAGGCAAAGACAAAACGAGCACGCGGCGGTGCTACTGACACTCCCGTCCTCGATAAGTTCGGCCACGACATGACTCGTGCGGCAGCCGAAAATCAGCTCGATCCTGTCGTAGGTCGCGAGACTGAGATTGAGCGCTTGGCTCAGATTCTAAGTCGCCGCAAGAAAAACAATCCTGTCCTGATCGGCGAACCCGGTGTCGGCAAATCTGCCATTGTCGAAGGTTTGGCGCTGCGCATTGTCAAGCGTCAGGTACCTCGCATCCTGTTCGACAAACGCGTAGTGTCGCTCGATATGGCGGCCATCGTTGCCGGCACAAAGTATCGCGGTGAATTTGAGGAACGCATAAAAGCCATCCTTAACGAACTGTCGAAAAATCCCAATATCATCCTTTTCATCGACGAAATCCACACCATCGTCGGAGCAGGCAACACCCAGGGCTCAATGGACGCAGCCAACATGCTCAAGCCGGCACTCGCCCGTGGCGAACTGCAATGTATCGGAGCTACCACACTTGACGAATACCGCAAGAATATCGAAAAGGATGGAGCACTCGAACGCCGCTTCCAGAAAGTTATGGTTGAACCGACCACACCCGAGCAAACGCGTCAGATCCTTGACAACATCAAGGATCAGTATGAGCAGCACCATAATGTAACTTATACCGATGCAGCCCTTGATGCGTGCGTTAAGCTCACTGACAGATATATCACCGATCGAAATTTCCCCGATAAGGCTATCGACGCCCTTGACGAAGCCGGCTCGCGCGTACATATTATAAATGTAGCAGTCCCCGAAGAAATCGAGAGCCTCGAGCGTGAGATCGACGACGCGCAGCACCGTAAACAGGAGGCTGCCCGCGCGTCCAACTATAACGCTGCCGCGGAATGGCGCAATAAAGCTCAGGAACTCAGCGTCAAACTCGATCGACTGACATCCGAATGGGAGCAGCAGCTCGCCGAACACCGTCAGACCGTTGACGAAGAGCAGATTGCTGAAGTTGTAGCTATGATGACCGGCGTGCCTGTTCAACGCATCGCTCAGGCTGAGGGAACTCGTCTTATGGAAATGGCGCCCACCCTCAAAAAAGCCATTATCGGTCAGGATGAAGCAGTTTCAAAGATTGTCAAGGCTATTCACCGCAACCGCATCGGTCTGAAAGATCCCAACAAACCGATCGGAACATTTATGTTCCTCGGGCCGACCGGCGTCGGCAAGACCCATCTTGCCAAGAAACTTGCCGAATATCTCTTTGACTCGGCCGATACGCTCATCCGCATCGACATGAGTGAATACATGGAGAAATTCACCGTCTCGCGTCTCGTGGGAGCGCCTCCCGGCTATGTAGGCTATGAGGAAGGTGGTCAGCTCACAGAAAAAGTGCGTCGTCACCCCTATTCCGTCGTTCTTCTTGACGAAATCGAAAAGGCCCATCCCGACGTGTTCAATCTCTTACTTCAGGTAATGGACGAAGGCCGTCTGACCGACAGTCTCGGACGTCGCATCGACTTCAAGAATACCATTATTATAATGACGTCGAATATCGGCACGCGCCAACTCAAGGATTTCGGCTCGGGAGTCGGATTTACCACCAAGGAAGTCAGCAAAGAGTTCACCCACGGTGTTCTCCAGAAAGCTCTAAACAAAGCATTCTCGCCCGAATTCCTTAACCGTATCGACGACATCATCATGTTCGACCAGCTCGACAAAGATTCGATCTACCGTATCATCGACATCGAGCTCGCCGGCTTTACCCGTCGTCTCGAAGATCTTGGTTACAAACTCAGTCTGTCTGACGAAGCCAAAGAATTCATTGCTTCTAAAGGTTATGACATCCAATTCGGTGCTCGTCCGCTCAAACGTGCTATCCAGAAATATCTGGAAGACGAACTCGCAGAGTTGATCATCACTGCTTCTATGCTCCCGGGTAACACCGTTGAAGTCACTTATGACAAAGACAACGACAAAATTGTCACCCGCATCATCGCCGAAGTCGACCAACCACAAGAAGTTACAAAAGAATAACTCCAACAGATATTATTGTCAGATGAAAAAGAGCAATCCAATTCACGGATTGCTCTTTTTTAGTTATAGCAAGTGACCAGATTAATAATTATTTGTATATTTGCCGCATATCCAACCTTTTACTCGAATCGATGAAAAAATTATTAGCCATTTTCCTCTCATTTTCTTCTCTGATAGCCGCAACCGCCCAAGTTCCGCACGATAACGTATGTATCCCATTTAAGCGCCCATTAATGATAGCCGTCACTTATGGTAGAAGCATAAACACTGGCGGTAATGACAACGAGTATTGGTTTGGGCGCCAACCAAGCAATCGAGGTGAATTTACTATTCGGGCAGCATACTCGCTTTTTTCTCATTGGAGTATATATGGCGATATGGTGTTTAGTTCAGGTGGCAATTGGACGCCACCAATAGATATTGAATGGTTAGCCGAGTCGAGCTGTGGCTTACCTGGTTCTGCGGGAATGGGAGCAGGCATAATGTATCGATATGAAAATAATCGATGGCAGTTTTTTACAAGGGCGGGGATTGGAGCATGTGCTATGGATAATGCCGATGATTATATCCATTATATTTATGAGGATAATAACTATGAGGAAAATGACGTATCAAGTCCTAAGATTAAAGAAATTATTGAAGCACAGAGATTGATATGTCCCACTTACATCAATTTCGGATTAACCGGCAGCTATCGTCTCACCCGCGAACTTAATTTAGTTCTGGATATAAACTATCGTTATCCATACACTTCGGCTAAAGTCAAAATTACTCGAGAGACTTATAACGATGACGGTCGTACGGAGATTATTGATTGTCAAACCTATCATTCGCGCTCATGGGGTAATAATCTGACCATTTCAATTGGCTTCCAGTTCCAATGTGAATTAAGCAAAAGATAATTCTAAATTACAATCCCATAATAATTATTTTTCGTAATTTTGTGAAAACACTAATCTAATCAATTGCAAGATGGGAAAAAACAAGATTAAAGAGTCTGTGCAGCTAAGCGCTTACTCAACGTTCATCACCATAGTCGCCATAATCGTTTTTGCCGGAGTGGCTTATTCGCAATTCCGCCGTCAGGCCGATATTCCCGCATTCATTTTCTGCAGTCTGCTTGTTATTGCATGCTGTCTTGCCCTGTTTTATATGCCTATGTCTGTTTCTGTCAACGACAACCAACTCCGCATCAACCGTTCATTATGGTTCAAGTCAATCCCTCTTGATGAAATATCTTCCATCAAGCTCTTTCAGCCGACGATGGCTGAGCGCCGTCTCTGCGCCAGCGGAGGATGGTTTGGCTACTGGGGCTGGTTCTCCAATAATGAGATTGGAAAATATTTCGGATATTACGGCAAAGCGTCCGATTGTTTTTTAGTGACTTTGAAAAACGGCAAGAAGTATTTGCTCGGCTGCAAAAATCCTGCAATAATCGTCGATTTTATTCAGTCTAAGCTGAAGTAATTGAGGCCGAACAAGGATAATTTGCTAACTTTGCACCGTAATATTTTTCGGTCATGATTTTTTACCGTCTGTATCAACTCTTCATAATGGCACCCGTTCTTCTGGTTGCCACGATTCTTGCAGCCCTGCTCACCGCTATCGGATCAATTCTTTTCGGCGGTAAATGGTGGGGGTATTGGCCTGCTCACATATGGGCCCGTTTATTCTGCATAATGACTTTTGTAAAAGTCACCGTCAGCGGGCGAGAGAACATTTCTAAAGGCACATCGTATGTTTTTGTGGCCAATCATCAGGGAGCCTACGATATCTTCTCAATCTACGGCTATCTCGGTCATAACTTTAAGTGGATGATGAAAAAAAGCCTTGAACGCATTCCGCTTGTCGGGTTCAGTTGCCGCCGCGCAGGTCATATTTATGTTGACAATCACTCTCCCGCTGCCATACGCCAGACCATGCACGATGCCGAGAAGCAACTTGCCAAAGGCATGTCCGTTGTTGTCTTCCCTGAAGGTTCGCGAACTCTCGACGGCAAGGTACATGCTTTCCGACGTGGGGCATATATGTTAGCCGAAGAATTTAATCTCCCTGTTGTACCTATAACCATCGACGGTGCATATGAAGTCATGCCGCGTACATCATGGTTGCCTCGGCCGGGTCATATAAAACTGACGATCCATCGCCCGATCGAAGCCCCTGAAGGAGGTCATGACCTCAAAAAACTTATCGAACAATCGCGAGAACAAATTATTTCTGCACTTCCTGCCGATAGACAGTGAACAAAATTTAAACTTGTGTCGTTATATTTTTTGAAGTAAAAGAAAAAGTCAATAACTCAAAATGAAAACAAGGACACTCGTACACCGTATTTCGGTCTTTGCAATTGCAACTTTTGCAATAGTCGCATTTAATTCATGCAACGATCGTCCCGATATTTCGGGAACATGGACCGGTACGCCTTCGCGGATGGAAAATATTGTCGGGTCTTCTGATGCCGATGCAACAATATCAATCACGTTCTCCGCTCCCGACGCAAAGTCAGAGACCGGCGATGTGGTCATATCCGCGCTTATAGACGGAAGTCAGGTCGAAATGACAGGTGACGATACGTCCTATGATTTAAGCGTTGCTGCAACCGCAACCGTTAAAGGACGCTGGACTTACGAGGAAGGTGAAGACGATGATCTTATTCTCGCTCTTGATCTCTCGTCGCTTCAGGTTCAGGTTGACCCCGACGGCGTTACTTTCGGACGCGACGTCATGACTGATTCACGCACTCCGATGATCGATTCGCTTTCAGCCGTGGCAGCCGCTCAATGGCAGGCTTCACTAACAAAAGCGATGAGTGCTAAATTCAGCGAACTCCAGAAAATTTCCGACATTAAGATCCACAAAGGCGGTATTATGTCATGTGAGATACGCGATCGCGATTTCACATTCCGTAAAGCAAACTGAAAAATTTACAGACTCTAACTTTTACTCACCTTCAACGCGAATGCGTCAGAGCTAATCTGAGAGCATTCGCGTTTCTTTTTTATCATGGCGGTTGGATATTAGTGCGAAATGAATTATCTTTGCCCTGTCAGCTCAAAATTACAGACTTATGACTGAGGTTTCTATAATTGTTCCGGTCTACAATGCCGCCAAATATTTGCAGAATTGCATTGACAGCATCCGCTCCCAGCAATTTACCGATTGGGAATTAATTCTAGTCGACGATGGTTCTACCGACTCATCGCTCGACATCTGTCGCCACGCCGCAGAAACCGACAGTCGTATATCCGTGATCTCAAAGTCTAACGGCGGCCTGTCAAGCGCCCGTAACACGGGCATAGCATCTGCCAAAGGTCGCTATATTACATTTGTAGATGCTGATGATGAATTATATCCACATTCAATTAATCATCTTCGCCGGATCGCTGAACGCTATTCTGTATCTGTAGCTGCAGGTCGTGCGATATACTCCGAGTCAAAACCTGCTGCAAGTGATAAACGACCGATTACCGACGTAGTAAATTCGCGGCATCGACTTGCTGACATTCTATATCAAAAGCCGCGAACTGATAATACTGCGTGGGGCAAACTATACCACCGTCGTATTTTTGATGATCTCCGATTTTACGAAGGATGGTATGAAGATCTCGAAATAACCCCAAAGATTCTAAAGAAAATCCCGCGTCTGGCAATCACCGACAGCATCGTCTACTTCTATCGCCGTCGCCCCGATAGCTTTATAAACAGTTGGTCGGACGGTCGTCGCGACATACTGCCTGTTACCGAAGCTATCGTCAACAGCATAACCCCTACAGGAGACACTCTTCTAATAGGAGCAGCCCGTCACCGTCAGTTCAGCGCGGCTTTCAATCTTCTCACCGCCCTTCTTCAAAATCGTCCGGACGATCACGAAGCTATCGAAAAGTGTATGACTATCATCCGCTCTTTGCGCCATGATGTCCTCCGCGACGGCCAATCAAGGTTGAAAAACCGCATAGGCGCCTTAGCTTCCTATGGGGGGATAAACCTTATCAGACTGATTGCCCGATGAAAAAATACGTCATTGTAACCCTCGACGACATTAGTTTTCCCTCAGCATGTAAGCAACTGCGAGAGATAGCCGAATCAGATGGTTTCCAACCCGATGCA
>CAZULD010000012.1:0-17977 GCA_964621135.1 uncultured Bacteroides sp. | reverse complement strand
ATCAAAACAGCGGTTATTACCGTTACAGCCGAGGCCCCTGTTTTCATGCCTGACTATTATCTCTATCACAACTCAACCCTCGTCAGAATGCCATGGTCGATAGACGCGAAATAGACAACTTTCAACCGTGCACGGTTATCGACCTCGACGGCACTTATGTCGACGGGAACACCCTCAAGATCTATCTTGGGTGTGGTGTCCGTTTCCTTATGTCAAGAGGTAAAATACCACCGATCGCGCGATTGTTGAAAGCTATTCTTCGCCGTAAACTCGGCAAATGCGATCATCGCCGGATGAAAGAAACGATACTATCCACTCTTTATCCCTACCCTCAAATACTTCCTACATTCTGCAAAAAGGTCAAGAGTCGCATCAATCCTGACATAAAGTCACTTATCAAGCGTAACTCCTCCAACGGACACCGCATTCTCCTTGCCACAGCCGCTCCCGAGTTCTATGTCCGTTCATTTTGGACAGGCGACCTTGTCGCCACAGACTTCCAACCTGACAAACCGCTGAAAGAATGTGTCAGGGAAGAAAAAGTATTACAGGTCACAAAGTGGCTCGAAGCTAATAATTGCAAGTTGGATACTGTCGTCACCGATAGTATCGACGACATAGGTCTGGTTAAGGAAAATATCTCCGGCGCCAATATTCTTGTCAAGCCGTCAGCCTCTGATTTAAGAGCGTTCAGAGAGCTCAAGCCAGCGCATCTCCTTCTCGTCGAGTAGCTCCGAGATCTCATTGTAACGCGCTGATTTTTCTGCAACATCGTTTATCGTCTCCCCGCTATTGAACAGAGCGTCAAGTTCGGCTTTTTCAGCCGTCAGTTGCTCAATCTCCACCTCGAGGGCTTCAAATTCCTTTCGTTCTTTAAAACTGAGTTTCTGTTTCCGTTCGGTCGGATGTTGAGTTTTCTGCACAGCTTCCGGTGTCGCAGGCTTCTCTGCTGCTATCTGTTTCTGTTGCTCTGCACGCCATTCGGCATACTCGCTGTAAGTCCCGGGAAAATCTTTTATCACACCGTCACCCTGCATCACAAACAAATGATCGACAACATTGTCAAGGAAGTAGCGGTCATGACTGATTATAATTACACAACCGTCGAAATTCGTTAGATACTCTTCCAGCACACCGAGTGTCACGATATCAAGATCGTTCGTCGGCTCGTCAAGTATTAAAAAGTTTGGCTGACGCATTAACACTGTAGCTAATTGCAGTCGGCAACGCTCACCTCCGCTCAGAGTCGAAATATATTTCTGCTGATCAGGTACCGAAAATAGGAACTTCTGCAGAAATTGCATCGGAGCTATATGCACTCCGCTCTGCTCTATGTCATCGGCTATTTCTGTCACGGCATCAATCACTTTCTTGCGACCGTCAAACGATATGCCGTCCTGACTGTAATATCCGAAACGCACAGTTTCGCCTACGTTCCATTCTCCGCTATCTGCCGGAACAAGTCCTTGCAATAGCTTTATAAATGTTGATTTACCGACACCGTTAGGGCCTATGATACCCAGTTTTTCGCGGCGTGCGAATGTATATGTAAAATCATCGAGGATGATTTTATCGCCGAAACGCTTGTTGATGCCCTCTGCCTCGAAAATTTTCGATCCTATATATGACGACTCAGTCTCCAGACGGACGTTTTCATCATGCCGCCGCATCTGCGACCGCTGTTTGAGATCATAGAATCGGTCGATGCGATATTTTGCCTTCCCTGCACGCGCCTGGGGCTGCCGGCTCATCCACTCCTGTTCCTTTCGCAGAAGATTATTCACTCGCGACAGTTCTGCCTCCTGTGCTTCAATGCGTTCAGCACGTCGACGCAGATAATAATCATAGTTACCATCATAAAAATATGCCGTATGGTCATCCAGCTCCATTATGCGGTTGCAGACACGGTCAAGAAAATATCGGTCATGAGTCACCATCAGCAGTGTCACCCTCTGACGCTTCAGATATCCTTCAAGCCACTCTATCACCTCCACATCCAGATGGTTAGTAGGCTCGTCGAGCAACAACAGATCAGGCTGTTGCATCAACGCACGGGCAATGGCTACTCGTTTGCGTTGACCGCCCGACAGGTGATCGACCGTTGCGTTTACATCTTCTATACCTAACTGCGTGAGCATCTGACGGACGCGGTCCTCGTAGTCCCATGCCGATAGTTCGTCCATACGGTGAGCTGCATCGCTGACAGCTTTTGCGTCGCCCGATGCAACTGCCGATTCATACTTTGCAACACATTCCGCCACTTCACCGCCTCCTTCAAGACACGCATCTATTATCTTGGATCCCGGAGTGAGATCCGGCAACTGATTCAGATAGCAGACCCTGATATCGGCCCGATAGGTCACTTTACCGCTGTCCGGCGAGTCCAGACCGGCTATGACATTGAGGAGCGTAGTCTTGCCCGTACCATTTTTAGCAACTATACCGATTTTATCCCCCTCATTTATGCCAAAAGTAAGATCCGAGAAGAGCATACGGTCGCCGACACTCTTCGTAAGTTCTTCGACCTGTAGATATACTGCCATACTAATTAAAGATTAGGTTGAAGTCGCTTAGCCTCGCAACGCAACACGCGTCCGGGATAGCGGTCGAGCATAGTTAAATTATGAGTTGCGACAATCACAGCCGTACCAGACGATGCGATAGAATAAAGATGATTTATAATCTGCTCGCCCGTTTCCGGATCAAGATTGCCCGTCGGCTCGTCGGCAATAATAAGTTCAGGTTTGTTGAGAAGCGCACGCGCTATAACTATTCGCTGCTGTTCGCCGCCCGACAGTTCGTGAGGCATTTTATATGACTTGTTAGTCATGCCGACTTCTTTCAGCACCTCCTCTATGCGCTGTTCCTTGGCCAAACGATCAGTCCAGCCTGTTGCATCAAGCACAAATTCGAGATTGGCATATACATTGCGGTCAGTAAGTAACTGGAAATCCTGAAAAACAATTCCTATCTTACGGCGCAGATATGGTATTTGCTTACGGCGTATTGCCGTAAGGTCATAATCAAATATACGGGCCGTCCCCGTATGTATCGGAACTTCGGCATATAGCGATTTGATCAGCGAACTTTTTCCGCTGCCTACTTTACCGATTAGATATACAAATTCACCCGGAGCAAGCGAGAAATCCACGTCTTTCAGAACGATATGTTCCTTGCGAAGAATCTCTACTCCACTATATTCGATTATTTTTTCGTTACCGTTCATACTGCAAATCTACGGATTTTTTTCTAACTTTGTGCCTATTAAGCGCCGCTTTATGAAGCATTACCTTAAAATAATCGTTTCAGCCATGGTGAGCCTGCTGGTTTTCACCGCCGGAATTGCGCGCTTTCATCATCACCAATCAGAGGATCATCGTCCATGCTTCTGCTTGACTGAGACAACCGCCCATCATCATAGCCACAGTGATTCAAACGATGGTTGTGATTCTCATTCAGATGATTCCTGTCCTCTCCACATCGATCTTTTCAAAATCACCGAGTCTCAGAAAATTCTCGACCACGATCACCATTGTGGCCATCTCCACTGCGATTTATGCTCACCATTGGCATTTATCGTAGAGATTACGGAAGATATAACCATCCACCGACCTCGGCAGACAGTAATACCATATCTGTTTGAAACTGCGCCTCTCGTCAGACGCGGACCGCCGTCAATAGCATGATTGATACCGCAGGAACTAAAATCGTTTCCTGTCCATAATTCATCTATTGACCTAACAGATTAATCCATCATGAATAAAATTCTGATCTACGCTCTGTCGGCGGCAGTTTGTTTGTATTTTGCTTCGTGCAAAAAAAATACGTCCGACGAACTTTCACACCATCATCACGAACACAGTCAGCATGACCATGAACATCATGATCACGACGGCGAACATCACCACGATGACGATTCTGACGAAGAAGCCGAGGAAGGCGAAATAACCCTCAGCCCGGCTATGGCTGAGCGCTTTGGTGTAACGACCGAAAAGGCCGTTGTCGCTCCCTTCGCAGATGCTATTAAAGTTTCGGGCACAATTCTTTCCGCTGCAGGCGACGCAGCCGTTATCGCTGCCCCCTCCTCCGGCATTTTGAGTTTTAATCCGGGCATCGAATATGGCTCTAACGTAAACGCAGGATCGACCATCGCGCGCGTTTCAGCTTCCGGAGTCAGTGGCGGCGATACCAACGCTGCCGCAAAAGCCAATCTTGATGCTGCCAAACGCGAACTCGACCGTCTGACTCCGCTCTACGCCGATAGGCTTGTCACTGCGTCGGCCTATAACGAAGCTCTGCGCAACTACGAGCAGGCCAAGGCTACTTACAGCGCCGGAGCTTCAGCGGGCATTATCTCGTCACCGATTACCGGAATAATTACGTCGATCGATGCTCTTCAGGGGCAATATGTCGAGGTCGGTACGCCCGTCGCCACTATCGCTAAATCGGCTCGCCTGACTCTGCGCGCCGACGTACCCCAGCGTTACTACAGTCGTCTCGCCGACGTAAAAGATGCGCGTGTCGCTCTGCCCTATACTGACACTAACGTCATTCTCAGCAGTCTCAACGGTAAGCGCGTCGCAGCAGGTAATCCCGCTGCTCCGACCGCTGCTCCCGGCTATTCTGCCGTGTATTTCACTTTCGATAATGACGGAAGTTTCATGCCCGGTGGAGGGGTCGCCGTCTATCTCCTTGCCGACGCCATGAATGATGTCATCTCTGTCCCTGTATCAGCTTTATCAGAGCAGCAGGGTCTCTACTACGTCTTTATCCGCCTCGATGACGAATGTTACCGTAAAGTGCCTGTAACGCTTGGTCGTAACAACGGCGACCGAGTCGAGATCCGTTCCGGCGTCAATCCGGGCGATGACGTGGTCGTAGCTGGCACAACCACTGTCCGCATTGCCGAGTCGAGCGGCGTCGTTCCCGAAGGTCACAGCCACAACCATTAATTCAGCGTAGCCATGCTTAACCGTATAATTCGCATGTCGCTGGGCAACCGCCTTGCCGTGCTGATAATTTCTGCCGTTATACTCGTTGCCGGAACTATAACCCTTATGCGTACTGAGGTCGATATTTTCCCCGATCTCAACGCCCCCACCGTCGTAGTCATGACTGAAGCTCCCGGCTTCGCTCCTGAAGATGTGGAGACCATCGTGACCTACCCCATAGAGACTGCCGTCAACGGTTCGACCGGTGTACGCCGCGTACGCTCGGCCTCTTCATCGGGCTTGTCTACCGTCTGGGTTGAATTCGACTGGGGCACTGACATCTACCGTGCCCGACAAATAGTAACCGAGCGTCTTGGCTCCCTCACCGAAGTCCTTCCTTCCAACGTCAAGACCCCTACTCTTGGCCCCCAGTCATCCATTCTCGGAGAGATGCTGATCATCGGCCTTACCGCCGACTCTACCTCGCTGCTTGACCTTCGGACAATCGCTGACCGCGTTATCCGTCCGCGCCTGCTGTCGATGGGCGGTGTTTCGCAGGTTTCAGTTATCGGAGGCGATGTGAAGGAATATCAGATTCGTCTGTTACCTGAAAAAATGAAAATGATGGACGTCAGTCTGTCCGAACTTCTCGAAAGTCTTGAGAATGTCAACGACAATGCCTCGGGCGGCATTATATATGAGTTCGGCAATGAATACATCATCAAAGGCGACATCAACACCACCGATCCTGACGCAATAGCCGCATCTGTTATCCGCAGCGACGACCGCGGCATCGTTACCGTTGGCGATATCGCCGTTGTCGAGATCGGCCCTGCACGACCTCAGATCGGGCTCGCATCGGTCGAAGCAACGCCTGCTGTCATCATCACCGTCACGAAGCAACCGGCTGAAGGTACAATCGGTCTGACCGAACGCATAGATACCGAACTCGCCGACATTGCAAAAACACTCCCGTCCGACATTAAAATCTCCACTGATATTTTCCGTCAGAGCGACTTCATCGACAATTCTATCAGTAACCTTCAGGAAGCCCTGCTCGAAGGTGCATTATTCGTAATCATTGTCCTGTTCTTCTTCCTGATGAATCTAAGGACAACACTCATTTCGATCGTCGCCCTCCCGCTTTCAATCATCGTAACGGTTCTCGTTCTCCATTTCCTCGGTTACACCATCAACACCATGAGTCTCGGCGGCATAGCCATAGCGATCGGCTCGCTGGTCGATGATGCCATTGTCGATGTAGAGAATGTCTATAAGCGTCTGCGCCACAATGCTTCGCTACCCGAAGACGAGCGACGCCCCGTCTCCGACGTAGTCTATCATGCTTCGGCTGAGGTGCGTATGCCGATTTTCAACTCCTCGTTGATCATTATTGCCAGCTTTCTGCCGCTCTTCTTCCTCACAGGCATCGAAGGTCGAATGCTCATCCCTCTCGGCGTTTCATTCATTGTCGCCCTTATAGCCTCAACGATTGTCGCCCTTACCGTTACCCCGGTCCTCTGTAGCTTCCTCCTTGCGCCAAAGAAACAAAGTGAAAAACTCTCTCGCGATCCCTGGCTGGCCCGCAAACTCAAAGCCGTCTACAGCCGCTCGCTGAACATATCTGTATCCCGGCCTTTCGCCGTAATCGGTGCGACCGCTATACTGTTTGTCGTCGCCGTGATAATGTTCTTTACCCTCGGGCGCAGCTTCTTGCCGGGCTTCAACGAAGGATCGTTTACAATCAATGTTTCCACCCTCCCCGGTGTGTCACTTGAAGAGAGCGACAAGATCGGACGCGAGGCTGAACGTATAATCATGTCAGTCCCCGAGGTACGGACAGTTGCCCGCAAGACAGGTCGCGCCGAACTCGATGAACATTCACTCGGGGTCAACGTTTCCGAAATCGAAGCGCCCTACACTCTCGCTGACCGTTCGCGCAGCGAGGTTGTAAAAGAATTGCGCGCCAAGCTCGGCGAACTCCCCGGTGTCAACGTTGAGATCGGCCAGCCGATCTCTCACCGAATCGACGCCATGATGTCAGGAACTGAGTCACAGATTGCCATAAAGCTCTTCGGCGACGATCTTAACCGCTTGTTTTCAACGGGCAACCGCATCAAATCAATTATCTCGACCGTTCCCGGTGTGGTCGACGCCAACATTGAGCAGCAGGTCGAACGCCCCGAACTCATCATTACCCCGCGCCGCGAACTCATGGCTGCTTACGGTATCACGATGGCCGACTTCAACCGTCTCATATCAGTGGCTATTGGCGGAGAAGCCATATCGCAGGTCTATGAAGACGGCCAGCCCTACGATCTGACTGTCATTCTAGACCCGTCGTCGCGCAACTCTATAGAAAGTCTCTCTGAAATGGCTATTGACTCCTCCAAAGGCAAGATTCCCTTCAGCACAATAGCCGAGATCCGTTCATCGACCGGGCCGAACATGATCAACCGCGAAAATGTCAAGCGACGCATCATCATCTCGGCCAACGTTGAGGGACGAGATATGCGCAGCTCCGTCAACGAGATCCGCGACCGCGTCGAAGCCGAGATACAGCTTCCTCAGGACTATTACATCACATACGGCGGTCAGTTTGAGAGCGAAGCCGCAGCTTCAGCCACACTTTTGTGGACATCTCTATGCGCGCTTGCAGTGATCTTTATGCTCCTTTACGGCGAATTCAAAAACTGGGCACAGTCACTTATCATCCTTATCAATATGCCTCTGGCGGTAATCGGCGGTATTTTCATTCTGAAGATCACCTCCGGCGAACTCAACATCCCCGCTATCATAGGTTTCATTTCACTTATGGGCATTTCCACTCGCAACGGCATGCTTCTCGTCACCCGCTACAACAAACTTTCAGCCGAAGGCGAAAGCCTGCTTGACCGTCTGTTCCACGGTTCGACTGACCGCCTGCTTCCGATTACCATGACCGCTCTGACTTCGGCTCTCGCTCTTATACCGCTGGCGATCAATGGCGATCAACCCGGCAACGAGATCCAGTCACCTATGGCGGTCGTCATTCTCGGTGGCCTTATTTCATCGACCATACTGAATATGTATGTCGTACCTGCTATATATTACCTAATCAACCGCAAACGATGAAACGTCATATAATCATTACAATCGTCGGCCTTCTGACTGCCAATGTAACCGTCTCGGCTGCTCTGCCTTCGGCATTCACGGCAGTCGCCGATGAGATCGTTGCCAATAATCCGGCTCTGGCTGAACGTCGGGCGTCATTTCAGAGCGAATCGCTCGGACTGAAAGCAGACAATAATCTTGCCGACCCCGAGGTAGAGTTCGAACATCAGTGGGGCACGGGTCATATCGGCAATAAATGGTCTGTAGCACTGAGCCAGTCATTCGACTGGCCCGGTGTCTACCGCAGTCGCGCGAAAGCTGCCGATTTGAAAGCAAACGCATTTTCACTTCTCTACAAGGCCGATGAAGCTGATATGCGTCTGCGCGTCTGCAATCTGCTTATCGACTACGTCGCAGCCTGTCGCAAACAGGCACTTGCCGAATCGGTGCGTGACAATCTCGACCGTATCCTCCAACTGATGACCCGGTCTTACGAGAGCGGCGACGTTGTTGTCATCGACTACCGCAAAGTCAAGTTCGAGCTTGCTCAAGCCGAAGACCGCGCCGTTGAAGCAGCTACCCTTTCCGACGCTCTGCGCTACGAACTTATCGAACTAAACGGAGGCCGACCGATTGATCTCTCGCCGGTAACTGACTTCCCGTCAATGGGTCTCCAACCTGAAGCATATTATCTCGAACGCCATGCGACGTTCGACCCGTCGGTCGAAGCGGCGAGCTATCTTGTATCAGGCGCACGTCAGACTCTCTCGGCCGCTTCACGCAGTTCGTTACCCGGCTTCTCGCTCGGATATATCCACAACGTCGAGCTCGGAGACCATTTCAACGGTTTGCGAGTCGCCATGACCCTCCCCTTCTTCTCCAACCGACACCGCAAGGCTCAGGCAGCCGCCGAACTCGAAACGGCTATTGCCCAAGCCGAACAGACTTCGCTCGCCGTCAACCGACGTGTACGCACAGAGTGGCTTCGTGCCGAGCGTCTTGACCGACGCGTGAGCCGTTACGCAGAACTTTTCGATGAAGGCAACGGTAATGGCGCCGACTATCTCACGCTGCTTCAAAAATCATTCGACGGCGGACTTATGCCGCTGACCGTTTACCTCTACGAACTCAACTATTACAATTCGGCACGCAACGATTACATCGACCTCCTTCACGACCGCGCACTCGCCGTGATGACTCTGGCGCGTTACGATTGATCTGTCGCTGCCGTCCGCAACTTGGTTATACTTGCCTCCGGTCGCTTAAAATATGGCGTCCGGAGGCATTGTTTATAGAGGATTTTTTACTAACTTTGTTCCATAAAAAATATAACCGCTGCGATGAAAGAAGTGAATTATGAAGGCATGACCTTCGTTCCCTATATTACCCGTGATAAAATCGATGCGCGTATCAAAGAGTTAGGCGAGCAGATCAAGCGCGACTGCGCCGGTCAGTCGCCTTTGTTCATTTGTGTGCTTAACGGTGCTTTTCCCTTCGCATCCGATCTTTTCCGTGCCGCCGAAGGCATTGACGCAGAGATCGCCTTCATCAGACTGAAAAGCTACGAAGGCACAAGTACCACAGGCAAAGTCCGACAGATGATGGGTCTCGAAAAAGATCTCGAAGGCCGCACGGTTATCATCGTCGAAGACATTGTCGATACTGGCAACACCATCCACAATCTCATCGCTACGCTTAAAGAGAAAAATCCGGCCGACATCCGCATCGCAACCCTTCTCTACAAGCCCGAGGCCCTCGAAAAACCCGTTAAGCCTGACTATGTAGGCTTCAACATCCCCAAAAAGTTTATCATCGGTTTTGGTCTTGACATCAACGAGAAAGCCCGCGATCTCAACGACATTTATGTCCTCAAGGACTAAAAATTCCGGCCAGCAGACTGACATTTATACACATAATACTCCATCCTAATAAAACAATCCTAAAAGTAAGATGCTGAATCTTGTAATTTTCGGAGCTCCCGGCAGCGGGAAAGGTACACAGAGCGAAAAGCTCATCAACGAATACGGTCTTCACCACATTTCAACCGGCGAGGTTCTTCGCCGTCACATTTCAGAAGGCAGCGAACTCGGTAAAATAGCTAATCAATATATCTCACAGGGCCATCTTATCCCCGACGACCTTATGATACAGGTTCTCGAAGATGTTCTCGACAGCAATCCCGAATTAACTTCTAAAGGCGTGATTTTCGACGGGTTTCCCCGTACTATCGATCAGGCCAAGTCGCTCAACGACATGCTTGCCAAGCGCGGTTCAAAGGTACACGCAGTTGTCGGTCTCGAAGTCAATGAAGACGATCTCATCGACCGCATGCTCTTGAGAGGTAAGGAATCAGGACGTGCCGACGACAATCTCGACACAATCCGCGAGCGTCTCAACGTTTATCACAACCAGACCTCTCCCCTGCGCGACTTCTACATCAACGAAGGCAAATACCACGCGATCGACGGCAACGGTGCGGTCGATGACGTTTTTGCCTCAATCAAAGACTCACTCAACAGCAAACTTAACTGATAATATTTCGGCATTGCGATCTGCCCTCCCGGCGGCGTATCGCAGTGCCGTTTTTTTATTTAACTAACCTAATGCCTGATAAACATGGACGATTTTAACAAAGAGTATGGCCACTATCCCGACCTCCTCACCATCTACGCTAACTCGTTCGCAAGCAATTTCACTCTCCCCGCACTCACCGATTACGGCGGTCGCACAATGACCTACGGAAGACTCGCCAAACGCATCGCCCGTCTCCATCTTTTCTATCAGCAGGCCGGCATTCGTCCCGGCGACAAGGTTGCCCTCATGGGGCGCAATTCCGTAAACTGGATCATCACCTTCATGGGCACAATAACTTATGGTGCGGTGATTGTTCCCATTCTCTCTGAATTCAATCCCGCCGACGCGGTTAACATAATAAATCACTCCGACGCAAACATCATCTTCATCAATGAGGGTATTTGGGAGAAAATGTCGCTCGACGAACTTCCCGAAATTTCGTGCGTCGTTAGTCTCGAGACCCGAAAAGTCATCACAGAGCGTCCAATCGGCAAAACCAAAGGCGGCAAGGACAAATTACCCTCGCAGATCATCCATAACCTCACCCGCTCGTTCAACCGTCGCTACCCCGACGGATTCACAGCCGAAGACATCCGCTATACACCCCGTCACGACGATGATACAGCCGTTATCAATTACACATCAGGTACTACCGGTTTCTCTAAGGGCGTTATGCTCACTTACCGCAACCTCTGGGGTAACGTTGTCTTCGGCATCCGCTCGCGCCTGCATTACGAAGGGTCAAGAGCTCTCGCCTTCCTACCACTCGCCCATGCCTATGGCTGCACCTTCGATATGCTTGTACCGATGGCTACCGGTACACACGTCACCGTTCTTGGACGCCAGCCGACTCCCCAACTGCTTCTTACGGCGATGCGCAAGATCAAACCGTCGCTCGTCGTATGCGTGCCGCTGATTTTGGAGAAGATCTATAAGAAAGTCATCCTGCCGATGATCTCCAAGCCTTCGATACGCTGGGTGTTATCCGTGCCTATGCTCGACAAGGCCATCTACAGTCGCATCCGCGCCAAGCTCGTCGCCGCGTTCGGCGGCCACTTCGAGGAAGTCATAGTCGGTGGCGCCCCCCTCAATCCCGAAGTCGAAGCCTTCCTCCTCCGCATCCACTTCCCCTTCACCGTTGGATATGGCATGACCGAATGCGCTCCCCTGATCAGCTACAGCCCCTGGCGCCGTTTCGCCCCCGGATCGGCAGGCCGCACACTGCGCGGACTCATGACCGGCAAGATTCTGCGTAAGGAAGGCGAACCTCTCGGCGAAATAATGGTCAAAGGCGTCAACGTCATGAAAGGTTATTACAAAAATCCCGAGGCTACTGCTGCAGTGCTCGAGGAAGACGGCTGGCTCCACACAGGAGATATGGGCACGCTCGGCGAACCCGACCACCGCACCGTCTACATCCGCGGACGTTATAAGACAATGATCCTTAGCGCCACAGGTCAGAACATCTATCCCGAAGAAATCGAAGCCAAACTCAATAATATGCCCTTTGTCAACGAGAGCATCGTCGTTGAGCGCGGCGGCGGACTTGTCGCTCTGATCTATCCCGACACTGAGAGCGCAACCGCCGAAGGCATCGACTCCGACGCATTGGCCTTAGTGATGGAAGACAATCGTAACGAGTTGAACAAACTTGTCGCACCATACGAGCGCATTACCGCTGTCGAACTCGTCGACCAACCTTTCGCCAAAACGCCCAAGCATTCGATCAAACGCTTTATGTATCACTGATACAAACCTCTTTTGCAATATATTTACTCTAACAACCAATAAAAATCTTTTTTGAATGAAAAAATTTCTGCTAACTATGTTGGCTGCGGCCGCAGGTCTCATGACTCTCAGCGCCGGACCTTCTAAAATCGTGGTTCACCGCGGTCATTGGAATACTCCCGGATCGGCTCAGAACTCGATTGCTTCGCTGGTCAAGGCTGACTCTGTCGGTGCCGACGGCTCGGAATTCGATGTCTACATGACTTCCGATGATGTGCTCGTCGTCAATCATGACGCTGTCTTCCAAGGCTACAAGATCATCGACACTCCCTCTTCGATTATTTGCAATCTCGTCCTCGACAATGGAGAGAAACTCCCTACTCTCCGCCAGTATCTCGAAGCTGCTAAAGATCTCAATATCGATCTTTTCATGGAGCTCGAGTGGCATCAGACCCCCGAGCGTGAACGTCAGGTCGCAAGAGCGGCCGTCGATATGGTCAACGAAATGGGACTCGCCTCACGCACCAATTATCTCTCGTTCTCTCCTAATATCTGCAACGAACTGTCCAAAATTACCGATCGTCCTGTCCTCCAGCTTTGGGGCGAGCGTTTCACTCCCGAGCAGGCAAAGGAGATGGGCAGCACCGGCTGCGATTTCAGCGTTGATATGTGGACTAAGCAGCCTGAATATTTCGATCAGTGCCGCGACCTCGGTCTCTCTACGGGTGTTTGGGTGATAGATGACCGCAAACAGTTGGTCAACGCCATGACTAAGGACTTCGATTTCATCACCACCAACGACCCCGAATACGCTCTGCAGCTTCGCAAGAATCTTTATGCCAAACCCCACTCCACTGATTCTCGCGACTGTCAGATTGTGGCTCACCGCGGTTACTGGAACACTCCCGGCTCGGCTCAGAACTCGATCGCATCACTCGTCAAGGCTGATTCTGTGGGCGCCGATGCTACAGAATTTGATGTCTATATGACTTCCGACGACGTCCTCGTCCTCAACCACGACGGCGTAATCAACGGCTACAAGATCGTTGAAACCCCATCTACTATTATCTGCGAACAGACCCTCGAAAACGGCGAGAAACTCCCCACTCTCCGTCAGTTCCTTGAAGTCGCAAAAGATCTCGACATCGACCTCGTGCTCGAGCTAAAATGGCATCCTACTCCCGAACGTGAGCGTCAGGCAGCCAAAGCTTGTGTCGATATGATCAACGAATTCGGACTCTCGCCCCGCACCCAGTATATTTCTTTCTCATCGACCATCTGCAACGAGCTTGCCAAGCACACTGACCGTCCCGTGTCTCACCTCTGGGGCGAACAGGTCGCTCCCGACAAGGCAAAGGAACTCGGCTGCACAGGCTGCGACTACAGTGCCGGTGTCTGGAAATCAAATCCCGCTATGTTCAAGCAGTGCCGCGACCTCGATCTCCTCACCAACATCTGGACGATCGATGACGAAAAGCAACTCACCTACGCTCTCAAGAACGGCTTCGACTACATCACCACCAATAATCCCGTTCTCGCTAAGCAGCTCCGCGAGAAGACCGCTTCGACATCTCCTACCGGAGCCAAGCGCACAAAAGTTGTCGCTCACCGCGGTTACTGGACTGTCCCCGGTTCTGCTCAGAATTCTATCACATCGCTCGTAAAGGCCGACTCGGTCGGTGCCGACGCATCTGAATTCGACGTTTACATGACTTCCGACGACGTCCTCGTCCTCAACCACGACGGTCTTATCAACGGCCACTGGGTTACCAGCACACCCTCGACCATCATCTGCGAACAGACCCTCGAAAACGGCGAAAAACTCCCCACTCTCCGCCAGTTCCTCGACGTTGCCAAGGATCTCGACATCGATCTTGTCCTCGAAGTCAAGGGCCACAGCACACCCGAGCGCGAGCGTCAGGTTGCCAAAGCCTGCGTCGACATGATCAACGAATATGGTCTCTCGCACCGCACACAGTACATTTCTTTCTCGTCTGACGTTTGCGAGGAACTTGCCAAGCACACTGACCGTCCCGTGTCTCATCTCTGGGGTCAGAAATGTCCTCCTGCCGAAGCAAAGGCACTCGGCTGCACAGGCTGCGACTATAGCTATGAAGCATGGGAAGAGATGCCTGAAATGTATCAGCAATGTCAGGATCTCGGCATGCTGACCAATATCTGGACTGTCTACGACGAACCCCGCATGGTCAAGGCTTTCCAGGACGGTATGGACTTTATCACGACCAACTACCCCGAGATGGCAATGAAGCTCCGCAAGCAGACTCAGCTCGATCCTCCCGCTGAGGCAAAGCGTCCTAAAGTTGTCGCTCACCGCGGCTACTGGGCTGCTCCCGGATCGGCTCAGAATTCTATCCGCTCTCTCATCAAGGCTGACTCTATCGGCGCCGATGCTACCGAATTCGACGTCTGGATGTGCTCCGACGGAGTTCTCGTCCTCAACCACGACGGCGTAATCAACGGCATGTCTGTCCAGAACACTCCCTCGAAGATCATCCGTCAGCAGAAACTCGAGAATGGTGAGAACGTTCCCACCCTCGAAGAATTCCTCAAGGTTGCCAAGAAACTCGACATCGATCTCGTCCTCGAATTGAAGGTTCACGAGAAACCCGAACGCGAGAACGAAGCCATCAAGAAGATCATGAAGCTGCTCAAGAAAAATCATCTGCTTGACCGCACCGAATTCATCTCCTTCTCCGAAAACGCTTGCCGCGAATTCTCAAAGGTCACCGATCGTCCCGTCCTCTTCCTATGGGGCCAGAAATGGTCGCCCGAAGAAGCTAAGGCCAACGGTTGCACAGGCTGTGACTACGCTTACGACGTCTGGAAATCAAATCCCGACTATATGCAGCGTTGCCGCGACAACGGTCTCGCCATCAACATCTGGACTCTCGGCACCGAGAAAGGTATCATCGAATCGATCAACAACGGCGTCGACTACATGACCACCGACACCCCCGAGCTCGCTCAGGAAATTGTCGCCCGCGCCTATCCCGAATATCGCAAGGCCTGCCGCAACAAAAGCGTCCGCGAAAAGAAATAATTCATATACCCTGTAAATGTTAATGCCGGAGAGTCATCGCAGTGTGACTCTCCGGCATTCTCGTTTAAGTAGGGATTGGGATATGGTTACACCTTAGCGAGCGACGATAGCACTGTCTGCGCTATCTGTGCCGGTGTAAGGCCGCAACGTTTCTGTAAATCTGAATAATTATATCGGTTGAGGAACTCTTTCGGCAGACCGAGATTGATCACCTTTACAGGAACCTCACCCAGATATGAAGCCACTTTCTGGCCATAGCCGCCGTCAATGATTCCATCTTCTGCGGTGACAACTGTCTTATAGCTCTTCAGCGAGTCGAGGGTAGCTGTGTCGAGAGTAGAAAGATTTCGGGGATTGATCAATGTTACATTCACGCCCTCTTTTGCAAGCAGATCGGCCGCCTGCGCCATAAAGCCGAACATCATGCCGGCGCCTATCAGCGCTACGTCCTCACCCTTGCGGACGATTTCATATTTCGGCTCCGAATAATCGTCAAGAAGTTCGATTTCGGTATTCGAACTTGCGATTGCACCCGGAGTGCGGACCACAATAGGCAGCTTATCCTGTTTGATCGACCAGTCGAGCATCGCCTCGAATTCCTCCTTACATGTCGGGGCAAGATAAAGAAGATCGGGTATGTTCGAGAGCAAAGCGATATCGAAGAATCCTAAGTGTGTCTCATCGTTCATGCCGAACATCGAGCCGTAGAACACCACAAACGTTGCCGCCTGTTTGTTGAGGGCTATGTCCTGACTGAACTGATCGTAAGCTCGCTGCAGGAAGCTGCTCACAAGGCCGACCACAGGTCGCATTCCGCCTTTGGCCAGACCGCTGGCAACATCAATAGCAGCCTGCTCGGCAATGCCGACGTCGATAAACTGTCGTCCGGCTTCCTGACGGCGTGCCTTGTCGAAGCCGAGCACACCCGGCGTACCGGCTGTAATTGTAACAACCTTTTTATTATCCTGCATGCGCTGCAGCATCATTTTTCCGAAAAGATCGCTGTAATCTTCGGGTTCTTCGCGGGGATTGTCCTCGTGGAGAGGTGCGCCTGTCTTCAGGTCAAACGGCCCGGAGAAGTGGAATTCTTCTTTATTCGACTCGGCGACGGGTAGACCAAGACCCTTCATCGTGTTGATATGCACCACCACGGGATGATCTACATCCTTGACCGAACGGAACATATCGATCAGCCGTTTAAGGTCATTACCGTAATTGACATAACGGTAACCGTAGCCCATCGCGCGGAAGAGATTCGGCTCGGCCGTGCCGTTGGTGTTTCTGAGCAAGCGCAGATCGGCGTAGATACCGCCGTGATTTTCCGCTATACTCATCTGATTGTCATTGACTATCACGATAAAGTTTGTTCCGAGTGTCGCACCGTAGTCGAGACCTTCGAATGCCACACCGCCGCTCAGCGAACCGTCGCCGATGACAGCCACAACATTCTCCTTGCCGCCCTGCAGGTCACGCGCCTTGGCCAGACCTGCCGCCAGAGCGACAGCCGACGACGTGTGACCTAACGAATAGAGGTCATACTCGCTTTCGGCGGGATTGGTATATCCGGTCACATCGTCGTAGTGAGCCGGATCGGTGAACGCTTGCATTCGCCCCGTAATCATCTTGTGGGGATATGTCTGGTGCGAAACGTCAAACACTATCTTATCTTTCGGAGTGTCAAACACATAGTGCAGGGCTATAATAGCCTCGACCATACCTAAGTTAGGCCCGATATGACCGCCGTGGGCCGAAAGTTTTTCCATCAACGCGCTGCGCATTTCAGCCGCAAGCTCTGTCAGCTCCGTCAGATTCATATTTCTGATATCTGCCGGAGTCTTTATTTCTGATAAATCTATATCTTTCATTAGTTATTGGTTTTGTTATTAAAACGTTTTAATTGCGCCAAAAGTTATATCTGCACCGCCTTATTCCCAACCAATAATCGCCCTAACACAACCAATATTTCTGCCGCCGCTCGATTTTAACCGTTTTTAATATCGCTGTGCCTTATTCTCGCCCATCCATTACGCTACCTTTGCCAATAAATTTTTAATTCTCCATTTTTAATTCTTCCTCCGATGATACATCAGTTTCTTACCGCAGCCGAATACTTCAAAAAAGTCGCTCAGACCGTCTATCTTTACAAAAATATCTGGAAAGAACATACCACTGCCCTGCTCCACGCTCCCCGTGAGACAGACAAGACCTCCGAAGCCCTGACCATCGCATGCGATCTTGCCGCAGCGGGCCGGAAAGTCGCCTATATCGCTTGCGAAAGCCGTATCGCCGACCATGCCGACATGCTCGCTGCTGCTCCCGACGCACTCTCTATCTGTGTACCCGCTTTTGAATCGGCTGACGACAGCACTGACTACGCCGACCTCATCATCTCGACCATCGAAGAGATCGCCAAGTCAACCTCCATCCGCACATTCGTCATCGATTCCGTCACCCGCATCGCCGCCCTCTCCTTTGGTCGGAATGCTTCAGCCGCTTACGTCATGAAGCGCCTCGTCGCCCTGCAAATGCGCGGCAAATTGTCGCTCCTCGTAATCTCCCACGACACAACCCGCGCCACCGAGCGCACCCT
>CAZULD010000011.1:12168-24980 GCA_964621135.1 uncultured Bacteroides sp. | reverse complement strand
GAGACGATGCGGACGGTAGCGGCAGCGCAAGTGCTGATAACTGAGAGAATCGAGATTATGGCAAAGATTAAGGATCTGTGTCGCATGTGAAAATGAATGTTGGTTTAATGAAACAAAGTTAATGAAATTTGCAGAACGAGACAAATATAACATCCTCAGTTCAGGCGGGTATTGAGGAACAGAGTGGACGGTAGATGTGCATTTTGGGGGTGGGTGTGCGTTTTATGGGTAGATAAGGACTCATAAAATATGGTTTACAATGGCAACATTCAAAGCGAAGTTAAGGCCTGCGGCTATCGCCGGCCGTGAGGGAACGATATATTATCAAATCATTCAGAATAGGGCTGTTAAACAGATCTTCACGGATTATCATGTGTACTCTCATGAGTGGGTCGAGGAGCGGTCGACGGTCGCGGTCAAAGTCGGCAGTGATAGGGGACGGATGCTGTTGGCGATACGCGAGGGGATGCGTCGCGACATCGAACGATTGATGAGGGTCGACCGAAGATTGTCGGATGCCGGGATGCCTTATTCGGCTGATGATCTGGTGGATGAGTATGAGTGCTATTTGTGGAAGTGCGGCCTGATAAATTATATGGAGACGATCATCAGCAGGTTGAAGTGTAACGGTAAGGTCAGAACATCGGAGACTTACCGTTCGGCGCTGGCGAGTTTCAAACGTTTTATGGCGAGCAAGGGTATGGCGAAGGGCACCGATCTGCTGATGGACTGTCTGACGTCGGAGCTGATGGAAGCATACGAAGCGTGGCTGCGCGGACGAGGGATAGCACTGAACACCGTATCGTTTTACATTAGGATTCTGAGGGCGGTCTATAACCGCGCGGTGGAGGACGGTATGATAGAGAACCGGAAACCGTTCCGCCGAGTATTCACCGGGATTGAAAAGACGGTTAAACGTGCGTTACCACTGCCCGCGATCAGGCGCATCAAGGGACTGGAGCTGACGCCGAAATTGGGTTTTGCGAGGGATATGTTCCTTATGAGCTTCTGCCTCAGGGGTATGAGCTTTGTCGATATGGCCTTTCTGAGAAAGACGGATCTGCGGAGCGGCTACGTCACTTACCGTCGCCGCAAAACGGGCCAGTTGCTGACGATAGCGTGGACCAAGGAGATGCAGGCCATCCTTGACCGCTATCCCGAGAACCGGAGCGACTATCTGCTTCCGATCATCCGTTCGAGCGGTGGAAACGAAAGGTCGACCTACAAAAATATGGCGTACACTATCAACCGTAACCTCAAGAAAGTCGCCCAGATGGCCGGGCTGCGCATACCGCTGACGCTTTACGTCGCTCGTCACAGTTGGGCATCGGCGGCGCGGTCAAAGGGAATACCGCTGAGTGTGATCAGCGAAGGCATGGGGCATGACTCGGAGTCGACGACTCAGATTTATCTCGCATCGCTCGACACTTCGGTGGTCGATAAGGCCAATTCGGTTATCCTATCCGGTCTGTGGGGGAGATAAGTATTATTGGGGTATGAGGACGGAGAGTTCGGCCACGGTGACGTATGGGCGTGCGTCAATTTCATCGAGGGCTGTGAAACGCACATATCTGGCTCCTTCGACCGATGGGAAATAGACTTTTTGCGGAATAGGGTTGTGCATTATGTTGCTGAACTCGCCCGAGAGAGGCAGAGTTCGCCATGTCGCACCATCGTTGCTGAGTTCGAACGTGTAATGATAAACCGTGCCACTCTTGTCGTCGCCTTCCCGTGGCTCATAGACAAAACCTGCCAATGGCCGGGCCTTTCCTAAATCGATAGTAATTATTTTTGGCCCTTCTGAACTCTCCGAAGTCCAGAATGTAGACGGATCGCCGTCGAATGCGGCTGCGGAGGTTTGCTTGTCGCCTGACACATCAACGATTGTCCACATATCAGTCGCCGCTTTTGCATAACCGGGAAGATCGACGCTGACATCTGCAGGCATTTCGATGGCATAGGTCTCGAAACGGTTGAGATATACGTCGCCGCGCGAAGATATGATATTGAGCCTCATGGCTTCGGGCGCGACAAGCGGGAAGGTGAGTATACGTTTGTTGCCAATGGTCGTTCCGCCAGTCACAGGCAGCCATTGTCCGTCGACGAGAGCCTCGACGGTGAACTCTTCGACGCGCTGGCCCCGGGAAATGTCTTCGCCGAGCACGACAGCATTGACAGCGGCGCCGTCGCGGATTTCGACTGTGAAACCTTCAGGCTGCGAGGCTTTGTTGTCGCTAAAGTTCGAGTCGATCCACTCGCGGAACTCCTTCAGGCGCGCAACATCAGCGTCGGCGATCAGTCCGCGTCGATCGGGCGGAATGTTAAGCAAGAGCACTGAATTACGCCCGACTGAATTTATATAGATCTCAGCAAGCTGACGCAGCGATTTAGGCTGCTCCTGATCATGGTAGAACCATCCCGGGCGGATTGAAACGTCGACTTCCGACGGCCACCAGTAGAGTTTGTCGGCTTTGGCGATCAATTCGCGGCTGCCGAGATCTGGAGCTTTGGCGAAAAGCCCGAGCGAATCGTTGACGGCGGCAGATTCCGGAAAAATGCCGGGCACAAGAGCCGTGACGCTCCACTCTGTCTCGCGTCCGAGTCCTTTTTCATTTCCGACCCAGCGCACGTCGTCGCCCATGATAGCCATTACAGCTTCGGGCTGAAGAGTTTCGATCACGTCGCGGAAACGAGTCCAGTCATACTCCTGTTTCTTACCGTTAGGCCCTTCGCCACAGGCGCCGTCAAACCAGACCTCGTCAATGCGGCCATAGTTGGTCAGTAACTCGGTGAGCTGCGCGACGAACATATCGTTGTAGGCCGGTGAATCGCCGTAACATTCAGCGTTGCGGTCCCATGGCGAAAGATATAGTCCGAGTTTCATGCCGTATTTGTCGCATGCTTTGCGAAGATCGGCAACTACGTCGCCCTTGCCGTCGCGCCATGGCGAAGACGCAACGGAGTGGGAGGTGGTTGCAGTCGGCCAGAGACAGAAGCCGTCGTGGTGCTTAGCCGTCAGTATGACCATTTTGAAGCCGGCGTCTTTGAGAGTCCTGACCCATTGGTCGGCGTCGAGGCTGTCGGGGGTGAATATTTCGGGAGACTCTTTGCCGTCGCCCCATTCACGGTCAGTGAATGTGTTGACACCGAAGTGGAGGAAGGCTGTCAGTTCGAGATTCTGCCAGTCGATCTGTTTCTGAGTCGGCACGAGATTTGCCGCCATCTCGACTTTTTGCTCGGGAGTAGCTCCTTCGGGGAAGGTGAAGGTCTTGACATACGTTTCTTTGGACACGCAAGAAGAAGCTATCGCCGCTACGACAGCAGTCGTAACGGCGATAAGGCTATATCGAAACTTTTCAGTCATCAGGCTGAATTATTTGAGCTTGAAGTAGAAGTTAAAGTCTGTTGGCTCGATTGCAAGACGATACTTGGGGAGAATGTCCGGTCCGCAGGTTGCAGTACCGACGCCGGTCTGCTCGGCATCAAGATGGACGGTCACCAAGCCGTCGTCGACCAGTTCCTTGATGTGCTTGGCCGCGCGGATATTGGCATCATCGTAGGGAGTGGCGCTGAACTGGAACGGACGGTTGGATGTTACGGTGAGCAGG
This sequence comes from uncultured Bacteroides sp., assembly GCA_964621135.1. Classification (GTDB taxonomy): domain Bacteria; phylum Bacteroidota; class Bacteroidia; order Bacteroidales; family Muribaculaceae; genus CAG-873. The sequence goes on along the minus strand of CAZULD010000011.1, from coordinate 21,372 downwards.
TCGCCGTTGAAGTCAACCGAGCGTACTTCAGTGTGATTGCCGGTAGCCTGAGGCACGATGTAGTGGTGGAAGTCAGCGGCAGGAGAGGTGTTGTGACGTCCGATGCGACCGGAAGTGTTACGGTCGACATAAGTCTCACCGCCGCGGCCGATGTAGCTGACGTTGCGTGCGAGTTCGGCCGGAGTGCGATAGGTAAGGCCAACGCGCGGGAGCGAGGTGATGATTTCTTTGTCGGGCACGAAAGATCCTTCGATGGCGAGACGGTTGTCAGGACGCACCGAATAACGGAAGGTTGCAGTGCCGATCTGACGGTTGTCGCTGCCAAAGATGCGAGTCTCGACGGTGAGGACGTTGTTCTTGAGTTTTGTAGAGACGGCTTTCTGCGAGATATTGTCGAGACCCTCTGCAAGCCAGAACTTACCACTGCCTGCGTTGGCGGCATCGTTTTCAGTCAGCGGACGGAAGAGTGAGAGAGTGATGGGCGTTGCAAGAAGCTCGGTGTCACCTGATTTCAGCGACACGATCGCACCTGTGGCAGGATCGAGCGTGAAGCTGACGCCTTCGGCTGAATAAACATTGTTCTTGGCCTTTAATTTGAGAGGCGCAGAGTTGTCGGCGAGATCGAGAGTGCGCACGGCAAGCTGCTCTTCGGCGATAGGATAGCCGCCGGGAACCATAGCTGTAGCCTCGCGGGTTGTCCAGTCGATGTTGAGGAAGAGTTCGCCGGCATCTGCGGGAAGGGCGATATTGCCGAGGTCAACATTCACGGTCTGTTGAGGAGCGCAAGCGACATTCTTGACACCCTGAGCGATCACATCGCCTTCGGCGTTGACGAGCTTCCAGCGCATGTCGAATTTATCGAGGTCGGTGAAGAAGTACCAGTTATGAACGGCGACAGTCAGGGGCGAATCAGAGACAAGCGACGACTTGATGTTGCGGTAGACGGCCTTGACTTCTGAAAGATGCGGGTGAGGAGTACGGTCAGAATTTACAAGACCATTGCAGCAGAAAGATTTGTCAGAAGGGATGTCGGCAGGGCCGTAGTCGCCGCCGTAGGCATACCAGAGAGTGCCGTCGGGAGTATGCTCGATGAAAGACTGATCGACCCAGTCCCAGATACAACCACCCTGAGCGAGAGGTTCGCGTTCGAAGAGTTCCCAATAGTCTTTAAGACCTCCGACAGAGTTGCCCATAGCGTGAGCATATTCGCAGAGGATAAACGGACGGTAAGTATCCTTGTCGTGGCAGTACGCCTCAATGAAGTCGATCGGACGGTACATATTGGCGTAAATATCAGTGTTGTAGTCCTTGAGAGCGCGTTCATACTGGATGGGACGGTTATGCTCAACCGATTTCATCCACTTGTAGGTTTCTTCGAAGTTTACACCGTTGCCGGCCTCGTTGCCGAGAGAGTAGAAGGTCACGGCGGGATGGTTTTTGCTCTTGGCGTACATGCGCTGAGTGCGGTCCATGTGAGCGGGTAACCATTCGATCACTTTTGCAAGCGACTCTTCGCCATAGCCCATACCGTGAGACTCAATGTTGGCCTCGTCGATGATATATAGACCGTGTTTATCGGCCAGATGATACCAGCGGCGTTCCATCGGGTAGTGGCAGTTGCGGACGGTGTTGATATTGTTCTGCTTCATCAGTTCGATGTCGCGTAGCATGGTAGCTTCGTCGACATAATGGCCTTGCTGAGTAAATGCGTGACGGTTGACACCCTTGATGAGGATGGGTTTGCCGTTGAGCATAAACTGCTTATCCTTGACCTCCGAGGTGCGGAATCCGACGTTGCAACCGAGTGTTTCGGTTACGTTGCCGGCGGGGTCCTTGAGGAGCATTTCCATTGTGTAGAGATAGGGCGACTCGGCGCTCCACGGATTAACGTCCTTGATTTCAGCATCGAACTTGACCAGAGACGCTAATTCGGCCTCACCGCCGATGACCTTGGCGCCGTCAGCGTCGTAGAGGGTGTACTCGATCGAGCCCGTAGCTTTATTGCCGTCGGTCCAGACTGTGAGTCCGAAGAGTCCGTCGCGATAGTTCTCGTTGTCAAGCGGCGAGGTGACGGTATAGTCGGCAACGTAAGTTTTCGGTGTGCTGTAGAGGTAGACGTCGCGCTCGATACCGCTCAGTCGCCACATATCCTGACATTCGAGATATGATCCGGCAGACCAACGGTAGATTTCGATGGCGAGGGTATTCTCACCGTCGACAAGTTTGTCGGTGATGTCCCATTCGGCAGCGGTCTTGGAATCCTGATTATAGCCGAGGAGCTGACCGTTGACCCACACATAATAGAACGATGATACACCTTCGAGACAGAGAACCGTTCGACGGTCTTTCCATGTGGCCGGAATTTTGAATACCCGGCGATAGCAACCTACTTCGTTGCTGTCGACCGGAACTACCGGCGGATTGTTGGGGCTTTTCTTGAAATGATAGTGCTCGCTGTCAAATTCGTAGGTGGTGTTGACATAGAGCTTCGTACCGTAGCCCTGAGTCTGCCAGTTGCCGGGTACGTTGATTTTATCCCATCCTTTTGTAGAGTAATCGGGATTGTAAAAATCTTTGGGACGTTCGTTAGGACTCTGAGACCACTTGAAGTCCCAGCGGCCGTTAAGATTCATATACCAGGGAGAGTCAGCAAAGCGCTGATCTGCAATCTCGGCGAGTGCGCCTTTGCCATTGGCGTAGGGCACAACGCATTCGTGAGGATCAAGCTGTCCGAGACGGAAAGCATTTTTATCCTGCCAGTCAGGCAGTTGTTGGGCAAATCCGAACAGCGGAAGAACCGCAAGCAGCAGAAGTGACTTTCTTTTCATGTTTAAGGTGTTGTATGAGAGGGGTTAAATGATTAATTGACAATTATTTCGTCGAAATACATCCACGTAGGCGCGCCTTCGCGGGCAAGACCGTCTGGGATGCAGCCCGGATTTACCGCAACAAATCTAACATAGCGTGCATCGGCATCAACGCTGCAGTCGATATCAAGGATGCGGGCTTTTTTGTTAAAGATCAATTCCTCAGGAATATCGACTATGCGGCGTAGGGTGAATGCTTTGCCGTTCTCGCTTGTGTAAACGTAGATCTGACGCGGAGCGGCGATACAGATGTCGGAATGCACAAGTGTGCCGAGAATGATATTGCTGATCGGCTGAACCTTGCCGAGGTCAACGGTGAAATCGGCTGTTTCGTTGTGCCATCCGGCCCATTCGAAGTCAGAGTTTCGGTCGCTCGCGCGGAGTCCGTTGGTAAGAGCGTAAGCCAGACCGTTACGGCAATTAGTCGCGGCTATCGGTTTGGCGGTCGCTTTATTAAAATCGAGTTTAAGCGCAAGAGTGCGACCGAGTTTCTCTCCTTCTCTGAATGTTGACGCATAGACGGTAGCAGGCTCGGCAATGTGCAGAGTGTCAGTGAATATCTGATAGCCGGAGGTGAGCAGTGAGTCGCCGAGTTTGTAGCGAATTTCCACGTCGGGACGGATGCATGACAGGTTGACCAGCAGCTCATCGCCGTCGCCCTTCACGAGATGGTCGAGATTGTACATCGAACGGGCGTATGTGATTCCTTTTTCGTCAAGATATCCGGTAAAGCTGTCGAGGGCAGGTAAGAAAGCCTCCCAGTCGGCGGTGTCTTCAGGACGCCAAGCAGCATCGGCGATCCCGATAAGGCGAGGGAAGACCTGGTACTGCATATCGGCGGGAGTCTTGCAGAATTCAGACCATAATGAACCCTGAATGCCGAGCAGATTGGATTTGAGGGTATCGTCCCAATCAGGACGTGTCGGCTCATACAAATATGTGTCGCGTAAGGTGATATTTCCGAAGTAGGTCCATGGTTCGAACCACTGCGGGCCTTGATAGCGAATGAGATAAGTCGATTTGGCAGGGGTCATGATAAACTTGTGGCCGGTAGCTTTTGAATCGCGGACGGCAACCCCGCCGTCGCCCTGCCAGCCGTAGATTATAATGTCTTCCTGCGGTTTGCCGTAAGTGACTTCATCCCAGCCCATAGCCGTGCGGCCTTTGGAACGGACATAGCGGTTGACGCGGTCCATCAAGTAACCCTGCAGGGCTTCGTGATCTGCAAGGTGTTCGTCCTCAATGCGTTTGTTGCAGAGGGGGCATTTCTCCCAGACTGCTTTGTTGGCTTCGTCGCCGCCGAGGTGAATCGTCGGGGAGGGGAATATATCCATCACTTCGTCGAGAACATTCTGGATGAATTCGAATGTCTCTTCTTTGCCGGCGCAAAGAATGATCGAAGCGTCTTTGCCGCCGATGCCGGGAAACACGCCGACAAATTTGTCGACCACAGGGCAGGCCAGTTCGGGATATGAAGCAATGGCAGCTGCTGCGTGAGCAGGCATTTCGATCTCGGGGATGACGTTGATGTTGCGCTCGGCGGCGTAACGGACGATGTCACGCATTTCGTCCTGAGTGTAGAATCCGCCTTCGGTAGCTTTTTCGTCGGCGCTCCGGGCGTTGAGACGTCCGGGGAACAGATCGGGTCGGGCCACACGCCAAGCACCTACGTCGGTCAGTTTGGGATATTTCTTTATCTGGAGACGCCAGCCGTTGTCATCGGAAAGATGAAGGTGGAGGTTATTCAGTTTGAGGGCGGCGGCAACGTCGATAAAACGCTTGATCTCAGCCGGCTCGATATAGCATCTGACAACGTCGAGCATCAGTCCGCGGTAAGCGAAGCGGGGATAGTCGTCGATGCGGCAAGCGCCGATCGTGCCCTCGCCTGCGCGGGCAAGCTGGGCGAGAGTGTTGACAGCGTACATCACTGCAGCGTCATCGCCGCCGGAAATGACGATTTTGCCGGGAGTGACGTCGAGAGTGTAATGCTCTGCGCCGAGAGCCGGATCAATGCGGACAGAAAGATCAGCCTTGGCTTGGGACGCTTTAGAGGCTTTAAGACCTGCGTTGTCAAGGTAACGCAAAGTGGACTTAACGGTTGAGGATGCGGGGGCGGATACGCCGAGACGCTCAGGCATAACAAAGGTGCCTTCGGCCGGAGTATAGGTCACAGGCTCGGGGATGACGGCCGTGCGTGAGAACGCGGCAACCGAGAGTAACAGCCCGGCAGCCGCGATGAAAAGACGTTTCATTGTCGATCTCATTTGATTGGGTACTTAAATCTGATCGGATCGTCGTACTGCTCCTGCAAGTCTTTGAGCTTGGCCATCATTACGCCGGTAATGCTGTCGGTGCCTTCCTGCCCGTAAAGATTATGCATTTCGGTAGGATCGTTTTCGAGATCGTAGAGCTCCCACTCGTCGATATCGTTGTAGAAATGGATGAGTTTGTATCGTCCGTCACGGACACCGTAGTGACGCTTGACGCTGTGTTCGGCGGGATATTCGTAGAAATGATAGTAGAGTGCGTCGCGCCAGTTGTCGGGATTCTCACCCTTGAGCAGAGGTAACAAAGAGACACCCTGCATGTCTTCCGGCACTTCTACTCCTGCGAGTTCGAGGAAGGTCGGCCCGTAGTCGATGTTCTGAACCATCTGGTCGATGTCGCCGCGGCGTTCCATACCTTCGGGGAGACGCATGATCAGCGGAGTATGGAATGACTCTTCGTACATGAAGCGCTTGTCAAACCAACCGTGTTCGCCCATATAGAACCCTTGGTCAGAGGTGTAGACCACGAGGGTATTGTCGAGCATGTCATGTTCTTCGAGATAGTCGAGGACGCGGCCGACGTTGTCGTCAAGGCTCTTGACCACTTTGAGATAGTCGCGCATATAACGCTGGTATTTCCATTCTGCGAGTTCTTTACCGGTCAGGTTGCGCGAATAAAAGTCCTCGATAATGGGATCGTAGAAAGCATCCCAGGCGGCACGCTGGGCTGAATCCATGCGGCCGATGTAGGACTCGTAGCGCTCTTTGAGACGGCTGTCCTTATCGGGACGGTTCATCTTGAGGTCGTAGATAAGATCCATGTCTTTGATGACGCTCATTTCCTGTTCGGCGGCTGCTTTTCGGCCGGCGTAGTCATCATAGAAGTTCTCGGGCAATTCGAATACCTGATCTTCGAAAAGCGCAAGGTGAGCAGTGTCGGCCAGCCAGTTGCGGTGGATGGCCTTATGATGGATCAGGAGGCAGAAAGGCTTGGATTTGTCGCGCTCGTTTTCGAGCCAGTTGAGGCTCTTGTCGGTGATCAGATCGGTGAGGTAGCCGTGGACCTGAACAGTGTCGCCTGACTCAACGATGAAATCGGGATTATAGTAATCACCTTGACCGGGGACGATCTCCCAGCGGTCGAAGCCTTGAGGAAGGCTCTCAAGATGCCACTTGCCAAACAACGCCGTTTCGTAGCCTGCATCCTGAAGGTATTTGGGATAGGTAGGCTGTGAGCTGTCAAAGACACAGGTGGTGTTGTCGGTGAAACCGTTCTTGTGGCTGTGTTTGCCGGTCAGCATACATGCGCGGCTGGGGCCTGAGAGAGAATTAGCGACAAAGCTATTGGTGAAGCGCACACCGTCGGCCGCGATGCGGTCAAGGTTGGGAGTGTGGGCGAAACGCGGATCATAGCAACTCATCATCTGAGCTGTATGGTCGTCGGTCATGATATAGACGATGTTCATCGGCTTTTGCGGGGTGTCGGCAGCTTTTGCCTTGACGCACGATTGGGTGGCAACCACACCGGCAGCCGTAGCCGCGGTTGACAGGGCGGAATATAAAATAGCTTTGCTGTGATTTTTTCTCATGGTGTCAGTCGATTGGTGTTATGAGGTATAGGACGGTTAAATGATTTATTTTGCAAATGTAATAAAAAAACTGATAGAGACAATCTTTTATGCTGTCACAAACTGTTTTTTAGGGGTTTTTAGCAACTATCACAGTCTAAAGAGGGCGATCGGCAAAGATATTGAGAGGTTAAATTTGATTTGTTGCAAATTATATTTTAATTTTGCTATATCAACTCTAATAAATCTCCATCATGAAAAAACAGATGTCACTATTCACCCGATTTATGACTGTAACCATGTGCATCGCCGTTGCACTGACCGTTTCGGCTCAGGCCAACTATGCCGATGACTGTATCGAAAGCCGATCATTGCTCTTTTCGGGCGGCGACGGAGTGTCGAAGTTTTACCGAATCCCGGCGCTGACAACGATGCCTGACGGTAAGATAGTGGCAGTGGCTGACCGTCGTCTGGACAGCAACCGGGATCTGCCGGGCAGGATCGATGTGGTGTGCCGCACGTCGTCGGACGGCGGTTATACATGGAGTCCGGTCTATGAGGTTGCGGTGCACGATGAAGGAGGAGGCTACGGCGATCCGGCGCTCGGTTATGACCCCTCGTCGGGCGATCTGGTGTGCGTCGCTACGCACGGCAACGGTCTTTGGGAGAGCGTCGAAGGAGACCATGGCTATATAACGGTGATGAGGAGTTCGGACGGCGGCCAGACGTGGTCGAAACCGGTCGACGTGACTTCATCGCTTTTCTCCCAAAAGGAAGGTGAAGCGCCTGTAACCGCGGTTACGGCGTTTGCGACCTCGGGACGGATACTGACAGATTCTAAGGGCGATATGTGGTTTGTGCTGATCACGCGTCCGGATATGAAAAAGTGGAGCAATCTGAGTTGTTACGCTTGCCGGAGCACGGACGGCGGAGTGACATGGACAGCTCTTCCGGTAGCCGTAGATACTGACGGCGACGAATCCAAATTAATCGAACTCAGCGACGGCAGTCTGCTGATGAGCATACGCAACCGGCGTAGAAATAACCGCAAGTTTGCTGTAAGCCACGACCGCGGTCAGACATGGTCGACTCCGGCACCGTCGGAAACTCTGCCCGACCCGGCATGCAACGGCGATATCATCATGATGACTGACGGAACGCTAATTCACAGTCTACCCGATAGCCCGACCGAGCGCAAGAAGGTGTCACTGTTCAAATCGACTGACAATGCGGAAAGCTGGAGCAAAATCGTGGAAATCTGTCCGGTTGGCAGCGCGTATTCGGCGCTGACTCCGATAAGCGACAACACGATCGGCGTGCTGACTGAAGAAGCATCGTCGGAGGGCGGTCTGCGTCTGTGGTTCTCGCGCGTCAATCTTGACAAAATAGATTGATGGAGCAGCCGTATCCTATACCGTTCGGTTATCCGGTCTATCTGATGGCCAAACCCGCAGGACCGGGATGCAATCTGGCGTGCGAGTACTGCTATTATCTTGAGAAAAATAATTTATTCGAGAGCAAAGGCGCTAAAAATATGACGGACGCTACTCTCGAACGCTATATCCGCAGCTATATCGAAGCCCAGTCAGTACCGGATGTGCAATTCGTCTGGCACGGAGGCGAGGCTATGCTCAGGCCGCTTGATTTCTATCGCCGGGCGATGGAACTGCAACGTCGTTATGGCGGAGGACGCCACATAGAAAATTGTCTGCAGACCAACGGCACGCTGCTCAACGACGAATGGTGTCGGTTTCTGCGCGACAACGGCTGGCTGGTCGGTATTTCGATAGACGGACCGGAAGAGTTTCATGACGAATACCGCCGCACACGCGATCATAAGCCGACGTTCCACAGGGTGATGCGCGGCATCAGGATGCTACAGCACTATGGTGTGGAGTGGAACGCTTTAGCTGTCGTGAACGACTATAACGCGGACTTCCCGGAGGATTTTTATAATTTTTTTAAGGAGATCGGGTGTCAGTATATCCAGTTCACTCCGGTGGTGGAGCGTATCAACGATTCGGGATCGCTGTCGCATGTCGGAGCCGAAGGTCAGCTCGCACCGTTCTCGGTGTCACCGGAGCAGTGGGGCGATTTTCTGTGCAAGGTCTTCGATCTGTGGGTTCGCGAAGATGTCGGAAAGGTGTTCGTGCAGATTTTCGATGCAACGCTTGCCAATTATGTCGGAGTGGAGCCGGGACTGTGCACTCTTGCGAAGAACTGCGGTCACGCGGGAGTGATGGAGCATAACGGCGATGTCTACTCGTGCGACCACTTTGTGTTTCCGGAATATTATCTGGGAAATATTCACTCATCGTCGGTGGTAGAGATGATGTACAGTCCGCGTCAGATTCAGTTCGGACTGGCGAAGTCGCAGGGGCTGCCTGACCGGTGCAAGGCGTGCAACTTTCTGAATTTATGCAACGGCGAATGTCCGCGAAACCGCTTCGCGCGAACTCCGGACGGTCAGCCGGGACTGAATTATCTGTGTGAAGGCTACCG
>CAZULD010000011.1:0-12068 GCA_964621135.1 uncultured Bacteroides sp. | reverse complement strand
GGATCGGCGCCTCCCTCTTCGTGAGGACCGTTGTCGCTGGTGAAGACGACGATGGTGTTGTTGGCCAAGCCTTTCTCGTCGAGTTTTGCCATGATTTCCCCGACATAGGCGTCCAGACGGCTTATCATGGCAGCAAACTGAGCGTGAGTGTGGACCGTCGGATTGTATCGCGAATCTTCCTGACCTCCCCATGTCTTGTCTTCAAAGAATTTACGTTTGTAGCCTTCGAGCAGGGAGTCGGCCGGCTGCACGAGTTCGGCATGAGGCAGGGTGTAGGTCAGGATGCCGAAAAACGGTGTGTCGCCGTCCTGACGGTCGATCCATTTCATGGCTTCCTGATGGATCATGTCAGCCGAGTATTGGGGGCGCTTCAGATAATCGTCGCCAAACATCGGGTATTTTATGTTTTCTTCCATCACGACTCTAACGGTGGCCGTGTCGCCGAGCTCGGGATAGTAGCGATTGAGGAAGTTTGGATAGTAGAGGTGGGCCTGGTATTGACATATGTAGCCGTAGAAATCGTCTACGCCGCGTTTGTCGGGAGTCGAGGGTGAGCCTTCATAGCCTCCGGCCCATTTGCCGAACATGCCGGTGCGGTAGCCGTGACGCTTCATCATCTCGGGGAGTATCTCGCGGTCGAGACTGTAAGGGTGCTGCCCCACGATTGAATAATCTTCGTTTTCGCCATATTTGACTTTGGGTGTTCCGCGCCAGTATTCTTTATTGCCTCTCACTTCGCCGTGGCCTGAATGTTGGCCTGTCATCAGAGAGGCTCGAGAGGGCGCACTCACCGGGCTGCCTGCGTAAGCCTGAGTGAAACGCATGCCCTGACGGGCGAGTGAGTCGATGTTGGGAGTTGAAATGTATGGCTGGCCGTAACAACCGAGGTCTCCATAGCCCATGTCGTCACACATGATGTAGATGATGTTGGGGCGGTCAGAGGAGGCTGCGGTCATTGTCGCGGCAGTGGCCAGAAACGGCACGGCAAGGAGTTTTCGATTCATTTCAGTCAGATTACGGTATTAGTCAGGGACAAACGTACTCAAATTTTTTCAACCGTGCAACGAAAGACTTAAAAAAGGCATAAACAAAGGCCCTGACCGGGGAGGGCAGGGCCTTTGGGGGAGTATTTAGGACGTTAATTGTTCCTTAACGACGGTAGTTATTTCTTAACGACGGTAGCGGTCCAGGGGAGCTGCTTGAGGTTAAGGGTGATGTCGTAAGTTCCGGACTCGGCGCATACGAGGTTAGAGCCGTTGAAGGGGCTGAGCTTGTCGAGCGAGCCGCCGAGCGAAACGGTCCAGTTGTTGTTGGCGCGGAACTTCCACTCGTCGCCTGCGTTGAGGTCGGCGGTGAGAGTGTAGGTGTAGTCGTCGACTTTGTTCATCACGATTGATTCGCCCCAGCCATTGAAGCCGCCGATTATGCCCCAAGAGTCGATCTTGACGAGCTTAGTGTAGCGGTTGGGATAATAGAGCGAGATGTAATAGAATCCGGGTTCGCCTACGTTGATGTTTGTGCTGCCGTTAGCCGAACCGGTTCCGATATATTCACCGTTGTCGTCACCGTAAACAAATGCGTCTGACATACCGAAGTCACCGCTCCATCCGTTGGTGGGCGAGAATTTGAATTCGCTGCCGAGGACGACTAAGCCGGCGTAATCAGCATAGTTTTCAGTCCAAAGATCGGGAGTCTCTGAGAAAGACCAGCCGTTGCCGTCACCTGCGATCCAGAAGTTTTCGATTGCCTGACGGAATGAGAAGGTGAAATTACGCATATTGACAGTGAATTCGGCTGCACCGTCGATATCGAAATAACCTGCGAGCTGATCGACCGACGGATCGAGTGAACCGCTGCGGCTTTCGGCATCTTTTTCGGGAACACCATAAACGACACCGTTGGCGAGGTCAAATGATTCGTAAGTAGCAGCGGGGATGACCTTCCAGTAAAGGCCGTCGCCGAGCTCTGCCTGAGTGAAGTTGAGCATCACGGAGAATGAAGGATCATCGTAGACGCTGCGGTCAGAGTGGTTGAACTTGACTGCTTTTTCAGCGGTCCAAGACTCAGCATCGTCGCAGTAGATGAGATAGTAAGCCTGATTGACGAAGAAGTCGGGTTTGAGAGGAGTGACTGACACCGTCATCGGGCAGAAATAAGCGTCGAGACCGCCGAGACGGTATGAAACAGCTTCTTCCGAGCCTGCGTAGGCCTTGAAGCGGATATATGCCGTGCGGGGAGCAGGATCAATAGTATTGAAAGCCGCACGGAAGATATCTCCAAGTTCGGCGGGGGCTGCCTTGAGTGTATTATCATTTTCGATCATGATGACATCGAACTCCTGAGCGCCCGCGAAGTCGGCCGAAGCAGACATCTCGCCCTTGAACGAGAGAACGTATTCGGGATCGATACCTTCGGTTGACACGACTGTGGCAAGGTCGATAAGGGTGTTGGCCGAATAGGCAGTTTCTAAGTCAACAGATGATGTAAGAGCCTCCATCTGCAGGGCGACTGCCGCATCGAGTACGGGTTCCTGAGGATTTGATTGGCCGGGAGGGTTGGGATAGTCGAAATCATCGCAGGAAACCAACCCCAATCCGAGGGCTATGAATGATAAGAATGCAAATTTTTTCATTGTCTGATTATTCTTTGTTAGGACCGGCGGGAGGGTTGAGACTCCCGCCGGAGTCTATGAATCGGGGTTAATAATTATTCGGCCTGTTTGACGGTCATTGTGCCGGCGTTAGTATCGAGTTTGAAGATGATGGGATCACCGTTAGCCTTCACTACGAAGCAACCTTGGCCGCTGACATAGTTGAGGGGGGTGTCAAACGCCATATCAACGTTGCCGCCGTTGGCATCAGCCGAGTAGGGAGTGTCACCCCAGCCGGTGAGTGCGGGATAGGGACGGAAGTAGAGGTCGCCTGCGGGGATCTCAAAGCAACCCATGAAGATGCCCGAGTTGCCGCGATCAACGATGCGCCAGTTGTCGTAAACGGCAGCATTTGCTTCGGAGGGTTCAGCCCAACCTGCCTGACTGCCTACGAGGTAAGCATAGGTCTCAGTGGGTTCGCCGCCTTTGTAAACCGCCATTGTGCCGACATTGGTGTCGAGAATGAAGGTGATCTCGCCGCCTTCGGCATTGACTACCCAGCAGCCCTGACCTGATACATAGTTAAGGGGAGTGGTGAAGGCCATATCTACGTTACCGCCGTTGGCGTCAGCCGAGTAGGGGGTATCGCTCCAACCGGTGAGGGCCGGATAAACGCGGAAGTACAGTTCACCTGCGGGAATGTCGAATGTGCCGCGGAATACACCGGTTTCGCCTTTGTCGACGAGAGCCCAGTTCTTATAGATGCTTGCATTTCCTTCAGAGGGTTCAGCCCAGCCTGCCTGAGAGCCTACAAGGTAAACATAGTCTTCCTTGACAGCCACGCCGATGTTCATAGTAACTTTGTAATTGTTGGGGTCGCTTAGATCGACAGTGAAGAGCACTGATCCGCCTGCCCAAGAGTCAGAGGTGTACCATGCGCCCTTACCGGGAACTGCGGTCAATTCGAGCGGTTCTTCGGTAATGTTCACTTCGACGTTGTCACCGTCGTTGGGGCGCGGACCGATTGAAGGCAGTTTGCCATCATCACCCCAACCTGAGAGCGATTTGTAGAAGCGGAAATACTGAGAACCTTCGGGAATTTCAAATGATCCGACATAAACGTTTGTACCAACGCCGGTTTCATCGAGTTTCCAGTTTTCATAGAAGGCAGCATTTGATTCGCCGGGTTCAGTCCAGCCGCTTGGGGCACCGACAAAATAAATCTGGCCGGGCACAGCGGGGAAGGGATTGAAGACCTGAATGCCGCCGAGCTTGACAACGTTCGAAGCGATAGCGCTTGAGGTGATGCCGGTAAGCGAAGCGCGTGCGCGGACATAGTATGCTTCAGTCGGAAGGCCTTCTTCAGGGTATTCGACGAAAGATGTGACACCGTATTCGGCGCAAATAGCCTTGGCGATATCCTCAGCGTTGAGCTGGAGGGTAGCGCTCTTAGAGTCGACTGGAGTCACAGAGAAGTAAGTGGCGGGAGTGTCGCCTACAGCGTCAGCAAACTCACCGGTCTTAGAGAAGTCGACAACATAGTTTGTAACAGCCGAGTAACCGTAGTTTGGCTGAGAGCAAGTCAGAGTCACGATCTCGCCGGGGTTGAGCATATAGACTGATTCTGCCATAGGGGGAGTGTTGAGCACAAACTCGGTCGGCAGAGTGTAGACGGGCTCTTTGTCGTCCTCGCAGGCCGAGAAAGCGACAGTAGAAAGAGCGAGCGTCAGTAATATGAATGATTTTTTCATTATAGTTTATCTGAAAGAGATTTCACATATTAATAACCGCTGTTCTGAGTGTAACCGGCGAGGGAAACAATAGATGCGGGCAGAGGATAGAGAGCGGAGTAAGAGGGGAGGTTTGAACCTTCGGCTACGCCACCCTTCCAGTTCCAAGTGTAACCGGAGATCCATTTGCCGTAGCGGATAAGGTCGGTGCGGCGGCAGTTCTCGGTGTAGAGCTCGCGGCAGCGTTCGTCCTGAAGAGTTTCGAGCGTGAGATCGGCTGCAGTCCACAAGGGGAGCTGAGCGCGGCCACGGATGTAGTTGACGTAGCGGAGAGCGTCAGCGGTCGAACCTGCGCCGTGGAGCATAGCCTCGGCAGCCGAGAGATACATTTCGGCGAGACGGATGACAACGTAGTCAGCCGATGCACAGTCCTGACCTACGGGCGAGCCAACGCCTTCGGGGAGGGGATCGCCGACAGCGTCGTAGACGGGAATCACTTCGCCGTTGCTATCGAGATTGAAGTTAGTGTACTTCAGGGGCAGATAGCCGTTAGATCCGAAGTGTTCCTGATCGAGTACGCCGTTGGTCTTGTCGAAACCGAAGGCCGAGGTCATCCAATTCTTAACGCGGACGTCGGCAGACTGAGTGCAGGCTGCGTCATCCCAAGCGAATTTGTCGACAAACTGCTCGCGGGCGGTCATACACTTCCAACCTGACTGGCTGACGTTGTACCACTCGTTGATGCAGCAACCCTTTGTGTCGGGGTTGAAAGAGTAGTTGCGGCCGGCAAAGGTGTAAGACACTTCGGTCTGCCATGGTTCGGCCTTTTCGAGCTGCTTGTTGTACTTTTCAAGAGCTGCCTTGTATTTTGCCTCAGCTTCAGCAGGATCCTGATATTTGTTATCGTAGTTTTCTTTCTTGGGTTCTTCAAGAGTCTGCTGAACGCCCTGAGAAGCGATGAAGCCTTCGATGAGGAGGGTTGAGCCGGAATAGTTCTTGAGGTGAGCTTCGCTCGAGGGGATAACCCAGATGTTTTCGTTGACCGCGTTTGTGCCACCGATAGCATACTGCTGGTTGTTGGCTGCGAAGAGGCTGTGATAGTGTTCGGCGAGCCCCGAGCCTTCATAACCTGCGCCTTTGAGACGGTTGATGACTGCATTGGCCTTGGTGAGACACTTTTCCCACTCAGCCTTGCCGGCAAACACTTCTGCGTTAAGATAGAGCTTGCAGAGAAGAGCGTCAGCAACGTCCTTGCCTACGAAACCGTAGAAAGGCTTTGAACCTTCAGCATACTCGGCTGAAACGGCCTCGAGGTCAGCAACTACGCGCTGAAAAGCCTCTGCGCGTGAAAGCTGGGGAGGAACCGAACCTGTGGGAGTCGACTCGTCGGCATAGGGAACGTTGCCAAAGAGAGTCAGCATATAATAGTAGCAACCGCCACGGAGGACACGGCACTGACGGATGTATTCCTCAGCCTTTGCGCGGAGATCATCAGTAGCAAGGTTGAAATAACCGTTGCGTACAGTCTGGATGAAGTCGTTGCAGAGGGTAATGTTGATAGTCAGACGCGAGTATGTGCCGAGGAGGGCCTTATTGGCGGGCGAGAGATAGCCATACTGGAGAGTGGCAAAATCGACGTCGCCCTGCGGAAGCCAGTTGGCCTCGTCGGTAGGGATTTCCTCGAGGTTGAAGATGGCGCGCTGGAACGAAGACATACCGCCGTCGAAACCTTGGACTGAAGCGTTGCCATCAGCGCCGTAAGTGGCGAACTGGAGGTAAACGTCACCCAGAACGGCGTTCATATAGCCTTCGGGATCTTTTGCAAATTCGGCCGCTGTAAGGTCGCGGGGGTCGGTCGGCATGAGGTCGAGGTCGCCCACACAAGAACCGAGGCTCAGAGTCGAGGCTGCGATGCCGACTGCAACAAAAAATCTATTGATTGTTTTCATTATATAATCTTATGATTAGTCGTGATTGTAACTTAAACCGAGAACTTCAGGTTCTTAATTAGAAAGTAGCTACGAGACCGACTGTCCATGTTGTCGGGTTGGGATAGCAGTTGTTGTCGATACCGTCGAACACTTCGGGGTCGAGACCTTTGTACTTGGTGATGACAAAAGGATTCTGAACGGCACCGTAGAGGCGCAGACGGAAGTTGTCATTGAAGAGGTTGCTCCAAGTGTAGCCGAGGGTGATGTTGTCGCAACGGAGGAACGAAGCGTTCTCGACATAGTAGCTGCTGAGGGGATCAGGAGCGATGGTAGCGAACAGATATTCGTCGGCGAGGAGGTTGTTGAGCTGGTAACCGTAGAGGTTGTTGACGGGACGTGTGCGCTCGTACTTATGGTTGTTGTAAACATAGTTGCCGAGGTTGGCACGGAGGGTGAATCCGAGATCCCAGCCTTTGTAGTTGAAATTGTTATTCCACGACATTGTCCACTTAGGTTCGGGCGAATGGAAGATGATGCGGTCAGAGTCATCGATCTTTCCGTCGGCGTTCTGGTCGACATACTGACCTTCGAGGGGATTGCCGAGTTGGTCGTAAACCTGTTCGTAAACCCAATAAGAGAATGCGGGCTGACCTACGAGGTGATACTGGAGACCGCCGCCTGTACCACTGGGGACATCTCGTGCGGAGATCTGAGATGTCTCAGCGTCGCCTGTGAGGGCTGTGATCTTGTTTTTGTTGTAAGCGACGTTAAGACCTGTTGTCCAAGTGAACTCGCGGGTTGAAACGGGACGCGCGGTTGCGGTGAATTCGAAACCGGTGTTACGCAGCGAGCCGATGTTGCGGTTCATATAGTTAGAGGTGTTGAAACCGGCAACGGGAGTAAAGGCGAGAAGGTCTTTAGTTTCGCGGAGATACCAGTCGGCAGCGACAGTGATGGCGTTGTTGAGGAATGAGAAGTCGAGGCCAACGTTCCAAGTAGTGGTTTCTTCCCACTTGATGGTCGAGTCGTAGGCCTGGGGATAGAGGATGTCGATCCACTTGCCTGTGCCGGTCGGGTCAAGATACTGGAAGGGGCTGGGCGAAAGGGTGTAGATAGGCATGTAGGGGAAGAGAGAGCCTATGTCCTGCTGACCTGTAACACCCCAGCCGAGGCGGAGCTTGAGATCATTCCACCAATAGCGGACATCTTCCATAAAGGGCATGTTGGTGACCTTCCATCCGAGGGCTACAGAGGGGAAGAGACCCCAACGGTTGTCCTTCGAGAAGCGCGAAGATGCATCGTCGCGGAGGGTAAATGTGAGGAGATAGGTGTCGTCAAACGAGTAGTTCAAACGGCCGAAGAAAGAGATGAGCTGGATGGGACCTGCCCAACGGTCGGCCGGAGTGTCGTTGTAAGAGTGGCCGATGTGAGCTTCAGTCGCGGAATCCTCCTGAAGAGTCCACTGGTTGGCGGCATACTGGGCGCGATAACCGAGGGTGTTGATGAGGGTCTGAGAGTGGCCGAAGTAGTCGAAGTGCTGCCATGAGTAACCGGCCATAACGTCGACGTTAGATTTGATGGCTTCGAAATCTTTCTTGTAGTTGATATAGAAGTCGAGGAGGGTGTTGCGCTGGAGCTCGTATTTTTCGTAGTGGGTTCCTGCGCCGTCCTTATAGTTGCCGCGCCAAGCCATAACGGAGTTGGCATCGACATCGTTGAGCCACTTGTTTTCGCTCACCTGATAACCGAGGTTGAGGTTGAAGTGGAGTTCGGGGAGGCAGTGTAGGGCATAGTCGATCTGGAGGTTGCCGGTCGACGACCAAACGTTGCCGCGGTTGTTCTGAGAGTCGAGGAGCTGAACGGGGTTCTCGATAGCGTTGGTTTCGGGGAGACCGTTTGCAAGGATATTGGTGTAACCCTGATAGATTGAGCCGATAGTTTCGCCGAGTCCGTTGATAGTGGAGTAAGGAGTGCGGACGGGGAGAGTGGGCGACATTGTGGCGGCATTGCCGAGGGCTCCGAGGGCGGCTTCACGCGATTTGAGATATGTGCCGTTGACGTTGGCATTGACCTGGAGGAGACCGTTGAAGAACTTCGGGCTGAGGTTGATGCCGACAGTGGTGCGCTTCATGCCTGAGGTCTCGACGATACCCTGAGTGTCAGAGTAAGTGGCGCTGACGCGGTAGGGGAGGAATGCAACCTGACCGCCTACGCTGAGGCTGTAGTCGTGAGAGAACGATGTGCGGAGCACTTCTTTCTGCCAGTCGGTGTTGAAACTGCGTGCTACCTTTTCGTCATAGAAGGGCGAATAGAGGGCAGCCTTTGCAGCGTCAGAGCCGTTTTTGTTAACGTAAGATGCAAATTCGCTCGCATCCATAAGATTGAGGGTCTTGCGGGCGTTGGCGATGTGGACGTTAGCGGTGAAGTTGACCTGAGGACGTCCGCTCTTGCCACGTTTGGTCTGGATGATGATGACGCCGTTAGATGCGCGCGAACCGTAGATCGCAGTTGCAGAAGCATCCTTGAGGATGGTCATTGATTCAATGTTGTCAGGCGAAATCATAGTCAGGGCGTTGGTGCCTCCGGCCATATCCTGGTTGTTCATGGGGACACCGTCGATGACGATAAGGGGGTCGTTGTTAGCGCTGAGCGATGCACCGCCGCGGATACGGATTGTAGCGCCGCCGGTCGGGTTACCACCGTTTGTAGTAACGACAACACCGGGGCTTGCGCCTACGAGGAGGTCGTTGGCCGAGGTTGCGAGGCCGGCTTCGATTTCGTCGGGCTTGATGACGGCTACCGAACCGGTTGCGTCAGACTTCTTGACTGTACCATAACCTACAACGACAACTTCGTCGAGGATGGCGGAGTTGGTTACGAGGGTCACGTCGATGGTCGAGCGTCCTTCGACGGGGATCTCCTGAGTGGTGTAGCCGACATAAGAGAAAACGAGGACGGCGTCAGAGGCGACTTCGATGCGGTAGTTACCGTCGATGTCGGTCATTACGCCGTAGCCGGGCTGACCCTGTACTGTGATTGAAGCGCCGATGGCGGGCTCGCCTTCAGGCTCGAGGACAGTACCTGTGACTGTGATTTTTTGCGCGAGAGCAGGGAAAGCCAAACAGAACACTGCGATGAGTGTAAGCCATGCTTTCCGATTCATTTGAATACAAATGTTCTTCATGCAAGAGGTTGATTTTAAGTTAGACAAGTAGTATAATTGATTTTATTTTAATATTTTATGCAGTTATGGCACACGATTATAAC
Source organism: uncultured Bacteroides sp. (assembly GCA_964621135.1). Taxonomy (GTDB): domain Bacteria; phylum Bacteroidota; class Bacteroidia; order Bacteroidales; family Muribaculaceae; genus CAG-873. The sequence goes on along the minus strand of CAZULD010000011.1, from coordinate 2,550 downwards.
TTCGGTCGAGACCATCGAGGGGCGGACGCAAGCAATATGATGAGCGACAGCCACATATCCCGAAATGGTTTAGATTTTTGGGTTACGTTGTTGACTCGTGATGAACGTTGAAGTTTCTCTCTGTACTTTTATTTTGCGGTTGCAAATTAAAGTAAAATAATTGAAAGTTGAGATTTTTTAAGGGTTAAAAAGTAGGGGATAATCTAAAATTAACAGTTGAATGTTAAAATTAAGTGGTAGGTGTTAAATTGTGGCGGAGATAATGTGGCGAGTTAGTTGCGCGGGTCAGCGGGGATTATTAATTTTGCATATAAATATGTGAAGCGATGGTAAAGAAAAGACAACAGTCGAGCTACGGAAGCCGCAGAAAGAAACGTAGCCTGCTTGAGCGGGCGGCCGGAGTTCATCCGGCTGTGGTTTTCTGCGGGGTAGCGGTAATATTATTAATAGTGTGGCGGCTAAGTGCGTCGGGTGGACCGGTAGGGCCGTCGGGAGCGGCGACGCCATCGGATGCGTTGATGGAAGTGACGGTTCCCGAGGGAGTGGCGGTGCAGGACGTGGAGTACACGGGATTCAAGGTATCGTATAACTCGGATTATCATCAGCCTAATTATGTGGCGTGGGAACTCACAAAGGATGAGCTGAACGGCCACGTCAGCCGTCAGTCGAATTTCGATGTCGATCCGCGGGTGATCGGTTCGGCGCAGTTGAACGACTACCGTCGGTCAGGTTACGACCGCGGGCACATGATTCCGGCCGCAGACGTAAAGTGGAGCGACGAGGCTATGACGGCGTCGCATTTGCTGACCAATATCTGTCCGCAGGATCATAAACTCAACGCCGGAACGTGGGCGACGCTGGAGAATAACTGCCGGAAGTGGGCCGAACGCGACAGCGCGATCATAATCATCTGCGGGCCGGTGCTGACCGACAGGATGCCAAGGTCGATCGGCGAAGACGGGCGGAAGATACCGGTGCCGGAACGATTTTTTAAGGTGGTGCTTTCGCCGTACACCAATCCGCCGCGTGGCATCGGTTTTGTGATGAACAACGGCGCGGTGGAGGGCGGTGTGCAAGGCGCGGCCGTGTCGATCGATCAAGTTGAGGAGATCACAGGCTTCGACTTCTTCGCCGAATTGCCCGATGAGATTGAAAACGAGGTGGAGGCGCAGTGTGCTTACCACGAATGGCAACGCAAAAAACGATAAAAGACAATATGATTCAGGAAGATACGATATGTGCGATATCGACGCCGCCCGGAGTGGGAGGCATAGCGGTGATCAGAGTCAGCGGGCGGGAAGCTGTGGCGATTTGCGATAAGTTGTGGCGCGGCAAGCGTTTAGCCGATGTCGGATCGCATACGGCGCATTTCGGACGTCTGGCGGATGCGAACGGCGATGTGCTCGACGAGGCTGTGGCGACGGTTTTCCGTGCGCCGAGATCGTTTACGGGCGAAGATGTCGTGGAGCTGTCGGTGCACGGATCGATATATATTCAGCGTGCGCTCGTCGACGCTCTGTGTGACGCGGGAGCGCGTCTGGCTGAGGCGGGAGAGTTTACGCGGCGGGCGTTTGCGTCGGGGCGTTTCGACCTTGCTCAGGCCGAGGCTGTGGCCGACATCATCGCGGCCGATTCGAAGGCGTCGCACAAGCTGGCCGTTAGTCAGATGCGCGGTGACTTCTCGAATGAACTCAAGCGCTTGCACGACGAGATGATCGAACTGGTGTCGCTGCTCGAACTCGAACTTGATTTTTCCGAAGAAGACGTGGAGTTTGCATCGCGCGGGCGTCTGCTGGAGTTGGCCGAAAAGGTCAAGGCGACCGTCGGAAAACTCGCGCGTAGTTTCAAACGCGGCGATGCGATCAGGCGTGGCATAAGCGTGGCGATAGTCGGTGAGACCAACGCGGGTAAGTCGACGCTGCTCAACCGCCTGCTGCACGACGATAAGGCGATAGTCAGCGACATCCACGGCACGACGCGCGACACGATCGAGGATACGATCGATATTGACGGCGTGCTGTTCAGATTCATAGACACGGCCGGACTGCGCGAAACTACTGACGAGATCGAAAGCCGGGGCATAGAGCGTGCGCGGCGCAAAATGGAAGCGGCCGATATCGTTCTCTGGATCGTCGACGCCGAGCGGCTCGGCAATCTCGAAGATACGGCACGCGAAGTGATGGCCCACATCGGCGAGGAGAGTCGGCTGGTTGTAGTTGTCAATAAGGCCGACAAGGCCGATACGCGTGCGGCGGTTGAAGCTGTAGGGCGACTCGATATGGGCCGGGCAACGGACGGAGTGATTGAAATCTCGGCCGCGACCGGTAGCGGAGTGGATGTGCTCGAACGTAAACTTGTTGAATTGTCCGGCGCCGAGGAGATTAACAGCGGCGATGTGGTGGTGACTAACGTGCGACATCACCGTGCGCTCGTCAATGCAGAAACGTCGATCATCCGAGCTATCGATGGGCTGCACGCCTCACTTTCAGGCGACTTCATCGCCCAAGACCTCCGCGAAACCATCCACCACCTCTCCACCATCACCGGCAC
>CAZULD010000010.1:3609-25744 GCA_964621135.1 uncultured Bacteroides sp. | reverse complement strand
TGATTATACCGCGCGTAGCAGTATGCGTATGTCGGCCTTCCGGAGATTTTTTGTAATTTTGCGGAAGAATTATGCATATAGTTAAGGAAAAGGTAATAGGGTTTGTGTGGCAACATATATTGTTGCTCTTCTCAATGTTTTTTATGACGCTTGGCGTGGCGCTTTGCGTGCGTTCGAATCTCGGCAGCGGTGTGATTTCATCCATACCGATGTCGTTTACCCTCGCCGGAGAGGCGGGGCTGGCTCCGGGATGGACAATCGGCGGCTACACCAACGTGATGAACGTTATTCTTGTCGCAGCGCAGATGATTATCCTGCGAAGCAGATTCGAACCGATCCAGCTATTTCAGTTGGTGGTCGGCTTCATTTTCGGAGCGCTCCTCGACATTAATATGTGGATAACTTCAGTCTTCTCCTACGAAGCTCTGTACGCTCAGATCATCGCTCAGTTTGTGGGCGCGACCATTCTCGGCTGTGCCGTGGCCATCGAAATCCGCTGCGGATCGGTGACGATGCCCGGCGAAGGCATTCAGGTTGCCATTGCGCGGGTCACGGGCAAGCCCTTCCCCATAGTCAAAATATGCGTGGACACCACTTTGGTGGTGTTGGCTGTGATCTCCGGCTTTGCTTTCTTCGGAACGTGGCCGTGGACAGTGGTCGGCGTCGGTACGCTCTTCGCAATGTTTTATGTCGGCTATGTTGTCAAGCTCGTCAATCCTCATCTGGGATGGTTTGACCGCCTGCTTGCCTATCGTCCGGGCTTCCGCCGTTACATCTATGGCCTCGCCCGCTTCATATATCCCAAAGGCGAGGGCTAACGCCCGGATCCGCGAAACATATAAAAGACAAAAAGAGCGCATTTTCATGCGCTCTTTTTGCTTTTTTGATCATGATTGCTTCGCGATTACTTCACGAGAGTAAGAGTGTAGAAATCGGGAGCTGCAGGAGTTTCGAGATCAGCGTTGAGCATAACGAGAGTCGAATCTGTTGCGTTGAGGAAGCAGATTGCAGCGTCCTGAGTTGAAGGAGTGAGTTTGATGTAGTTGTAACCGCCTTTTTCGAGGCTTTCTACAGTACCTTCAGACTTAACGCTGAGGATTTCGTTGATGCCTGCGTTAGCTGTGGTGTCGAGAGCGAAGTAAGTCTCGATCATGTCATACTTGCCGTCGTTGAGCTGGAGGGTGTACCATACGCCGTCGCAGTCAGCACCGGGAAGAACGCCGGTGTAAGCAGCTTTTTCTACAGTTGTTGCAGCAGCTTCGTCAGTTGTTTCAGTTGCGGCCTGCTTGCCTGCGCAAGATGCCATGCCGAGAACGGCAGCACCTGCCAACATTGATAATAAGAACTTTTTCATAACTTTAATTGAATTATTTGGTTGTTGAAAATTTAAACGTTCGTTTTTTGTAATTATTGTATTGTTTGACTCAGAGGGGTTAACGTATTTGCGACTCAAAAAGTTTTGTTATGCCGACGGGGATCAGAACGAGTATGAAATGCCGACGGCGGGGATGATGGCGCTGACTTTGTAGTCGGCGGTGAAAGTTCCGTCGGGCGATATGCCGAAGTATTGCTCCAGAGGATAATTCTTGGCGAGGAAGTCTTCGTAGCGACCCGTGGCGTTGTTGACACGGCAGCCGTGGATATACATGAACGCTGCGTCGATCGACAGATTGGGGATCGGTCGGAACGAGAGGCCTACCGACGGTTCGATCTTGGTTGCACCCGGCGTCTCGGGGTTATAATAGTTTTTGTTGCAGGGCGATGTATCGACCATCAGGCCGGCACGAATGTCGAAGCGCTTCGTCAGGGCATACTCCGCACCGAGGTGATAGGTCCACGCGTTGTGATAGTCCTTCGTCAGGTGCTGGTCAAACTGAGGCAGCCCGTCGAAGGCGATGTCGAGCGTCTTGTAAGTCTTCCAACCGTTGAGCTGAGCGTCGAACGCCACGGTCAGACGGTCGACCGGCTTGTATGACAGACCGAAGGTCAGAACGTAAGGACAGGGCATTGAGGCCGCAAAGTTAGTGGCACTGATCGGGTTGAGAGCCGCACCCAGGAGAGCGGCGGCGTTTTCATTGCCATATTGGACATCCGCCTCACCTTTAGCGACTTTCATCTCCATCCTCGAGCGGAACGATGCGCCGAAAGTGAGGTTGGGAAGAATGTCGTACATCACGCCGACGTTATAACCGACGGCCAGATCCGACGATCCGTCGAGCATCACCGATGCCGGCGTAGTGGTAAATTCGTGATATGCGGCCTGAGGGAGCTGACCAGTGTTGATCATCAGCTTCTGCAGAGCGTTGAGCGACTGCATCGTTACAAGGCCTTTGTGGAGGTTGACACTACCCCACGATATCATCAGACCCGCGCCGACCGACAGTTTGGGCGTGATGCGCCACGACACCGTAGGCTGAACGGTAAACACCTTCAGATCAACCGACTGATTGAGCACAGCTCCGGCCCAGTTGTCGCCCCAGTTGATCGAACTGCCGTAAGGCGTGTAGAGCGACAGACCTCCGTAAAGATTGTCATAGATGCGGAACGCGCCCGAAACGTTGAACGGTGTGCTGACTTTATTTGACGTTGTATATTTTGCATCGCCCTGATAGCAGTGAGCCGTAGCCTTTATGGCGCTCATGCCTGCCGAGATGTCGAGCGTCTTATCTGAAAAAGACACTGCCGCAGGATTGAAGATATTGCTTTCGGCGCCGAGCTTCATCGCCACGCCGACATGACCCATACCTGTCTGACGCGCGCTGAACGTATTGACCTGATAACCCTCTGCTACTGCTGTAATTGCGGTTATCAACGCTACCGCTGCCGCGAATAATTTTCTCATTAAATACTATAGTTGAATTAATTTCGCCGCAAAGTTACAACTTTTTCTCAAACCACAAACCAAAATCCCCTAGAAATCCCACATTTTCAACCGAATCCCCACATTTTTTGGTCTAAATTGTTTTTGAATTCGATATAAAAGAAAAATCTTCGCACCATCTTGGTGCGAAGATTTCCTATAATAAAATTTTACTCTTAGAATTTGAAATAGAAACCAAACATAAGATTGTTGGTGCTGAGATCAAGACCCCACTTTTCGGGAGAACCCATTGCTTTTGCATTGTCATTTGCACCCTGATAGCCGAGGAAGCCAACATGAGCGACAAGGCTGAACTTTTCATTTAAGCAGAATTCAACACCGGGACGGAAACCTACGCCATACTGAAGGGCGGTCTCATCAGCAACTTTACCGAAACCGAGATCAACACCACCGTCAACGAAGAGGTTAACTCGCTCACTTTTGAAATAGTTATAACGAACATAGGGATTTACCTGCCATGTTGTCTGTTTGTCATCTTCTACTTTAATCCAGTCAACACCAAGCTGTACACCGATAGAAACATTTTCAGAAACATTGTAACCGATTTCAGGAAGAACTGTGATCTCAGTAGCGCTTACATCTTCTACTTTTGCGCCGCCAACTGTAAGTTGACCACCAAGATACCACTTAGAATCCTGTGCAGTAGCGCTAAGGCCCATAATTGCAGCAAATGCGATAAGAATGAATTTTTTCATAATACTTTTTGTTAAAAAATTAATAAAATGATGATTGGTATATTTTGACAAAGATTTCATATTTGGTCGGATGGTCTTTTGGGCGGATTTGAACCGTAAACTTGCCCTTAAACAGACCATCCGACAATTTATATTACAATAATGTCAGTTATTTTTTCTTCTTAAGCTGAACATAGCAGCCTGAGTAATCTTTACCCTTCTTTCCTACAAAGGTTGTCGCCCCGAGCGAAACAGCTTCGTCATTGAACTCTTTGTCCTTACCCTGAGCGTTTGCCTTATTTTCTGCAACTTCCTCGTCTGCGCCTGCAAGATTATTCCAGATCATCTTTTCATTAGGCTTAACAGTAGCGATCTCTTTGTAAATGATCTTTCCTGTCTTGGGATCTTCTGTCTTTTCAAGAACAGCATAAGTATCACCCTTAGACACACCTTCGCGTGTACCGATCTTAACCTTAAGGGAACCGTCAGGATCTACAGAAGAGATGGGGAATACAGAACGGAACACTTCGTTCTTTTCCTGCAGTTTGGCGATAGAGGCATCAATAGCACGAGTTGTTGCACGGTTTACAAGATCAGAGATAGGTTTATCAGAGAAGATGCTCTGACGCACGCGTGCGCCGGCTTTCTCATTACCTACATATTCAAGACGGCATACACCCGAGTTGATGAGATCTTGAAGACTGCCGTTTGACTCAAAGAGTTTATTCATTTCAGCCTCTACATTTTCATCCCATACAAGACGGAAGAGGTGGCTGACAGCCTGCACGGTGAAACCGTCGCCGGCAGCCGCACTTGCAGCCGCACCAGCACCCTGAGCGGCAAGCTGACCGATACCGCCGAACTGCGAACCTACAGCATTTGCAAGAGCCTGTGCTTCAGCAAGGATAGCCTTATTTGAGCGGAAGCGAAGGTTAGTAGCGATAACGAAAGTATTGGGAATAAGATTCATGGCCTTAGCTCCGGCAGCCATATGCTTGTTTTCGTTATCTTTTCCCTGCTCGGCAATTGAAAGAGACTGGAGACCACGTTCGCTAAGAGTAGCATCGCTCCAACGGGGGTCGCCGTTTTCATTATAGTCAAACCAACGGGCGGTCACTTCCGCGGGGACATTGTTGGTCTCAAAATATTTAAGGAGCACTGCGGGAGTATATTCGTCAACGTCATCGACCTGAAGCATGCTTGAACTTTCCTTACCGGAAGCTCCGCCGAGCGCGCTGCTTGCAAGACCTTTGGCAAATTTACCAAAGCCTGATTTTTTCTTCATACCCAGACCTTCGCGACCGGCATTAGCCTGATCCTGAGTCATACCTTCTCGGATTGCATCAAATTCGATGATACGTTCTGCAAGATTATGGTCGTTGAATTGCGGGGGAATAGCGATAGTTGTGAAGATAGCGGCCGGAATTGATGCAAGACTGACAGTTGCTGTATCGTTGGCAGCTTTTTTAGCATCAGTATTGGCAAGATCTTTTGCAATGCTCATGATAGCATTGCCTTCTTCCTTCTGATTTTCTTCATCGAGACGCTTGTTCTGAGCATCACTCTTTATAAGAATAGTGTAAAGAGAACTACGCAGATAATCAGGCTCATCGTTCTGAGCCTTAACTGACGGCACCGCTACAGAAAGAGCGATCGCGACAGCTACAGTTGATTTTAAGATTTTGTTCATTGTGCGAATGTGTTTATGGATTAATATATAATTGTTTTGGTTTAAGTTATTAGTACCAATGGTAGTACACGCGTGTAGTAGGCTGAGATTTAGCCCATGCTACACCGATGGCTTTGGCGCTTTCAATGCGGGCCTGCTCAAGTTTGGCATCGTTATCCATCTGCTTATGTTTCAAAGCGAGTTCATCCTTGTATTTCTGGATATTTTCAAACTCCCATTGGCTTTTCACTTCTTTCTGCATCTTGTCGCCGTAAGCCATTGCCTCTTTATAGCATGTAGCCTGAGGATCAATCTGAGAAAGATAGCTGAATGCTTCAGCCGCGCCCTTATCGGTAGGATCGGCACCAAAGGCAGCCTTTGCCTGGGCCAGAAGAGTCTGACCGATATAATCGACCTGATGGGTATAAATTTCCAGAGCAAGTGCCTGTGCCTCGGGGAAGCCTACACAACAATCAGGAATTTGGAGCGCATGATAAAGAGCTTCCTCATAATTGCGCTGATTCATTGCCGTACGGGCTTTCGTCAGATAGGTATTATAGTTTTTGTCGTAATAATCCAGAATCTTGGCTTTACCTTCTTCGATAAAGGCTACGATGTCTTTGCGGCTTGCATTCAACGGACCCATCGCTTTGATGTAAGCCTGAGCTTCACTCTTGCCTACGCCTTTGAGATCCATAGTCTTGGATGCAAAGATTTTCTTTCCGTCGGCATCACCGATATAAAGCGTCAAAGTAGTGTTTATCACTTCTCTCTGATCCGGACCGGAAGTTTTCTCAGAGAAGGCATTATCAAAGCGTCCGGTAAAGAAAAACTGGAGATCATCAGAAGATGTCGATACTCCTGTTGCAGAAAGAAGAGTTGCCAACTTTCCGGTCAACTTCTCGGCCACCGACGCGGGAAGTTTCTCGCCGGCCTCAGGAGGGATCACCGAAATATTAAGTTCGCAGTCACCGGCCACCATTCTGCCGCAAAGCAGTGCCAGCCCGAGACAAGATAATATCAGTCGTTTCATAGCAGTTTATTTTTCACCAATGTACAGACGTCCTGAGCCAAGACCGCTTGAATTATTCTCAGAAATAATATTATAATTAGATTTCAGATAATTCTGAAGTTTTGTAACCCACTGCTTTGCCTGCTGGGGCTTGTTACGTTCGTCAAACAAGGGAACACGAACCTGATCAAAACTCATGATGTTGCGGGTCGACTGTTTTTCAGTGAACTGATGATTAACTGTGTTTTCAGACACCCAATCTGTAATGATCGTAGCCAGTTCCTTGCCGTCATATTCATCGGTGAACTTCTGACCTGAACCGTTATCAATCATACGCAGACGCAGAGATATCTCACGACCATTGGTCTGCACATCATCAAAGTGGTTAAGCAATTTACCTTCAAATTCATCCATTTTGTCACGCAGACCTGTCATCAGACAGATAGCATCTGAAGTTGACGCGAGGACAGGCTCAGTCGTACCAGTTATGGTAGCCACTGATTTTGAAGAATAGGCGTCGACGGCATCCACTCGATAAATAATGCTCTTACGCATGCCGGCCTTTTCAACATTCCAACCTATTTTGATAAAAATGTCAGGCGCATTACCCTTTGCTGCCATCAGATCTTCGAAAGCCGATGATCCGACACCGGATCCGCTCTCGGCGCCTTCGAACATTTCGTCCAGGGCGTCTTCATCGTCGCTCGAGCTCATTGCTTCTGTATAGCTTATGATCGGGAACGAACGGCCGTCAGATGACATAAGTGATTTGAATTCGGCCTCGACATTTTTAAGAGTTCCATTGAGGAAAGCATCGTCATAACGCTCGGTCACTTTCGTGCGGCCATTACGCTCTTCCTTGTCTACATAACCATTTTCATTACACCATTGCTTATCGGGAAGAAGCATCAATTTGGGAGGGGCAGCCACAGCAGCCACACTAATCAGCGATGTCATAATCGCTGCAAACATAATTCTTTTCATTACTAACGATCAGATTTTAAGTTATTGATTATTTGTTTATTCAGATAATACACCGTCTTTGATAAGCTGATTGCGCAATGCTGGACGGTCGATGATCAGCACCACACCGTAGCCTTCGCGTGAAAGGCCTTCTGATTTCATTCTAGGAGCTGATCCGCCTTCTTCCTTGACAAACTTACGATATTCATTGCCGGAGAAAAACGGTTCGAAATAATTGGAATAACGTTCTTCGGCATTAACTTCGCTAACCAGCGGACGGGCTGCCGGTCCGGGATTTGAGCCCTTCTTTATTCCGGTAAAAATTACATCATGTACTGCATTACGCATGGCCTGAGCTATGGCAGCCGAACGATTCTGACCGGTACCCCATGCTCTGACGACTATAGTTCCGTCGCTGTTAGCCCCCAATGATATTGTCTCCATGGCTGTTACCGAAACTGCAGGCGATACCTCTTTATTAGATCGACATGATCCTACAAATAAAAGCAGAGAGACTAATAGAAAGGATAATTTCAGTGTTTTCATAATTCAATCCAAATTAGAATTCATATCCGAGACGCAGAGCAAGGAATGACACATAGCGCGTACCCTTTTCCACTGCATCAGGTGTGTTTATATTAAATTTGTAATCGAGTATGTCCTGTCCCACATAAGAAACAGCGATGGTAAAAGCCTTTCGCGGGTCTCCTATGCGAAGGCCAAGTGACGGACGCCACATCAGTCCATCCTGGACTGTGCCACCGAAATCGAGAGAATAGAACGGAACAATATTCCTATAACTCATACTCAAAAGGTTGCCGCGGAAGTTGATATACATCGGGAAAGCCCAGCGATAAGATCTAACACGAAGATGCTCAGCAGGGAAATAATAACGGAGACCGAAACCCGGACCTACACGTAAATATTCGTTGAAACGATAACCGAACGTTACGTCAACTTCACCGAAACCGGCATTATCATGCGATTGCAAGGAATAACCGGCCGAGGCCTCGACTGCAGCCCAAAAACCTGCATCACGATCATATACCGATGCGGTGATACCGTTACCGCCCTTAGGAATTCTTTTCACCTCATTAATCTGGGCGGAAGCAGCAACGACTATAGCCGCTGCCGCCAATACAGCAAAAAATCGCTTCATCACCAACCAGAATTAAGGCTGCGGACAGCACCTACTTTCTTATCCTGCAGATCCTTTTTAAGTTGGCCGGTCGATACACGGACAACGGCCGAGACACGATACTCTTTACCGACCTTTACCGCTGAGCGGGAATCATCCACAAAACGGACATAATTCATGTGGTCGCCCTTGAAGAAAGGCTCAAAAAAGTCAATGTGTTCGTTGTAAGCGTTAGGACTTCCGGCTATAGCAGCATGTTCGGAAGCCGCTCCATAACCTTGAGTCGATTTGTCCGAATAACCTCTGAAAAGTACACCATGAACTGCCGCTTTACCTAACATGTCGTCTGTAGCATCGGTTTTCTTCTTCACGGTAACAGATACTTTGACAAGAGATTCACCTCCGCGCGAATTTCCCGCACCTTCGATTAAATACTCAGGAATCGCATCCTTATCATTCTTTGCGAATGAAAAGTTAATGCCCATAAACAATGAGAGGAACAAAACAATTAGTTTTTTCATCGCTTTATACTAGCCTCGGTCATCCTCTCGTCGGCAATTACGGTTTAACTGAAAAAGCGTAGGAATCTGTATCTGTTGCCATCCTACCAATCGAGGCTTCTCGCATTGCCTTGTCTAAGTCGGACGGCAACGCAGAAGCCCACGCTTGTATATGTATCACATCGTTTTGTGACATCTCTCACAAGATATCGCAAAACGCTGAATATACATATCCACGGGCATCTACCGTTGCTCAATCCCTGGCTTAGACGTGAAATTTTGCGAGAATTTCGATTGGCCAAGAATAAGCGCGGATAAACGCTTTATTATGTATGTTTTGCCGCAAACTCTTTTACGGCTAAGACATCCCACCACGCATACCCCAGACCGGGGCATCTGCATTACGGTCTGCGCGTCAAAGATAATATATATTTTTTGCCTGAGCAAGAGCATAGTTAAAAATCCTACATATTTGTGCGTAAAAAAAGGGTATACGGTGTTGGTAACCGTTATACCCTTAAATTTTTTCGTCCAAATAGCAGACGAGACTCCGTTATTTGAGCTCGGAGAGACGGGCGATGTATTTGCCGATGATGTCGAATTCGAGGTTGACGCGGTCGCCGACCTTGATGTCGCGGAAGTTGGTGTGCTCGAAGGTGTAAGGGATGATGGCGACGCGGAACGAGCGCGGTTCGCTGTCGCAGACTGTTAGGCTGACGCCGTTGACGGTCACCGATCCTTTTTCGACAGTCATATAACCTTTGGCAACCATCTCGGGGTCGATGTCGTAGACAAACTTGTAGTAGCGGCTGCCGTCGGCATCCTCAATGCTCTCGCACACAGCGGTGCAGTCGACATGGCCCTGGACGATATGTCCGTCGAGGCGTCCGTTCATGATCATGGAGCGCTCGAGGTTGATGAGCGAGCCTTCGCGAAGATCGCCGAGGTTAGAGCGATCGAGAGTCTCGCGGATGGCGGTAACGTCGTAGGTTCCGTCTGGATTGAGAGCTACAACGGTAAGGCATACACCGTTATGGGCAACGGACTGATCTATGCGGAGTTCGTCGGCAAACGAGCATTTTACGCGGAGGGTGACATTGCTGTCGCTATGGGTGAGGGCGGTTACTGTGGCCGCTTCTTCTACTATTCCTGAAAACATAAAATTTATTTAATATTTGATTGAAATTTCGGTTTTTATATCGGGTTTGAAGGTCAGTTTGAACGCGATGGTTCCGCTCCGGGAGTCAAAGCTGAAACGGGTCTTGCGACCGTTGACAGTGACGGTCTTCGGTGCGCGTTTTTGACCGGGAACGCGGAAGTCAATGGCGACGTTAGCTGGCGCGCCTTCGTAGCATCCTTCAGAACTGATAGTGACCGTGCAGTCGCCATCCTCCTGACAGTCACCTTCGAAGGTGATCAGACGGTAGGCATGCTCAGCGAGCGAACGGGGCGACAGGCGATTGTCATCGAAGAGTGTGTATGACGACTTCACGCCGGGATAAGCGTAATAGCTCACCGTGAGGCGACCGGGATCGTAGTCACGGGTGTTCTCCATCTTATATTCTGCGGATGGGATAAAAGCTCCGGCGCGCACGAAGAGAGGTAGAACGTCAAGCGGGGCATTATAATATATTGTTACTCCACCGCGATAGCTCACACGCGGATCGCGCATTTCTATCCATCTGCCATGGGGCATGAGTATAGCACGGCTCGTAGCGCCTTGTTTGAGTACGGGAGCAACGAGGATATCGCGGCCCCAGAGATATTCGTTGACAATGGTGTCGCAGCCCTCAGGACCGGCGTCGTGGAAGTTGAGCGGGCGAACAAGCGGCCAGCCTTTGGTTGCATTTTCGTATGCGAGCGTATAGTTATAAGGTAGCCAGCGATAGCGGTCATCGATCAGCTTTTTGATTATATCGGCCTGCTCGGGATAATGATATGGCTCGGCGTACATCTGTGAATGGGTGCGGAGCACGGGAGTGAACAAGCCGAGTTGAAGCCAGCGCACATACAGCTCGGGATCGATCGGATTATCATCGTCGATGGCAAAGCCGCCGACGTCGTGACTCATATAGCCGAGGCCGCTGAGACCGGAGTTGATCATGATCGGAATCTGGGGAACGATACCGCCCCACGAGCGGGCCACGTCGCCCGACCAGGGGAAGACGCTGTAACGCTGCAGGCCGGTGGTGCCTCCGCGCATGAGTGAGAACACACGACGGTCGGGATAGCGATCGGCAAACAGATCGTAGACGATGCGGCTCCAGTCATTGCCGTAGCGGTTGTGGTACTCGCGGGCCTTGAGACCGTTAGCGTGACGCGCTTCGTCGGGGTGCTTTTCGGGTTCGCCGAGGTCACCCCACCACCCTGCGACGCCCATGTCGGTGAGTTCGCCGTAGCGCTTGGCCATCCACGCGCGGGTGTCGGGATTGGAGACGTCAAACATTCCGCCCTTGCCCACCCAGATCTCCACTTCGAGTGGATCGCCGAGGCTGTCGCGAACAAATATGCCGCGGGGAGCAAGCGAATCGTAATTTTCCGCGCCGCGACCGTTGCGTAGGACATAGGGCTGAGAGATGGGTACAACGTTGACACCGCGATCGTTAAGACGGGCGAGCATTTCGGCAGGAGCGGGCCACTGGGAGGGCTCCCAATCGAGACGTCCCATGTCTTCTTCCTTGCCGTACCAGTAAAGGTCGAGCACAAGGCCGTCGAGCGGATAGCCCTGCTGCTTGAGGCTGTCGACCACAGCCTCGGTCTCGGCCTGAGTCTTGTATCCATACTTGGAGGTTATATAGCCGAGAGCCCAGAAAGGCGGCAGATCCTGACGACCTGTAATTTCGGTGAGTTGCTCAACGACGTCGGCGAGAGTCTCGACGCCGTTGACAAAATAGTAACTCACCGCTCCGGGAGCTTCGGTTTCATAAACTATCGGATTTGAGAGGGTGAGGGTCGATGCGGCGAAATCGTCGAAGACAAGCGCGAAACCGTCGGACGACAGCACCACGGGCATCGTTATGTTCATCTGGTTGATGCGGGGATCTCCGCCGCCGTAACCGTAGGTCGGGCGGTTGTACATCACCAGTGTGTCACCCCGCAGATTGATCTTGTGACCGCGCTCGCCCGTACCGTAATATGCTCCGGTCGATGTCGTTGCGAGTTCGAGTCGCATTTTTCCGTCAGCGACGGGGCGCAGGCCGTTGTCGGTGATCGTTCGGTTTGGGCCGCCTATTATGGTGAGAGCGCCGGTGTTAGTGTCGATCACCGCAGTAACGTTGCGCTTATCGGTAGTGCCTGTGGTAAGCGATACGATGCCTCCGTCAAGCTGAGACTCGCTCACGGCAGCGTCCGAAGTTGTGGAGGGCGAAATGCCGGAGGTCAGCTCGCTCTGGCCGGGCAGATAATTTATTACCTGGACGGTGTTATCATTGATCGCGTTGACCTCCACGATACGGCCCTCGGGAGTCGTCACCGTCAATGCCGCCGCCGGGATGGTAACAACCGAGCTGACAGCCGCCACAAAGGTCGGTAAAAATATTTTACAACTGAATTTCATGCGGTTATGATTTGTCGAAGGTTAATCAGGGATCTATCCAGTAAGTATAACCGAGCCAACTGATAGCTGTGTCGCCTGCGCGGTTGTAGGCGGGATTGTGTTCATCGGGATCGCGACGCGGATCAACTTTCCGGGCAAGTGATTTGCGGGCGGCCTTGACGACACGCGCAAAATTTTCAGAGCCTGCGAGACGGTCGCCCCACACGTCGACAATCTGCTCCAGACGGAAGTTGTTGAGATCGTCGAATAGTCCGCGCAAGTCGGGAATCTTCTCCATGTCGTCGAGACGCCACACTTTGTTGGCGTCGAGATATGCGACAGCCTCAGGCGCGAGGACAGTGACCGGCTTCGTATCGCTCGCTGATGACGGTTTTGCCGCCGGCTTCTCGGCTGACGCCGTCACTGCGGGAGTCTTCGGAGTTGCATCGGGAACATCATCGGAGCAGTAATTGAAAATCGACATTATTATCACGCCGACAATCAGTCCGGAGAAGCCCCAGAGCCAACGGCCTAAGCGCTCTTTGAGCGACTGACCCGACGAGCGGCGCAGACGGGTAACGACATCGGTGCCAGGACGGGGACGGCCTACCATTTCGTAGCCTTGAACAGGACTTTTGGTCAGCGGTTTGGCAGATTCTACCTCAAATTCGAGTATCGAGCGGCCCTCGGAAGTAACAATAGGCAGACCGAGTACATATGAGTAGCCGTGCGAGCGACGATCGTGAGCGGCCGACACGGATGCCTCAGGCTCTTCATCTTCGAGACCCTGATCGGCTTCGTCATCGGTCAGCGAAAGATCCACCACGGAGTTAGGCAGCGTATGCAGATCGGCCGGAAGGATAATCACTCCGCGATAATCGCTCCACCCCGAGCGGTAGAGACCTTCGTCGAGCAAATCGTCGAAAGCGCTGCGGTCATCGTAGGTCAAACAGGCGTAGTCGCGGCCGTGCGACGCCTTGACGCGGGGCACTTTGTCGAGCTTGTCATATTCGCAGGCGAACAGTTCGCGCAGCGAAGCCATGTCGGACTCAGTGACCGATTTGGCGAGCACGATCGCACTGACCTTGTCGATGACTTCACGGAGATCGTCGGCCATAACGTCGAGCGCACGGTCGATATAGATTGTGGCGTCGAGATGATTGGGACGCGTCGGGGGAATGGTTCTGACGATATGGATGGCATAGCCTCCGGCGACGTTGACCACCACGAGAAAGACAGCTTTTTCTGTGGCGGGATAATCGACCAGAGTGACGGCCGACCGCACGTCAGATGCCGCCTTGCGACCCTCGTCCGTAGGATTAATCTCCGCCATAAGACGGGTTTCACCCGATGATTTCGATATGTAGAGCTCAAGAGTATTCATCTTAATGCAAATTTACACGATTTCCGTCAAATATGAAAAAAATTCGACCCGGAGCGGGGGGCTTCGGGTCGATTAGCTTCGGAGAGCAAAGTATGATATATTTTTTAGTGCCGAGATTGCTTGCGCTTGTTTCAGGCGAGGCGTCTGCGGCACTTTCATCCGCAACATCAAGGAGATTACGATCTCTGACGGTCACCGCTCACGGCTTCATTCACTTTGATTTATAAACAAGCGCGAGCGGCAAATGGTTCACAGACTTACTTCACCATTTTGGCAAACGGCGGCGGGACAGGAGTTGAGAAGTTCATGTCAGTGCGCGATTCGGGGTGAGCGAAGCGCAGCGTCATCGCGTGGAGGGCGAGGCGGTGAATGGGCGATGTCTTGGCTCCGTATTTGCGATCGCCGGCGATAGGATGGCCGAGATCCTTCATGTGGACTCGGATCTGGTTCTTGCGGCCTGTCTCGAGCTGAACCTCAACAAGCGAATATCCGTTGGCCGAGCGTAGTGTACGGTAGCGCGTCACGGCAAGCTGGCCTGCGTTGGGGTCGTCAGTCGAATAGACCTCGTGCTGCGAGTTCTCGGCAAGATAAGAGCGAATCTCACCTTCAGGCGGATCGAGCTTGCCCTCGACCACACAGACATAGCGGCGCTCGAGCACCATATTGTTCCAGTTGTGCTGCATGGCCTCCTTGGCCTTAACGTTCTTGGCAAACATCATCAGTCCGGATGTGTGCTGATCGAGACGATGGACGATAAAGAGCTTATTGCGAGGATCGACGCGTTTGAGATAGTCGCGCAGGATCGAGTAGGCCGTGCCGGTCTTGATCTTGTCCGTTCCTACCGACAGCAGGCCGTAGCCCTTGTTTACCACGATTATGTCATCGTCCTCGTAGACGATCGATAGACGCGGATTGCGTAGGGTCTGGAACTCGCGCGAGGTATTGACGGCTACATTGTCGCCGGGATTAAGTGCGAGGTCAAACTGAGTGGTGACAACACCGTTGACCATCACCTGACGGTGCTTGAGATAGTCCTTGACTGTGGTGCGCTTACGGTCTGCCATCGCGCCGAACAGAAAGTCGAGCAGACCGATCGGCCGATCGGCCTTGAAATCGAGTATGACATCGGGGCGGAAACGCGAACGCTCAGCTCCCGGTTTTGCAGAAAGATTCTTTCTCATGATTCAGCTTTTTAACACTCTCACTTACTTAGCCTTCTTGCGAGTCGATGCTGAGCGGGTTTTCTTGGGCTTTGACTCCTGCGAATTGACAATCTCCATAGTTTCCTCGAAGGTCAGCGACGCTGGATCGGTGACAGTCCGCGGCAACTTGAAATTCTCTTTTTTATAGGAGATATAGACACCGTAACGCCCGTTTAGTATGCGGAGTTCGGGATCTTGGTCAAACTCCTTGATAACCTTCTTTTCCTCCGCTTCACGCTTGGCGCGGATGAGGTCTATGGCTTCGTCGAGAGTAAGAGCAGCCGGAGCGATGTCCTTGGGAATTGAGATGAATTTACCCTGATGACGCACATAGGGACCGAAGCGTCCGATGGCTACAACAACCTCAGCGTCCTCAAATTCGCCGATTGTTCGGGGAAACTCAAACAGTTTAAGAGCCTCTTCGAGAGTGATCGTCGCCACAGACTGACCTTTGAGCAACGATGCGAAGCGCGGCTTTTCGTCGCCCTCGCCTGTACCGATCTGCACGAGCGGACCGAAGCGGCCGATCTTCACACTTACCTGTTCGCCGGACTCGGGATCTACGCCGAGTACACGCTCGCCTACCTTGCGCTCGAGTTTGACATTGAGAGCCTTGTCAACTTCGGGATGGAACATCTCATAAAAATCGCCCATTTCCGTAGCCCATGGGAGCTTACCTTCAGCGATTTCGTCGAATTTCTCTTCGACACGGGCGGTGAAGTTATAATCGAGGATATCGGGGAAGTATTCGGTCAGGAAGGTGTTGACCACTACACCGATGTCAGTCGGGATAAGTTTGCCCTTCTCGGAGCCGACGGTCTCGGTCTTCTTGCGGTCTGTGATTTTGCCGTTTTTGAGCGTCAAAGTGTCAAATGACCGCTTAACGCCTTCTTTCTCGCCCTTCTCAACGTATTCGCGCTGCTGGATGGTGGAGATTGTCGGAGCGTAGGTCGACGGACGTCCGATGCCGAGTTCCTCCATTTTCTTGACGAGCGAGGCTTCGGTGTAGCGCGGAGGTTGTTGGGTGAAACGCTCGGTGGCCGTGATGTCTGTAGCGTCAAGTTTCTGACCTTTCATCACCGGCGGCAGAGTCAGCAGACCTTCTTCCGCCTCCTCGTCATCGCGGCTCTCGATATAGACGCGGAGGAAGCCGTCGAAGCGGATGGTCTCGCCGTTGGCCACGAAATGCTCGCTGCGGGTCGAAGGCTGGATGTCGATAGTGGTCTTTTCGACCTGAGCATCGGCCATCTGTGAAGCGATCGTGCGCTTCCAGATCAGAGCGTAGAGACGTTTTTCCTGAGCGGTGCCTTCGATCGTCGGATGACTTATATATGTGGGACGAATTGCCTCGTGAGCCTCCTGGGCACCCTTCGAACTGGTGTGATAGCGTCTCACCTTGAGATATTCCGGACCGATGTTGCGGTTGATCTCGTCCGAGATGGCGGCGATAGCCTCATTAGAGAGGTTGACCGAGTCAGTACGCATATAGGTAATGTGACCGGCTTCATACAGACGCTGGGCCACCATCATGGTCTGCGACACAGTGAAGCCGAGCTTGCGCGAGGCATCCTGCTGGAGTGTAGAAGTCGTAAAGGGAGGAGCAGGACTCTTTTTAACAGGGCGGACGTTGATATCGGTGACCTCGAAGGTTGCGTCGGCGCAGTCCTTTAGGAAGTCGCGGGCCGCATCCATATCGGGGAGACGGCGGCTCAGTTCAGCCTTTATGACATGGCTGTCATCAGCGGCGAAGTTGGCGTTGACACGGAAATACTGCTCGCTGACAAAATTTTTGATCTCGTCTTCGCGCTCCACGATCAGACGCACGGCTACCGACTGCACGCGGCCGGCCGACAGAGCGGGCTTAATCTTCTTCCACAGCACGGGCGACAGCTCGAAGCCGACAAGACGGTCGAGCACACGGCGCGCCTGCTGGGCATCGACACGGTTGAGGTCGATGGTGCGCGGATTGGCGATGGCGTGGAGGATGGCATTCTTGGTGATCTCGTGGAACACGATGCGGCGCGTGTTCTCAGGTTTGAGTTTCAGCACCTCGAAAAGATGCCATGCGATAGCCTCTCCCTCGCGGTCCTCATCGGATGCGAGCCATACGGTCTCGGCCTGATCGGCAGCCTTCTTCAGTTCGCTGACGAGTTGCTTCTTGTCTTCAGGGATTTCGTAGATGGGTTTGAAGCCCTCATCTATGTCGATGCTGAAACTTTTCTTTTTCAAGTCGCGAATATGTCCGTAGCTCGACATGACTTTATAGTCCTTGCCGAGGAATTTCTCAATGGTTTTCGCTTTGGCGGGCGATTCGACGATTACGAGGTTTTTCAGCATAAAAGTATTCTTTATGATTGCGGTTTTTATTATTCGAGCGACAAAAGTAGTCAAAAAAATTTGACTACACATTATTTATATATTATTTAATATATGCTTACACAAAAAAGCATCGGAGCATATCCGAAATAGAAACGCTCCGACGCCTTAAAAGTTGAGGATCAATTATGCCTCACAGACCTATTTTTACTGACGGCTGTAAGGGATTCTAATTTTTAATTCTTTTCGTCAACATTGGTTTTCTCCCATCGGTAGAGGCGGTCGCCCTGACGGATCTTGGCGGGAACAGGAATTGAGAACGCATCACCCTTGACGGCTTTCTCGACGGACTTGAGGTCGACACGGATCTCGTCGACAGTGATGATCAGCGCGCCGGTCGTCGGGCCTGTGATGACCACTTCGTCACCGACATGCAGTTCGCCTGCCTCCATAATAAACTCGCCGACACCGAGTCGAGAAAAATATTTCACGCCCTTTGCAACATAGTGCTTGACGCGCGTCGCTGACGATCCATACTTCGAAGACCATTCGCCAAGGCGCTGACCAAGATAATAGCCGTCCCAGAAATCGCGGTTGAATATCTTGCGAAGACGCTCATTCCAGTCGGCGATTTTATCGTCGGTGTAAGATCCATCGCAGATCGCATCAAGAGCCTCCGAATAGCATCTTACGGCAACACTGACATACTCCGGCCCGCGTGCACGACCCTCTATCTTGAACACCGAGACGCCAGCATCGACCATTTTATTAAGGAAATGAATGGTTTTCAAATCCTTTGGTGACATTATATATTTATTGTCAACGTTAAGCTGCTCGCCGGTCTCGAGGTCGGTCACTTCGTAGCCGCGGCGGCAGATCTGAGTGCACGCTCCACGGTTGGCGCTCGAATTCATCTGATGAAGACTCAGATAACATTTACCCGACACAGCCATGCACAAAGCACCGTGGCAGAACATCTCGATCTTGACCTGACGGCCTGACGGCCCGCAGATATTCTCGGCAACAATAGCGTCGTGGATAGCCTTGACGCGGTCAAGTGACAATTCGCGTGCCAGCACGACGGTGTCGGCGTAGGCGGCGTAGAATCGCACGGCCTCTATATTGGATATATTGCACTGAGTGGATATATGAACCTCTACCCCGCGCTGACGCGCATAGCTTATGGCGGCGATGTCCGAGGCGATGATGGCAGTGATTCCGGCTTCGGCTGCCGCATCGATCACACGGTGCATCTCCTCGATGTCGTCGTCGTAGATGATAATGTTGACGGTCAGATAGGTTTTAACGCCGACTGCATTGCATGTCGCCGCTATCGAGCGCAAATCGTCGAGGGTAAAATTGACACTCGAACGCGAGCGCATATTAAGGCCCTGTATGCCGAAGTAGACTGCATCGGCGCCGGCATCGATAGCCGCGGCGAGAGATTCGTGACTCCCCACGGGAGCCATTATTTCGAAGTCTTTGCGATTCATAATTGGGGCGTAAGGCTACAAAATCAACGAGGTCGCGACGTTGGTGGGTCGCGACCGTTGAATGATGACTATTGAATATGTTTCTTAATCCGTCGGATTATTCTGCTTCGGCAGCGGCTTCTACGTCAACGGCAGGTGCTTCGGCCTCAGCCTCTGCTGCAGGAGCAGCGGGGATCTGAGTGTCGAACTGGTTGGCGGGAACTGCAGGCACTTCGGTCTGCACTTGAGTGCGGATCTGAGTGTTATTGCTTACACCGGGCATCATGAATGATGAAGCGATAGACAGAATGACGATGAGGCCGGCGAGAATCCATGTAAGTTTCTCGATGCCGCTGTTGGTCGAACGCACGCCCATCACAGCGTTTGCGCCGCTGAACTGCGAAGAAAGGCCACCGCCTTTTGATTTCTGAATCAGAACGATACCGATCAGCAGAATTGCTACAATGACGGTCAGAACGATAGTAATTACGTATATCATAATTTATTGTAAAATTATAAGATTTTTAAGGGTTAACAGATATCTGCGCCTGCTGAATCTTGATAAGTTTCTGCAAGAAACGCAATTGGTCTGCAAAGTAAATACTTTTTTTCGGATAATTCAAACTTAAATTGGATATAATTTCGTATGCACGCTCATATCGCCCCTGTTTTATGAAAATTTTAGCCAGACTTTCGCTGAGGAGCGAATCATCGGAGGGCGTTTCGGCTGAAGCCTGACGTCGTGGCGGAGCGGGAGGGATCGGGGCTTCAGTTTTATCGGACGTGTCGGACAAGTGAGACGAGTCAGACTTATCCGCAGCGGGAGTATTGAGAAATTCGTCGAGCGAGTCGCCGGGCTTCCATTGAGGAGCGTCAGATCCGGCAGCTTCGTCGCGCAGCAATGTTTCGGAATAGTCGGCCACAGGATTGAAAATGCGGCGCTCCAGCAGGGCGGTCTCCTCGGGATCAGCCATGCCGTAAGTCGCGAAGAAGGTATCTATCACTCTGTCTGTCGATTCCTGTTCAGGCTTTGGAGCCGGAGGATAAATCGTCGCGAAACTTTCCGAGCGCTCCGACATAAGATCGAACAGCGCCTTGCGGTCGCCCGAAACGATAGCCGCATGGCGACGCAGCCTCGCAGTCTCGGCTTCGTCAAGCTCCGAACCGAAACGTTTGAGCAACTCCATCGCCGGCAGCGGAAAATAGGGGTAGCGGGCGACAAGATCGCGCAGCATCGCCGCCGAAAGTGATTCGGGCGCTTCGAGCAGACGGCTCAGTTCGGGTGACGTTGTATCCATAAGACCGAAAGTTTTTTACCAGTCGCCGAGGGTGGCATTAAAGATCAGTTCGACAAGTTCCTTTGAGATCTGTTGACAGAGATCGTCCTGCACATCGTTAAGCATCAGCGAACTGTCGAAGTCACGATATGCGCTGAACGACTGGTCGACATTCTTCTTCTCATCTTTGTTGTCAATGTATTTGATGCGCACCGTGATGGTCAGACGTGTTTGAGAGGCATAAGCGTTCTCGGTTACGGCCTGAGGAGACAGGCTGTAGCCTGTGATCTCGCCTTCGAGCTGTAGATCCGATGCGCCGTCGGTGGTCTGCAGACGGGTGTTGCGGGTGATATAGTCGAGGAGTTCGTTTTCGAAAGTTTGTTGCAGAGGAGGGTAGACGAGAGCTGCACGAATAGGAAACTCCGAGACATGAATAGTCTTGTAGACCGAGTAGTCCAGAGCAGAGCCATTGAACTTATAACTTATCCTACAGGCTGTAACACACAACGCCAGCACCGCCGCAGCTATCATTATTTTAACTTTCAAGGCCATATTCTTTGATTTTGCGGTAAAGAGTACGTTCTGAAATGCCGAGTTCGCGGGCGGCTACTTTACGACGTCCGCTGTTGCGCTCGAGCGCATCCTCAATGGCGCGGCGTTCGTTCTGTTCGAGCGACCGGGGTTCAGGATTCACGAGCGACGGCACAACCGGTGCACGGTTGATGTCGACCAGAGCTGTAGGCATGACTTCTACAGTGGGTTCTGTCACAGTTCTTGCTGACGACGCATCGTCATCCTTAAGGTCAACGACCGTACCGACCACCTCGTCGCTGCCCGACTTGATACGCTCGTTCAGCTCGTCGATCTGTGACTGTAGGCGGAAAATGAGATTGAAAAGCATCTCGCGTTCGTTGTCATACGATCGTGTGCGCGACGACGCCAGTGTCGGAGCATAGACCGTCGCATTGGCCGGCAAATAGTTGCCGACAATCTCGCTGTCGATAGTCTTGCCGCTTTCGAAGAGCGCTATCTGCTCGATTACATTCTTAAGCTGGCGCACATTGCCCGGCCATGAATAGTGACTGAGCGCCGTACGTCCTGAATCGTCGAACGTTACAGGCGATGTGCGGTAACGCTCTGCGAAATCCGAAGCGAATTTACGCGCCAGCAGCATGATGTCGTCGCCGCGGTCGCGTAGCGGCGGTATATTTATCTGGACAGTAGACAGACGGTAATAGAGATCCTCGCGGAAACGCCCCTCGCTGACGGCCTTCAGAAGATCGACGTTCGTAGCTGCCACGACGCGGATATTGGTTTTCTGAACCGTGGAAGAGCCTACTTTGAGAAATTCGCCCGTCTCAAGCACACGCAGAAGGCGAGCCTGAGTCGTCAGTGGCAGCTCAGCGACTTCGTCGAGAAAGATTGTTCCGCCGTCAGCCTCCTCAAAGTAACCCTTACGCGAGGCCACAGCACCTGTGAACGATCCCTTTTCATGTCCGAAAAGTTCTGAGTCTATCGTACCTTCCGGGATAGCGCCGCAGTTCACGGCTATATATTTCGAATGTTTGCGGGGACTGTAGTTGTGGATGATCTGAGGAAAAAATTCTTTACCCGTGCCGCTTTCGCCGATCACGAGTACCGACAGATCGATGGGAGCCACGCGTATAGCCCTCGCCACCGCTACCAGAAGCAGGGGCGAATTACCGACGATGCCGAGCCTCTGTTTGGCCTGACGCACATCGGCGGGAATTTCGGTTTGCGGGATAAGTTGTTGTGGCATACCTTTTATTTTCTGCAAATTTAGCTATTTTTTCGCATAATCGACGCATCTGCCTGAATAACACATGCAAAATTGACTATCTGACCGACGGTTGCCGCCAGATTACGTTCGGCAGCCGACGGTTCGAGAGCTTTGCTCAACGTCAGTGGCCCCGGCTGAATAGAGAATATTCCGGCAAAACCGGCGTCACAGAGTTTCTCGCTGTAATCGACTGATCCGCCGACTGCTACAACCGGTACACCGCAGTGACGCCCTGCGGCCAGTACACCTGCCGGAGCCTTACCCATAAGCGTCTGAGAGTCAATGCGCCCTTCACCGGTAATTATCAAATC